>NTKC01000009.1 GCA_002456995.1 Candidatus Thioglobus sp. MED-G25 | reverse complement strand
AAGTACAGCAGTGGGTACATTGTGCATTTCGGTATCGACTGTTCGGTTGAACCGTCTGTGCGTTTCTTCAGTCGGAATGTGAACCCTTCAATAGCCGCGGTAGAGATTGTCGATCAATCTACAATTCCCTCAAGTTATCTCAGCCGCTTATCTGTTTATTTATCGCCTGAGGCGGTTATAGAGCGGAAATCTGGGTCGGTAGTTGATGGCGAACTACCTGCTATCTGGAATGATCTGCCCGATGATGTTACAAGATACCTGGATCGCGGTTATGGGCATGTCGTTCAGCAAAAGATAGAAAATATGTTGCCCTTGTTCTATCCGGGTTATCTTAAGGAACTGAGAGTATTTGAAAGCTATCAAATGCGCGGTAAACAGCAGATCTATTATGCGGGGGACTATATGTCTCACGCACTCCTCGGAGGTGCCTGTCGCAGTGGTGAAGATGTTGCACAGGCGATAATGTCGGACTGGGCTGACTGAATCTATATAATTTTTTGCACTGTGCTGACCGAGAACCAGTCTCTTAATACATGCTATGATTGTGGCGTAGTGGCGTTGGTTTATGACGACGCTGCTTTGGTAAATAAACTAAACAGACGGGTGAGGATATGAGTATGAGACAAATGATGACAAAGACAGTAAGCACAATGCGCCGCACGGTGGTCGCAGCTGCACTCGTATCGATTGCAGCTAGTCCAGTCTATGCCGGCGAGGTAAAGATTGGTGTATTGAACGCTTTGACGGGGCCAATTCCAGATCTTTCTGCCGTGATCCTGGAATCTGAACTGGCTGCTGCGGCGTATATCAATGCAAACGGCGGTATGTGGGGAGGTGACACCCTCGTATTGGCAAGCGGCGATTCTGGCTGCGACGCGAAAGCTGGCGTAGACGCAGCAACTAAGATCGTCAATGTGGAGCAGGCTTCTATTATCGTAGGACCCCTTTGTTCGGGTGCGACAATTGGTGCAACGCAAGCTGTCACTATTCCAGCGGGCGTGGTGAATATTTCACCGTCGGCAACTTCCCCTGCAATCACTGGACTAGACGATAACGATTTGGTATTCAGGGTCTGCCCCTCCGATGCGTATCAGGGGGTAACAATTGCAAAACTTGCGAGAAGCATGGGCTATTCAAAGCTGGCCGCCACCTATGCAAATGACGACTATAACGCCGGTCTTCACGATGTATTTGTCAAAGCATTCAAGGAGCTCGGTGGTACGATTACGGGCGATCAGATGCATGAGGCGAATAAGGCATCTTACCGTGCTGAACTTGCAACCCTTTCATCCGGTGGTCCTGAAGCGCTAGCCATATTTGCGTATTACAACGGCAGTGGGATTACGATGTTGCGTCAAAGCTTAGAAAACGGTTTTTTTAGTAAGTTTATCGGCGGCGATGGGATGATAGCGCAGGAAGTGATTGATGAAATTGGGGCCGACAACCTTGGAGATGCAGTTTTTACCAAAGGAACGGCTGACGAAAGTTCGAGCCACTTTAAAACCTTTGCCGGCTTGTTTGATCGTCCGTCAGATCCTTATACCGCCCAAGCTTGGGACGCAGTGATGATTGCCGCATTGGCGCTGGAAAGTGCTGGAAGTGCAACACGAGATCTCATCGGTCATGTACGGTCGGTGGCCAACGCACCAGGTGTAGAGGTGGGTCCTGGCGATTGGGCTAAAGCGAAGGCACTCCTGGCTGCTGGTAAAGAGATTAACTATCAGGGTATCGCTGGTGCAAATGAGTTCGATGCGAACGGCGACGTTGCAGGTATCTATGGTAAGAGCGTTGTAAAAGATGGAGTGTGGTCTGAAACCTTGATTGATTAGGCATCCGCAGTTTGTATCTGCAGAACAAAATAGCCCCCATTTAATGGGGGCTATTTTTTTAATAGGTATATGGTTAGGTAAGTTTCGACCAGTTTGGTTTAGGCAAGCGCAGTCGGTTGGGAGGCTATTTCTACGCTACTTTATTCGTGGTTGGCCGACGTTCCGGCAGGATACCACCTGCATAGCGTTGTAGGACAACCTGCAATAGTAGTCCGATCAGAAATATTCTGAAATAGGCGGCCTTTACAGCCAACTCTGCGGGTAATCGTCCCGTGAGTACCTCACTGAATGACCAGATGCCCCACAAGAGGAATGCACCGAGTACTGCGCCTCGGTTATTACCACTGCCGCCAGCGATCAGCATAACCCAAACAAGGAAGGTTGTTGTCAAGGGTTCTGTTGCACCTGGGCCAATGAACTTGATGTAGTGGGCCATAAGTCCTCCTGCTAGCCCCATTAATACAGATCCACAGACAAAAGCTTCGATTCGAAACCGTTCTACATTCTTTCCGGCCGCTCTTGCAGATTGTTCATTTTCTCGGATCCCAGTCATTAGTCGGCCCCAAGGCGCTAGGCGTGCTCGTTCAATCACAAAATAGAACACAGCAACGACAGCCAGCACTAGTAACATGAAGCCGATTTTATTCCAGGGTTCGGACAGGGTCTCGAAAGGGAGTGGGATTTTGGCAATACCGCGCGCACCGTTGGTGGCCCAGATCTCGTTTTTTAGGATCAGCCGGAATATCTCACCGATGCCAATGGTCGCAATTGCGAGATAGTCACTTCTTAGGCGTATACACAACAATCCAACGAGCCAGGCAATAACTGCGGTGACGACCATTGCGCCAACGAGACCCAATGCGATGGGTAAATCGTAACCTCCCAGATGAGACGCAGATTCAGCGGTGGTCAGGATGGCTGAGACATAAGCGCCTATGGCAAAAAATCCTGCGATTCCAGCATTAAAGAGGCCTGTGAATCCCCATTGGATATTGAGGCCCAGGCACATAATTGCGTAAATGCCACCCATCGTCATCAGTGACACAAAGTACAACATGTAGCCATAGGCTTGTGCTGAGTCCATTTTAGAAAACCCGACCGCGAAATAGACCGCTGGGTCGCCAGATCAGCATTATGATCATCAGTGCAAATGCCACACCAGCCTTATAGGCCGGTGAAAGCAGTGGACTATCCCCCAGCCACGGGTATGCCGACAATTCTTCTGCTAAACCGACCACGAGACCCCCGACCATCGCGCCGTAGGGTTGTCCGATACCGCCCAATATTGCAGCGGCAAACATTGGCAGTAACATGTAAAACCCCATCATTGAGTGCAGATGAGAATCCCAGCCGAGGAATACACCTGCGGCTGTGGCGAGTGAAGCACCCAGCACCCAGGTCGCTTTCACAACGCTTTCAGTTTTGATTCCAGTCAGTTGCGCCAACTCGGCAGAATCACTCATTGCGCGCATAGCTTTGCCAGTTCTGGTATGAGTCAGGATGACGTGTACTACTATCATCAGTACGATAGAGGAAAAAACTATCCAGACGTGCTTGGGAGAAAGGCGCAGTGTCTCAAATAGAATCATGGGCATCTGGATTTGACCTGATGAATAGGAGAATGTGTCAACACCCCAAATTATTTGAACTGCCGATCGCGCCATCAAAGCAATACCAAAAGAGGCAACTATGACAATAGTGGACTTAGAAGCTCGAAACGGTTTGTAGAAAGTATGATCGATACCCAGAGCGACAAGGCTGGTGAACAACATAGCGATCGGTAATACGATCAAAGGGTGTAAGCCTGTAAACTGCATCAGCGAATAGGCGGTATAGGCGCCGATCAACATGAGCTCGCCGTGGGCGAAATTTGCAAACCGAAGGATACCGAAAACCAGCGAAACACCAATCGCGCCGAGCGCATAGATGCTGCCAAGCACAAGGCCGGGAATCAGGTAAAAATTTATAAAATCCATTCTAAGAGTGTTATCCGCCTAAAAACATTTTCGCGATTTCTGGGTCGTTCAACAAGTCGATCCCCTTTCCGGTGGTGCGATTTCGGCCATCAACAAAAACGTATCCTCGGTTGGCAATAGCAAGCGACTGTTTTGCATTTTGTTCTACCATCAGGATCGGCACACCAGAGGCGTTGATCTGGCGTATTATTTGAAAGATTTCATTTCGATAGATCGGACTAAGGCCCGCTGTGGGTTCATCCAGCATCAGGATCGTTGGCTCTAGCATTAATGCTTTGCCCATAGCGACCATCTGTCTTTGGCCACCGGATAGTTCGCCAGCTGCTTGCTTCTTTTTCTCTACTAGGGGAGGAAACATTTCGTATATTTCCAGAAGACGCGGTCGAAAATCATCTTTTCTAATGTAAGCGCCCATCTCGAGGTTTTCTTGGACGGTTAAAGTCGGAAATACGTTGTTAGTCTGGGGGACATAGCAAACACCTTTGTTAACAACCTGTGCGGGATCCATGTTAGTGATTTCTTCGCCGGCGAGATGAACCGACCCGCCGGATAATCGCAATAGCCCGAATACGGCTTTCATAGCTGTGGACTTCCCTGCACCATTCGGGCCAATGACAACAACAATCTCACCGGTGTTTATCTCTAGCGAGATCTCGTGGAGAATATCGACCTCGCCGTAACCTCCCGATAAGTTTTCTATGCTAAGTACAGGCATCGGTCAGTTCGGAGCTACGTAAACATCACCACCAAGATAGGCATCTAGCACGCGAGGATCGGCGCGTACAGTTTCCATGTCACCTTGCATAAGTACTGCACCTTCTACCATGACAATGACAGGATCACACAGACGAGCGATCATATCCATGTTATGTTCAATAATGCAAAACGTGTAGTGCCTCTCCCTGTTAAGTCGTTCAATCATTTCGGCCAGATCACCGAGCAGCGTCGGATTGACACCGGCTCCTGGTTCGTCGAGTAAAACAATATCTGGATCCGCCATCATCGCGCGGCCAAGCTCAAGTAATTTTTTCTGGCCGCCAGAAAGATTGCCAGCAAGCTCATCAATTACGTGGGTGAGGCGTAGAAATTCCAGCACATCAATTGCTCTTTCGCGAATCTCTTTGTCGCGAAGGGAGACTTTTTTCGTCGATAGCAAGGCATGAAAAAGGTTCTCACCTGCCTGTTCTGCCGGTACCAGCATAAGGTTTTCAAGGACGCTCATTGCGCCAAATTCCTGTGGAATCTGAAAGGTGCGCATGATTCCAAGGTGGAATAATTTGTGCGCGGGTCGGCCGGTAATATCAGCGCCTTGAAATTGGATTCGACCGCCGTCGGGTTTCATTGCACCTGCGATCACGTTAAATATTGTTGTCTTTCCCGCACCATTGGGGCCAATGAGTCCAGTAATAGATTGGGCTTCGATGGTAAAGCTGCAACTATTGACTGCGGTCAGTCCACCAAATCTTTTGCTGATTGAGTCTACGGTTAGCATTGCACCGAGCAGTCAGTAAGAAACAGGAGCACTATAGTTGCCAAACCGAACGGTATGATCTAACCGATCTGGTCTAGATTGTGAGTCAGGATTGAGAGGTCCTGATTACTCAGGGGCAGTACCGGTGCTCGACACTGACCCACATTAAACCCTCGATAATTTGCAGCACTTTTTACAGCTGAGTTGTAGACATGTGTCCAGATGAACAGCTGGGAAGGTAATAAGCGTTGCCAAAGTTGATTGGCTTCTCTGAGCTTACCTTCCTGTACTAATGCATAGAGTTCGACCGCTTCTTCTGGAATGAAGTTGATCGCTCCCCAGACGCAGCCGACGCAGCCAGCAGCCAGAGCGGGGTAGGTTATGGGGTCTCCTCCGTTAAAAACCTTTCCTGAGGTCTGCAGCAACTGCTGAATGCGTATCAGATCTCCCGTGCTGTCTTTGATGTATTTGATGTTGTCGATCTCCAGCAATTTACTGAAGAACTCCGGTGTAATATCAAAACCCGAATGCACCGGAATGTTGTACACCATAATTGGGAGATCGGTGGCTTCCGCAACTTTTTCAAAATGGTGATATACACCAGCAGCATCAGGTCCTTCAAAGTAGGGCGGTAGAATCATGAGCACATCGGCACCGTGATCAGCTGCGTGTTTGGTTGCATCTATCGTGTCACGCAAACTGATAGCAGACGTCTGTGCAATAAAACAAGCACGGTTTTCTATGTGTTTACCGGTAATCTCAACTAAGCGCCGTTTTTCTTCAGTGGTCAGGTAAGCAAACTCGCCAGTGCCTCCACACGCAAGGATAATATCGGTTTTGGCTTCTATCATTCGGTCAATGTGTCGTAAATAACCTGCCTCATCGATGGTCTCATCATCATTAAAGGGCGTACATACTGGAACACAGACTCCTGATAGTTCTGTCATCATATTATTCCTCAATGCAAACTAGCTCACTTTAGAGCTAAAAGTTTAACTAATTCTAAGGCAATAAACACACTGCTTTTCAATGGTGTCGCTGGAATCGGGTGACTATCGGCCAGTCTGATACGATCCGCGCGAATTAGCAGCTTGCAAAATAAACTTTCGTTGGCACTTACTGTCTAAGTAAAGAAGAGCTGATGTTTCTAGCTGGAATCATCGAGTGTACCGAGGCCATGCTTGTCTAGTTCGGCAAGGGATTCGTCTGTTTTTTGCAGATGATCCATATCCATCCCTCGAAGAACGGCAGTGGATTTACTGAACATGATATTGGTGTAGGTGGTGATTTCTACACGGTTACCCCAGGGGTCGAGAAAATCCAAGAATCGACCCCCAAGAAGGGCAACGCCCATTTCGATTAAGGTGTCTCGAACCAGTTCTTTGTCATCTACGGCAATTCCGAAGTGACGCTTTTCATCGGGCGCCTGTGTTCTACCCTTTGCAAAATTTATGAACTGATCGCCGAAATAGATAAAAGCGGCATTCTCAGATTGACTCGTGATCGTAAAATTGAGAATACGTCCGTAAAAGGCCAGGGCCTCGGCGATATTACCAACCTCCAGTGCAACATGATTGATACCGATGGCGGTCGCTTTGGTACGTATTGTCATACATTGGCCTATCTTGTCGTATAAGGAGCTGGTGTCACGATTAAATTAGGCAAAAATTTCCGCTGGTCAGTATTTCGCACGACCAGTGAGTTTAATCCAGCCATGCAGGATTGGACCAGGCTTTTCTGTTCTTATCATCGACCACCGTAATTCTAAAATGGGCATCTCTAAATCTTTCAAGCGGCAAACGAACTCGTGTCAGGCCGTTACCCATTTCCTTAGTGGATCGGGAGCCTCGACCAGAGATAATAACAACGCTAGCCGGAGAACAGTCGACAACAACATCATTATCCTCGATTTGAATGTTGTGAATATAAGGGCCTTGAGAGGAATAGAAGTGGCCCGATTTAATGCCATGGAGGATTGATTCCGGGTCTAGATTTTCCGCTTTAACGTGTATCCAGCCCCCGAAAGCATCGTGGGTCATGTGGTGGGCATCGTCTGTTGCATAGGCAAAAACACGGTGGCCCTCGTTTAAAAGCGCGTCACACAGACCCCAGCCATCGCCGCGGTCATTTTCGACTTCTGCTCCGTGGTTGTATATCTCGATTGCATGCGCAAAGGGCAGAATTCGCGCGTCCTCGGGCTGGAGACCGTACCAAGCCGGATGCACAATGCCAATGAATGCACCCAAGTTGGCTGCGCGTGTTGATATTGCGACAATGTCTTCGTCTTTCTGGGGAAGATTAAAATCCAGCGGTATACCGACCGCAAGGATGTGCCAAACCTCATCATTCAATGTTTTACCAACATGAAGTTCGGCCGCCGTAAGGGTTGTAAAGCGATTCGATCGGTACGGGCGGGTATCGGTAATGGGATAGCCAAAGCGCTCATGGAAATGATCGCTCAGTGCCAGAAAATCATATCCCTGCTGACGATAACGCTTGACGACTTCTTCGGCAGAATAGTCGCCATCGGACTCTGTGCAATGGGTATGAAGGTTCCCCTTAAAGAACTGTCCTGGTAATTTAAATGGTTGACTGTTCATCAAAATGCTCCATGTATAAGTATGATCATGGATTGATTGTCAGATAGCCCTAGATCTATCGATGTCCTGCCATTGGTCTTGTGATACTTGTGAGCGCATCCGTGCTTTTCGAATCTTGAATCCATTTATAAGCGACAAAAGCCAATTATTACAGAGTTTTCCAATGGGAATCTAGGCCTGGATCTATCTACGATCTAGGCTGTAGATAGAGTCCTGACAGTTGCCTTCTAGAGGAAGAAGTGCCATCAGTTTAGGCTAAATTTTCACAGTTTTACCGGCATCAGGTATAGCGGATACGTGGGTCAAGTCGAGCGTACAAAATATCGATTGCAAAATTGATCAAAACGAAAACGGTCACTATGACCATGGTTAACGCCTGAATGACGGTGTAGTCTGAATACAGTACCGAGTCCACCATCAATCGCCCTAAACCATTCAGGTTAAATACCTGCTCTGTGACAACAAGGCCTCCAATAAAGAACGAAAATTCCATCCCAATAATGGTGATGACGGGCAAAAACGCATTCCTAAGTGCATGGCGACTGACAATTTTTCTGGAAGTAAGGCCTTTCGCGTAGGCGGTTCGCACATAATCTTCCCGCAGAACATCGAGTAATGCCGAACGGGTCATTCGCGCAACCACTGCCGAATACCGATAACCTGTAGCCAGCGCTGGCCACACTAGCTGTGAAATATTTCTGCCAAAATCATCAAACGGTGAAACGTATTCTATTGGCGGTAGCCAGGGCTCTCCAAAAATGTTTTGGCTCGCAATAAGCAGTCCTAAAATAATCAGAATACCCAGCCAGAATGATGGAACGGCGACGCCCGCGATGGAGATAATACGCACGATATAGTCTATCCATGTGTTCTGCTTTAGAGCCGCCACGACACCAAGAGGTACAGCGATCAAAACAGAAAAAACTGTTGCCATTACGGCAACCTGGAATGACAGTGCAAACCGAAGCTCAAATTCTTCTAAGATAGGTCGCCCGGTCCACATGGACTCACCAAAGTCCAATGTTAATACTCCGCCAATGAACTGAAGAAATTGAGTCAGCAGGGGATCATTCAGCCCGAGTTGGTTTCGGCAGAATTCCAGCAAATCCGGATCGAGATTCGTACCGTAGTCGACCCACCTGACAAGGCAGATATCTCCAGGTAATACTCTCATTAGAAAGAAGACCAGAATCCCAGCACCCAATAGGGTTGGAAACATCAGCAGAACACGACTTAGAATATAGTGTTTCAAATTTGGCGTTAGTTGGATTGCAGATATTAAGAACCACGTCGCCTTTAGTCGGGTAGAGTCAAGCTGGCCGGTGAATTGTTCTTACTTGTGAGATGTCCTGGTATCAAGTCTATGTCGGAGGTCAGGGTATATATTGTCCGGCTATCGTAACCTTTTTTAAGCATCAAATGAATCACTACACTCGTAGGTTTCTCAGTAACAATAATCGTGGGACAACACAAAACTAAACTGGGATTGATTGGCGCCGGCACCATAGGCAAAAGGCATCTGCAGGCAATCTCTGAGGTGACCCAAGCTGAACTGGTGGCGATCGTCGATACAGATCCGCTCGCCCAATCAATCGCGATCAAAACCAACGCCAGTTTCTTTTCATCAACTAGGCAAATGCTGAGAGAGATACAGCCAGATGGTGTAATCGTGTGTACCCCGACTGAAGTGCATCTGGAGCCAGTTCTGTCGTCGCTTGAGTTCAATGCCCATGTGCTGGTAGAAAAGCCCATTGCACCCTCTCTCGAAGAGGCGCAGCAGATTATTGAGTTTTCAAAGAGATTCAATAGGCAGGTTCTGGTCGGGCATCACCGGCGCTATTCCGAACAAATGCAACAAACAAAGCGTATGATGGAAAAAGGAGTATTGGGTGAACTGGTTGGCGTCACAGGCATCTGGGCAACTCGAAAAGCAGATGCCTATTTCGAGCTGGAATGGCGCAAGCAGCGAACTTCAGGGCCGGTTCTGATCAATCTAATCCACGAAATCGATACCCTCAGATATGTCTGTGGGGAAATTGCCTCGATATCAGCCAAAGTCAGTAAAGGAATTCGAGACCATCCCAAAGAGGAAACTACTGCACTCTTGCTTGAGTTCCACTCTGGGGCACTAGGGACATTTTTGTTATCGGACGTTACCCCTTCTCCTTGGACCTGGGAGCAGGCTACGGGGGAAAATCCAAATTTTCCCAAGACTTCACAAAATGTCTACCGGTTTATTGGATCCAAAGCGTCACTAGATTTCCCGAATCTGGTTCTATGGAGACATGCGGGTAATGAACCCGACTGGCTCCATGAAATCAGCCCTGAAGTTATCGAGAGTGAGATCGGAGATGCTTATGCCGAACAGATCCGTCATTTCTGCGCAGTGATTAAAGGTAAAGAGGAGCCTAGAATCAATGCTGTGGATGCAACGAAAACTTTAAAGGCTACCCTCGCAGTTTTTGAGGCATCGGAAAAGGGAGTGGGAATTCGATTATGAAAGCCGATTCGGATGCTGGGTTGTCGTCTATACAAAACCTCTCGTCGCCAACTTTATGCGGACATTCCATCGAATTTGCGCGACAAGCAGGATGGGTCAAGATCTCATAGATATTAGAATTTGAGAGATGCTTATTGACAGATGAGTACGACACCAATATCTGGTGGCATTACATCCATCGTTTCTGTGATCTCGAGCCTATTGTTGCTATATAACGGCGTGCTGGCTGGCGCTGACTTAGGCAATCACACCAAGCAATTTACGCCTAATTCTGAGATGAGTACCGCCGATTGGTCTAGTCCTGATGAGTTAGACCGTACCTGGCAAGCATCTCTTGTGCGGATACCCAATAAACATAAAGTATTTGCGGGTCAGATTAGTGATCTACCTTACGAGGCGCTACTAGACAAGAGAAAACTCCCCACCGTCATTTATCTCCACGGGTGTTCTGGTATCTGGTGGGGAACGCACATCCGTCTCGATTTTTTCGCTGAAAATGGTTTTGCTGTAATTGCACCAGCCAGCTTTGCTCGGTCCAAATATCCAAAGTCTTGTGATTCGGCGATAAAAAGGTCAGGGCTTTACCGGGAAACACTGAAGATGAGGCAGTACGATGCGCTAAATGCTATCAAATATGCAAAACAATTAGATTGGGTTGATGCGAGGAATATATTTCTAGTTGGTTTCAGTGAGGGCGGGATCACTAGCGCGACCGTCTCGACAGATTTGGACAGTGGGGTTAATGCAAGAGTTATTGAAGGGTGGACTTGCCATGCGGAATGGAGTGAGTACCGGGGAATTAATGCATCGTCTTCGGAGCCGGTACTGGCACTGGTGGCTGATCAAGATCCGTGGCTCCAGAATCCGTGGACACGAGGCAGTTGCGGCAGGTACATGAATTCAGACAATGGCAGCCGATCAGTGGTTTATAGTACCGGGCCATTGGTGAGCAGACATAGTCTGCTGGATGATGCTGATGTGCAAAAATTGGTTCTTGAATTCCTGCAAGCTCACAGGGTCGAATAACTATGGCCTGGTGATGTTCTGCAGCGGGCTAATCCAATTTAAGCCATCAAACTGGATCTGATGGCTTATTGATAGCCGGAAGAATCTGGAATAACAAGTTCCCTGGATTGGGTTTGAACCAGTGATATACGAATTAACAATTCAGCTTTATTTGCGTGGTCCATTAATCTGACCAGGAAATTTGAGCCAGTTCACGTCTACGATTTCACAGATCGTTCTTATCTGCGAAGGCTTCAAGTCCTTTACCTGGCTCCGCGTCAGGCAGGTCGTTAAGTTAGTAACCTATTAGTGACAGTACCAAAAGCCAGGAATCGGCCGATGGATGAATACTCCATCAAACCACGTTACTCAATGGGTAGGTTCAATGCCTTTAACTCGACCTCACGAAGCTGCAAATCGGAGCTGAGGAAAAACTGGTCAAGCTGGGGCGGTGCCACTGACGTTGCCGAGAGCATATCGTGCACCTGACCACGATGATGAATCTGGTGCGTGAACAGATGCGCAAGCACGCCCCAGACAGCCTCCGTGTGCTGTGTACCGTCCAAAAGCTTGAACGACACCTTTGAGGCAAGGGTTTCGGGTTTCGCAGCCTCGCAGTACTTGATCAGCGCTCTATCGGCTTTCACCTGATCCTCCACTAGTGGCGCGAGTTCGCTGTGCAATTCTTCCCCAACATCAGCGGGCAGGTACTGCTTTCCTGTTAAGCGCTCTAGGTAGAGCCAATCGACGAAGACGATGTGATCCAGGTGGATCTGTATGGAGCCGAAAAAGCTAGGGCGTTTCTGGTAGTACTCCGTGGCAGACAGACGCAAACATGCCGAATGCAGGCGATTATTGCTCCAGTGGTTGTTTCTGGCTTGGGCTATTAGGTAATCGCCAAGTCCAGGACACAACGCGTTTCCATGCATCATTTAATCCTCGCTGTCTTCCATTGCTCTTCAAAAAGTTTAACTGGGGTCAACTATACTTGTGAACAGATGGGCGTAGAACGGTTCGAACCAGAATTACCACGTGAACCAACTTCAAGCACAGAGATGTATTAAGCAACCGCGCTGGTCATAAAGGTCTCAAGACAACGCTGGGATAGATCCTTGTAGCGGCTGATAGCCGGCATAACGCAATGGCAACGTTACCGTCGATAGTTAGAGTGACAAAATGGGAGTGGTGGGAATGGCAAAACAATCAAGAAAACTGGCTCCCCGGGCAAGACTCGAACTTGCGACATATGGATTAACAGTCCACCGTTCCAACCGCAGTAGATTGTAAGAAACGCCTACAAACAAGCATAAACCTAAACTCTGATGCTGTGCTTGTAGGTTGTTTGAGGTCGTTTCGCGTCAGAAAAGACGTTTAGACAGTGCCAATATAGTGTCAGTAGCTAGATTCCTAGCTTCGACATTACCTGTACCCGCTATGTCGGACCTAACGATCCCGTAGACACTCTAGAGAGCGCTAATTGCTGGAACAATCTCAATATCTCCTAATGTGAATACTTGCTGAAAAAAGTTATGGATAGCTTGATAGTCCTCAGCCTCAAGCACAAAAAAGAATCTATGCTCAGGAGCGCACTTTAAGAATTGATGTATTTTTACACCATGTTCATTTGCTTCAGTTATTAAATTATCAAATAGTACGGTCTTTGATTCGTCTTTAGAAAAGCATGTGGCGCCTGTGTGTCTATGTTCTGCAAAGAAATACATTGTGTTACCTTAAAAATTGTTAGTCACATCAGAATTAGTCTATTCATTCCATCGAGCCAATGCTAGGTCTTATGGCCATTCGTGCTGACTGGAGCGGTGACGGCAAAAAGTGTCACGCCCTATAAGGGAGAATTGTAGAATGAAGCCGTAAATAATAAATGGAGATGAGAGCTATGAAATATGCCGTAATGACTACTTGGAAACATACCAATGCGATTGACTGGAATGGTATGGAATCGGAGATTGGTGATGACATGCCTGAAGGATCAACGGTGCAGTGGTTTGCAATCGATGACCATAATCACGGCTCATTTTGCACTTATCCCTCTCAGGAAGTGTATGAAGACTTCAAGGCAACACTTGCTTCGTATCGTAAAGACCAAGTTGAGACACTGGATATAGAAATGAGGATGGAAGCGGTTGGTCCTATTCATGTCGATGTACGGAATTAGTAGGCATCTAAAACAAGCGTAAAGACATAAAAGATTAAGATATGGACATTCAGGAGTGAAAGTCTTTTTAAGTTTGCTTAGTCGAAGGTAGAATTGAAACTATCATAGAAGGTAGTGCATATCGTTGGACATCCAATGAGGAAGAAGCTGGTAAATTGTTTGTTCCACAGTGGAAGAGAACTTACCGAAAGAATAAGGACTGGTTTGCCGTTCTTGTCCACTATTCCACAGGGATAGATCAGGCCAAAGTGCATTGTTTAAAGAAGAACGGAGTCAGCCCTGATATTACGACTGTCGAGAGCAAACCTTCAAAGAATTAACGGTAACAAAGTATCACGCCCTGTTGGGTAAACGGATTCTAGAACGTAGAACTAGGAGTTGACCCGAGATGAAACCAGTCTGTCTCGTCATAGGTGCTGGCGCTGGAATCGGCGGAAACGTCGGCAAGCGCTTCGCGAAAGCGGGCTATCACGCAGTGCTCTGCCGCCGCACCAATGTGAACGGTTTGAGGCAGCTTGTCGAGGAGATCGAAAGCAAGGATGGCTCCGCATCGGGATTCCTTCTCAATGCGGTCGAGACCGACAGCCTGGAGGAGCGGGTAGCATCAATCGAGGCTGATATCGGGCCCATCGAGGTTGCGGTGTTCAATATCGGTGCTCAGATTGGAAACCATTCGCTCGAGGAAACGACGTATAAGCAATTCGAAATCGGTTGGCGGCTCGCGACCTTTGCCTTGTTTCGTTTCGCCTCGACTGTGTGCCCGTTGATGGAGGCGCGCGGCGGAGGAACGATCCTGGTGACCTCCTCCACTGCCGCCGTGCGCGGCAACCGTGGGCAGCATTCGCATGCAGCGGCAATGGGAGGACGGCGGATGCTCTGCCAAAGCCTAAACGCGGAGTTCGCACCCAAAGGAATACACGTCGCCCATATCCTCATCGACGGCTCGGTTGATGCCCCGGATACGCTCGGTAAGATGCTCGGCCCGGAGAAGTTTCAAGAGCTGCGGGAGACCCGCGGTATGGAACACGACGGCTTGATGCTCCCAGCCAAGATCGCGGATACGTACTATCACATCGCCCAGCAGCACCGCTCCGCCTGGACCCACGAGATCGACCTACGTTCGTTCTCCGACCTCGCCTGGTGGAATAGATGAAGGCCGGGACTATTCGCGTATCGTGGCGATGACAGAATCTGGACTGATCTGAGGACTGAGAGTACAAAACACCGTGAGACTAACCCCGGAACAGGTTCGAGAGTATGCGGAACGGGGTTTCATCGGACCCTTCGACGGACTAATTTCGAAAGAGGTAGCGTACTTTCGCGACGAGTTGGAAGCGTTCGAAAAAAGCGAGGGTAGGCAGCTTAGCAGTATGTCAAACCAGGTGCGTGCCAAAACCCACCTGTTATTCCCGTGGATGCACGACCTGATTCGGTTACCCGTGGTGCTCGATACTGTCGAAAGCCTAATTGGCCCGAATATTATGGTCTACCACCTCACCTGCTGGATCAAGGAACCGGGTGACCAGACCTACGTTTCTTGGCATCAAGATGGCACCTATTTCTTTCTCGAGCCAGCCGAACACGTTACGGCTTGGATCGCGCTTTCGGATTCCTCGGAGGTGAGCGGCTGTCTCCAGGTCTTACCCGGCAGTCACCGTTATGGGGCCCTGGCACATAAGAAGGGCGAGACTGAAGGCAACCTGTTATCGAATGGTCAGTATGTGGATGGGATCGATTGGACCCAAGCAGAATTATTGCAGGTACCGTCCGGACAGTTCACCCTGCACCACACCCATTTGGTGCACTCTTCGAAACCTAACCGGAGTACTGATCGTCGAATCGGGATTGGTGTAAGTTATATTCCGACCCGAGTTCGCCATACTGGACCACGACGATTAACCGCGACGCTGGTACGGGGCGAGGACCATTTCGACCATTTCGACCCGGAAACCAAACCGACAAGGGGCTATGATGCCCTCGCACGTCAGCACCATGCTGACGCAACCGGGCGTTTCTTTTCCGGTCACGGCTCAAAACGCACTCCCAGTGGGGGGAATTCTGAAGATCCAGACGTAGATGGATAGCTACTGTAGATACAATTACTAGCCGTCAGTTCACTCACCTTTTGAATTAGTTCCATAATGTGGATGAAAGGCTGCATGAATCGATGGCTAAGCTGCCAATGTTAGCAACGTTAAGGAATAGAACCTGAATGAACTGTGCAAAAATATCGAGAAAACTGGCTCCCCGGGCAAGACTCGAACTTGCGACATATGGATTAACAGTCCACCGTTCCAACCGTAGCTGATTAAAGAAAACACCTAGAAATAAGCACTAACCTAAACACTGATCCTGTGCTTCTAGGTTGTTTGGTGTCGTTTCTCGACAGAAATGACGCTGAGATAGTGTCACTCGCCAAATCCTTAACTTCGACATTACCTGTACCCGCCATGTCGGGCCTAACGGTACCAAAGTGTCACGCCCTATAATTCCCATAATCACTAGTTAGCTCTATTAACATTGCCATCACAACTGGAAAGCTGTGCTTATGCCCAATACATCGTCTTATACACCGCCAAAAGTCTGGCAAAACATAAACAAAAACGGTGGGAAATGGGCCAATATCAATCGTCCCACCGCCGGCGCAACACATGAGAAGGAATTACCGGTCGGAAAACATCCGCTGCAGCTCTATTCGCTCGCGACACCGAATGGCGTCAAAGTAACGATTCTTCTGGAGGAGCTGTTGGCGCTTGGACATAAGGGGGCTGAATATGATGCCTTCCTGATCAAGATCAGTGATAGCGAGCAGTTCGGCAGCGGCTTCGTGGCGCTCAACCCAAACTCAAAGATTCCGGCCTTACTCGATCGCAGCACATCGCCAGGGACACGTGTGTTTGAGTCAGGTGCAATTCTCCTATACCTGGCGGAAAAGTTTGGGGAGTTTGTTCCGGACGAACAATCTGCGCGGGCCGAATGTTACTCTTGGCTGTTTTGGCAGATGGGCAGCGCGCCCTATCTCGGCGGCGGGTTCGGTCATTTCTACGCCTACGCGCCGGAAAAGTTCGAGTACCCAATTGATCGCTATGCAATGGAAGCCAAACGTCAACTCGATGTCTTGGATCAGAATCTTTCCGCGCGGCCCTATCTCTGCGGCGATGACTACAATATCGCCGACATCGCCACCTATGCCTGGTATGGCAATCTGGTGTTAAATAATTCATACAATGCGGCGGAATTCCTTGACGTCGTGTCGTATAAACATGTTGCCAGATGGGCAATGGAAATAGAGCGGCGGCCGGCGGTCGAGCGTGGCCGGCGGGTCAACAAAACCTGGGGACCGGAAGATCGGCCATGGGAGCGCCGTGATGAGCTAAAGCGCGCCCCCGAACGCCACGATGCCAGCGATCTCGATTGATTGGCTTGAGCGCGTCATCAGCAAACAGTACCCGCCCATTAAAGGAAGGGCTGGAATTGCATGGCTACACCACATTGCCTAAGACATACCTCTATTACAGAGGCTGTACATGTTTCCAACTCAAACGTATACGATATTTCTAGGGTAGCTGGGCATAAGAACCTAAAGACTACACAAAGATATATGCATACGGCTGACGATAGGGCGCATGAAGCAATGGCAAAGCTGCCAAAGTTAGCAACGTTTTAGCAACGTTAAGGAATAGAGCGTGGAAGGACTGTTGAAAAAACCCTATAAAACTGGCTCCCCGGGCTGGACTCGAACCAGCGACATATGGATTAACAGTCCACCGTTCTACCAACTGAACTACCGGGGATCCGGATAGCGAATGCTACTGTTCGGTCGGTCGACGGTCAAGAGAAACTGCCATAATTGGTGCTTAAATTTGCTTCTGTATGCACTCCAGATCTGTTCCTGTTGATGTTCGTGTGCGTCCCGTACGATAGACGATCACCAATAGTGGCGGAACTTTGGAGCCGGCAGTACAGATTTTAAATGTACCGTTGGGCCAGGCGCTGCCATCGTTTTTATAGAAAAGATAACCCGGCTTTCGAAAACGTACAAAGATACTATTGTTCAGCGCCAGGGTACGTACCAGCAATAACTCGCTGGGTTCCAGTTGCCCATTGTGGTTTTGATCAGAAAAAACCGACCATCCTTGACTCCAGTCGGTATTCGACCGGCAACGATCTGAGTTTTGACCCGGACAGAGGTATAGTCTGGTACTGTTTGCGAGTGCTTCGGTCCGTGCCCAATTAAGATCTGTAATAAGCAATCGTGTTGTTGCATTCCGCTTCGTTCGATCTGAAAGCACTTGAAAACTGGGTATGGCCAATTGAACAAGGATGCCAATAGTCAAACAAACGACAAGCAGTTCAATCAAACTTACACCAGTTTGTCGGGATCGATGGAATACCGGAATTCTCGTTGCAGGGTTGTAGAATTGACAAAGAATTCGCGCCATACCTGTGAACGGTAGGTGCTTTGTGCTGGTCAGGCTGTGTCGAAGTTCACAGAACTATTCGGCTGAATAAATCTCTGTGCCGAGGTCGCTGGTCAAATGAACATAAGCTATCTAAAACGATTGAGCCACTTAACATAGTTCAAGATGATGCGTCAGTTTCAGTTAGAAAGTGAATTTCATCCCGCAGGAGATCAACCTGAAGCGATCAAGGCATTGCTGAATGGTATTGAGGTTGGAGAGTTGTACCAGACCCTGCTCGGTGTCACAGGGTCGGGCAAGACATTCACAATAGCCCATTTGATTGCCAGCACGGGAAGAGCAGCATTGATCCTTGCACCGAACAAAACACTTGCCGCGCAGCTCTATGCGGAAATGCGTGATCTTTTTCCGGGCAATGCGGTTGAATATTTTGTGTCTTACTACGATTACTACCAACCCGAAGCGTATGTACCGAGCAGTGATACCTATATTGAGAAAGATGCGTCTATCAACGATCACATTGACCAGATGCGTCTATCGGCCACAAAGGCGCTTCTGGAACGGGAGGACACAATCATCGTTGCCACGGTTTCAGCAATTTTTGGCCTCGGTGACCCGGCGGCTTACCACGGGATGATTCTTCATTTGAGGCAGGGGGGGCTGGCAGAACAACGTGATATTCTGCGGCGCCTTTCTGAGCTTCAATATACACGCAATGAAATGGATCTCCGGCGTGGTACCTTTCGGGTTCGCGGAGATGTTATTGACATCTTTCCCGCAGAATCGGAACGTTTTGCCGTACGGATCGAGTTGTTTGATGACAAGATTGAACGTCTAGCTCGATTTGATCCCCTGACAGGTGAGGTCGATGAAAGACTGAATCGTTTCACAATCTATCCTAAGAGTCATTACGTAACCCCACGCGAGACTCTGTTAGCAGCAACGAAAGTTATCAGAGATGAGTTGACTGAACGACTTTCAGTTCTGCGCGGCCAGGAGCGACTCTTGGAGGCGCAGCGCCTCGAACAACGCACTCAATATGATCTTGAAATGATCGAAGAATTGGGTTATTGCAACGGGATTGAAAATTATTCGAGATTTCTTTCTGGTCGCAAAGTGGGCGAACCACCCCCGACACTGATCGACTATCTGCCAGACAATGCGCTGCTATTTATCGACGAAAGTCATGTGACGGTGCCCCAACTGGGTGCTATGTACAAAGGCGATCGGTCAAGAAAAGAAACACTTGTTGAATATGGGTTTCGATTACCGTCGGCACTGGATAACCGACCGTTGCGATTTGATGAATTTGAGCGAATGATTCCCCAGACCGTGTTCGTATCAGCAACGCCAGGGCCTTACGAGGCGGAACACAGTTCCAGTACCGTAGATCAGGTTGTGCGACCAACAGGACTGGTAGACCCAGTCTTAGAGGTCAGGCCGGTGAGCACTCAGGTGGATGACCTGATTTCTGAAATACAACTTCGTGTGAAAGCATCTGAACGGGTGTTGGTAACGACATTAACCAAGCGAATGTCTGAAGATCTTAGCGATTATCTGGCAGATCACGGAGTGCGCGTGAGGTACCTTCATTCCGATATAGACACTATCGAACGTGTTGAGATTCTTCGGGATCTTCGCCGGGGTGTTTTCGACGTACTGGTAGGTATTAATTTATTGCGTGAAGGCTTGGATCTCCCAGAGGTGTCTCTGGTAGCAATTCTAGATGCCGATAAAGAGGGGTTTCTCCGATCGACGCGCTCTCTGATTCAGACAATTGGCCGTGCTGCTCGAAATATTAATGGGAAAGCGATTCTTTATGCCGACAATGTGACGCAATCTATGCAAAGGGCGATCGATGAGACAGAAAGGAGACGGGAAAAACAGGAGGCTCACAACATTCGCCATGGGATTTCGCCGGCGACTATAAAAAAACGAATTACAGAAATCATTGATGGTGTTTATGAGAAGGCTCAGCAAGCAGGCGGAACCAGATTTGGTAAAGCCGGCACAATAGATTCAAATATTGCAAATATCGAAATCAAATCAGCCGGTGACTTTGGGCGCCTGATTGATGGTCTTGAGAAGCAGATGTACGATCACGCACGTGCGCTCGAATTTGAGCAAGCGGCACAGATTCGAGACAGCATTAGTGAGTTAAAAAAGAGGCACTTCACCGGCGATTCTGTGGCCGGTTGACCATCGATGGTCAGCTAGCAGTCCACCGTGCCGATCGTGATTACTGGATCTAGAATAGCGGTTTAGGGGTTATAAATGTGCGTAGTTCGCCGGTACACCGCCTGGTCGACAGGCAAATCATGCTTTTCTACAACGCATTCCTAAATCTATTTTCATAGGTGTTGTGTGAATGTGTTTGATTGTGCGTACTGATGTTACTTTTGGCCCCTGAAGTAGACAAAAGACGGGGCTCCTGGCCGAAGCTACACCCAAGTTGTTGCGGTATCTCGCACGAAATCATGGCGGTAATACCGGTGTGTTGGCCGTAGGTCTGCAAAAGGGCCAGGTGAACAAAAGCGACCCGATCTTCGTGATATGTGTCAGAGCAGAGGGAGCGATAACCCCGTCGGGCACGCCTATCATCAGTTAATTGTAAAAGAGGCACCCGATGAAACTGCCGAAGCGCGTAGGTTTGTGTTCGTTTACGGGCGCCGTCGAAATCTGATCTTGAACGCGGTTACGTCCTTGCCTACCAGTCGGAGCCCTCGACTTCTGCACTGATCGGGTTCGACTTTGATATTTAAGTAAATCACCAAACTTATATAAGCCTCAGAGATAGTCTTGTTTGATCATTCGATAAGATGATGTGTCCAAGGAACTGTTGGTGCAACCTACTCTCTGGTCTGTGGGATAAGCTTGAACAGAGGAAAGCAAGGAAATAATAATTCTCTCACCCTAATTCTGTCCCCTAAATTTCTTAATTGTGTAGAATACGCCTATAAATAAGCATTTAGGCGCGTAGCTCAGCGGTAGAGCACTTGCTCGACACGCAAGTGGTCGGTGGTTCGATCCCACTCGCGCCTACCAGACACTGGATCAGTCGAATGCCACATTGAGCCAATGTGGCATTCTCATTTAAATCATCTAGAGCTTAGATGCCAGACCCGACAGCTTCCAGGGAAAATCCAAATGCCCGAAATTCGACTGCCTGACGGCGCTATCCGTAGTTATGAACAGTCCGTTTCGGTTATGGAAATCGCAGCCGATATACACCCAAAACTTGCGAAACGTGCCTTGGCAGGTGAGGTTGGCGGCAATTTGGTTGACCTGGATCACCGTATCGACGGTGATCAATCTGTGTGCATTATTACACCTGAAGATCCCAGAGGAGTGGAGATCCTACGCCATTCCTGTGCACACCTTTTAGCACATGCGGTTAAAACTCTGTATCCGTCGGCTCAGGTAACAATTGGCCCTGTTATTGAAGACGGGTTTTATTATGATTTTTCCTATGCCGCAGGTTTTGAAGAAAGTGATCTGGAAAAAATAGAAAAGAAAATGTACGAGCTTGTAAGTTCGAAGCTTCCAATCAGTCGTTCAACTATGCCGCGCGACGAGGCGGTCGCCCTATTTAAGGCCGGTGGCGAGAACTATAAGGCGGAAATCATCAGCGCTATACCGGAAGATGAGATGATTTCGTTGTACACACAAGGTGAGTTCACCGATCTGTGCCGCGGTCCGCACGTTCCATCAACGGGTCATCTAAAAGCTTTTAAGCTAACAAAACTGGCCGGCGCGTATTGGCGTGGTGATTCAACTAAAGAAATGCTGCAACGAATTTATGGTACTGCATGGCCCGATAAGAAACAACTTGATGCCTATCTAACGCGTTTGGTCGAGGCTGAAAAACGAGACCATAGAAAGTTGGGGAAGCAATTGGGCTACTTCCATTTTCAAGAAGAAGCCCCGGGTATGGCTTTCTGGCATGCACAGGGATGGACATTGTTTCAATTGGTAGAAACCTATGTTCGAACTTTGCTCGAAGAATATGATTACCAAGAGGTGCACACGCCGCAAGTTCTCAATAGACGATTGTGGGAACGTTCAGGGCACTGGGAAAAATTCAGGGAAAACATGTTTACAACGCATGTCGAAGATCAGGACTACGCCATAAAACCAATGAACTGCCCCGGTCATGTCATGATCTTTAATCAAGGGATCAAAAGCTATAGAGACCTGCCACTAAGAATATCGGAATTCGGCATCTGCCACAGAAATGAGCCGTCAGGTACCTTGCATG
The DNA here is from genome assembly GCA_002456995.1 of Candidatus Thioglobus sp. MED-G25. Lineage (GTDB taxonomy): Bacteria > Pseudomonadota > Gammaproteobacteria > Arenicellales > UBA868 > REDSEA-S09-B13. Next base: position 50,181 of record NTKC01000009.1, on the reverse strand, counting down.
GGTTGATGCGTGGTCGGCGTTTTACTCAGGATGATGCCCATGTTTTCTGTACAGAAGAGCAAATAGGCAGTGAGGTGTCAACGCTGATCGATCTGACCTACCGTATGTATAACGATTTTGGCTTTGATGATATTGAGGTTGCCCTGTCGACTCGACCTGAAAATCGAGTGGGAGATGACTTGTTGTGGGATCGTTCAGAGAAAGCACTGGCGACTGCGCTTGAAGAAAAGGAGATACCCTTTACAGTGCAGGAAGGCGAAGGTGCATTTTACGGACCTAAACACGAGTTCGTACTTCGTGATTCTATAGGCAGGCGTTGGCAATGCGGGACCATACAACTGGATTTCTCGATGCCGAGTCGACTGGGGGCGGAATACGTTGCTGAAGATGGAACGAAAAAGGTGCCCGTCATGATCCATAGGGCAATACTGGGTTCTCTCGAACGTTTTATTGGAATTTTGATGGAAGATACTGAAGGAAAACTGCCTGCCTGGCTTTCTCCCGTCCAGTTAATCGTGTGCAACATTGGGCCCAGGCAACGTGAATATGCCCTGTCTGTGGAAAAACATCTAAAAAATCATGACTTAAGAGTCGAATGTGACTTGAGAAACGAGAAGATCGGCTATAAAATTCGCCATGCGACTCTGCGCCGAATCCCGTTTATTTTGGTTGTTGGGGATAAGGAAATTGACGCGGAGAGTGTTAACGTGCGTACACAAGACGGGACCAATCTGGGATCAATCGACCTAGACAGGGTGGCAACAACGCTACCGGGTCTTTCGTCAATACGGTAATTAGCTAACCAGGTAAGGAGTAGCGACATAGCAGCAAAGCAGCAGCGCATCAACAATCAGATTACAGCCGGCGAAGTCCGGCTAATCGGAGAAGTCGGCGAACAACTAGGTATTGTTCCAGTTACTGAAGCCCACCAGATTGCAGCAGAAAAACAGCTTGATCTTGTTGAGATCTCGCCATATGCGGAACCACCTGTTTGTAGGTTGATGGACTACGGTAAATTTTTATATTCAGCTGCAAAGAAAAAGCAGGAATCGAAAAAGAAGCAAAAACAGATTATCGTTAAAGAGGTCAAATTCCGACCTGGGACCGATATCGGTGACTATGACATTAAGGTGCGAAATCTGTCGAAGTTCCTGGATGCCGGAAATAAAGTCAAGGTGACGTTACGGTTCCGCGGCAGAGAGATGGCCCATCAGGAACTGGGTATGCAAATGCTAAAAAGGGTCGAAGCGGATCTGGATGAACTGGGAGTGGTTGAGCAAATGCCAAAAATGGAAGGTCGACAGATGGTCATGGTCCTAGCGCCTAAGAAGTAAATTAGAGTCATTCGAGAGACAATTAAGATGCCGAAGATGAAGACGAACAGGGGTGCTGCGAAACGGTTCAAAACGACTGCAACCGGACGTTTTAAGCGATCGCAGGCATATATGAACCACATCCTGACAAAAAAGTCGACCAAGCGAAAAAGGCAATTACGATCGCAGTTAATCGTTCACCCCTCAAACGAATCCGCTCTGAAGCGGATGCTTCCTTACAGTTAACACATCAGATTACGGAGTGGATCAATGCCTAGGGTAAAACGAGGGGTAACAGCAAGAGCTAGACATCGAAAGGTGTTGGCGAATGCTAAAGGGTATCGTGGTGCCCGCAAAAATATTTATCGAGTTGCAAAGCAAGCCGTGATGAAAGCTGGGCAATATGCCTATAGAGACCGTAGACAGCGTAAGCGTCAATTTCGAGCGTTGTGGATTGTGAGGATTAATGCGGCAGCTCGGCTAAGTGGAATTAGTTATAGTCAGATGATTAATGGTCTTTCTAAGGCAGCGGTTGAAATAGATCGTAAGGTACTTGCTGACATGGCGGTCAATGACAAAGCAGGTTTCGAGTCTTTGGCGGAACGAGCCAAGGCAGCACTGGTAGCTTAACGTAGCCCGTGGCAGTGCCATGGCATACGTAAATGAACAACGGGAAAGGTCTATGGCCTTTCCTTTTTTTTTGTAGAAAGGTACTACAGTGAGCCAACAATCTGCAGGTGATGAGTTATCCGCCAAAATAGCTGAAGCGATCGTAGCGGTATCCGGCACGCCGACGCTCTCTGCCCTGGAAACGCTACGGGTTGCTCATCTCGGTCGAAAAGGGTACCTGACCCGCCAGCTTAAGCGGATCGGGAGCCTGCCAGTTGACGAAAGAAAAGCATACGGAAAAGCGCTAAATACTGCAAAACAACAACTGACAGTAGCTATCGATAGAAAGGCCGAGCTTCTAGAGCAGCAAGAACAAGCAAGCGCGTTAGATCGAGACATTATTGATGTATCACTCCCTGGTCGAGCCGTACAACATGGCACATTACATCCAATAAGCCGTTCTGTACGCAGGATTACAACGATATTCCGACGGCTCGGGTTTGATGTCGCCGAGGGCCCTGAAATCGAAGACGATTTCCATAACTTCGGTGCGCTGAATATTCCCGAGGATCACCCAGCTAGAGCAATGCACGATACCTTTTATCTATCTCCAGGTGTGGTCCTCCGAACTCATACGTCGCCTGTCCAGGTGCGATATATGGAAAATCAAGAACTGCCCATTAGGGTGATAGCCCCAGGTAGGGTGTACCGGTGCGATTCTGATGTTACCCATACACCCATGTTCAACCAGGTGGAAGGATTAGCAGTAGATATGGACATAACCTTTTCCGATCTAAAAGGAATCCTAATTCATTTTGTTCGGGAATTCTTTGAACAGGATTTGCCGGTGAGATTCAGGCCTTCTTATTTTCCATTCACCGAACCTTCAGCGGAAGTCGATATGGGATGTGTTTTTTGTGCCAGTACTGGCTGTAGAGTTTGTCAGCATACCGGCTGGCTAGAAATACTTGGTTGCGGAATGGTTCACCCCGAGGTATTCCGACAGGTTGGCATCGATAACGAGAAATATACGGGTTACGCATTTGGAATGGGTATAGAACGGGTCACGATGCTTCGATATGGCGTCGATGATCTTAGGTTATTTTTTGATAACGAGCTGTCGTTTTTGAACCAGTTCAGCTAGTAGCTACCTATGAACATCCAATGATTATCAGTCTCAACTGGCTGAGGGAATGGATAGAGGTAGATTTGGATCTGCCGCAACTTTCCGAATTGCTGACAAATGCAGGGCTTGAAGTCGGTTCCATTTCCAGGGTCCCAGATTTTTCAAATAAAATCCGAGTTGCTGAAATCGTATCCTCGTTACATCTGCCTGGTAATAGTAATCTAAAGATTTGCGAGGTTGACGTTGGTCAACGCCGAAACGTCGATATAGTTTGTGGAGCATCCAATGTTGAAGTGGGAAGCCGCGTAGTAGCGGCGATGCCTGGCAGTTCTCTGCCCGGCGGAAAACTCATTCGTGTCGCTGACTTTGGCGGCCAGAAATCTCGAGGAATGTTGTGTTCAGCAGACGATCTGGATCTGGATTACAGCACAGACAATTCTGCTGGTGTTCTTATACTTGATTCAAATGCCCCAACCGGCAGCACACTCAACGATTATCTGCAGGTTGATGACCACATAATTGATATCGACCTTACCCCGAATCGGGGTGACTGCCTCAGCATTCAAGGCATAGCGAGGGAGTTGCATGCCCTAACTGGTAAAAAACTTATCGGGCCTTCCTTCAAATCGGTGAGGGCGACAAGTAAACAGATTGTTCAATTGGAAATACGAGCACCAAAAGATGCGCCGCGATATGTTGGAAGAGTAATCGACGGTATCGTTTCGCAATCCAAGACACCAGATTGGATGCGCGAACGGCTAAGGCGCTGCGGTCTTCGAAGCGTCGGTGCCATTGTCGACATTACCAACTATGTAATGTTAGAACTCGGGCAGCCATTGCATGCGTTCGATTTAGATGAAATTAAACAAAAAATTGTCGTCAGACATTCACGGAAGGGAGAAACGCTAAATCTACTTGATGGCAAAGCGATTCAACTAACACCTGAAACATTGATAATTGCAGATGCCAACAAAAGCCTTGGTATGGCTGGAATCATGGGTGGTATGAGATCAGGTATTGATGGGCAGACCACTTCCATCATGCTCGAAGCAGCTTATTTTCGACCCAGCGCTATCGCTCGTAAAGCACGAGAGTACGGGATTCAGTCGGAAGCCTCGTATCGCTTTGAAAGAAAAATAGATCCTGTCCATCAACGGACTGCCATAGAGCGTGCAACTCAGTTGATCAGTGCTTTTGTTGGGGGTAACCCAGGTCCGGTGTTTCAGGAACTCAGTGAATCCCATATGAGCTCTCCGATGCCCATCACATTACGCAGAGCGCGTCTGATTAAGATGTTGGGACACACGATACCGGACAAGCGGGTCAAGTTCATACTCGAATCTCTGGGGATGAGAGTCAGGAGTCTAAAAGCAGGCTGGAAAGTTCTTCCCCCGAGTTGGAGAACAGACGTTGAAGAAGAGCACGATCTGGTGGAGGAAGTTGTTCGGGTATTTGGCTATGACAATGTACCTACACGCGAACCTAAGAGTGTCATCGCTTATACGCCAGACCGGGAGTCGAGCCTAACCACTGACCGGCTAACTGATTTTCTTATTGACAATGATTATCAGGAGATAATGACATACAGTTTTGTAGATCCAGTAATTCAAAAACTAGTCGATCCAGCGTCACGCGTCATCACACTGGAAAATCCGATCGCGTCAAACATGTCGGTCATGCGTACGAGTCTCTGGCCGGGGTTGCTGCAAGCGCTGGCTGTTAACTACCGTCGGCAATGGCGACGGGTCCGATTGTTTGAAGCCGGTAATGTATTTCATGGCAACATCAACACTCGAACCGAAATCAAAAGAATTGCCGGGGTCGTAACCGGTGATGCTTCTCGCAGGGGCTGGGACAGCCATGTCCGAGGGGTAGACTTTTATGATGTCAAGGGTGATGTTGAAGGAATATTCAGACTAGCTGCTAAGGTGCTAAAAACCGAGTTCAAGCCTGCTGTTCATCCCGCTCTTCATCCCGGCCAGAGCGCGAGGATAACCCGTGGTAACCAAGTCGTCGGATGGCTAGGGCGACTCCACCCAGAGGTTATGAAAGCATTCGACCTAGAACAAACAGTATTCATTTTTGAATTAGATACCCAATGCATAGCGGCCCGTGATCTCCCAGCCTATAGCCCGATGCCAAAGTTTCCTTCTGTGAACCGTGATCTTTCAATAACTGTGGATATAGCTACGCCAGCGGACGAAGTCAGAGAGGTTATCATCGGATCTGGTGGCACAATGTTGAACTCAATCGAGCTCTTTGATGTATATCAGGGCGCAGGGCTAGAAAAAAACAAAAAATCTTTGTCTTATGGGTTGACGTTGAAAGGAACTTCACGCAATCTTACGGAACAGGATATCGAGAAGGTTATGGAGGAGATTCTCGACAGCCTAAAGAAAAAGCTGGGCTCGAAGCTCAGAGATAAATAGATCGCCAAAGGAAGGGTAGAACGATGACTGTCACCAAGGCAGACCTCGCTAATACGTTGTTTGAGCAACTTGGCTTGAACAAGCGGGAAGCTAAAGAATTTGTCGAATTGTTTTTCGAGAAGATTCGAGAATCATTAGAAAATGGTGAATCAGTAAAGCTTTCCGGATTCGGTGGTTTCAGCGTTAGAGATAAAAAGAGTCGACCAGGACGAAATCCCAAAACTGGTGAAGAGGTGCCTGTAACCCCACGGCGAGTGGTTACCTATAAGGCAAGCCAGAAAGTCAAGGATAGGATAGCCAAAAACAATCTATCCGAATCAGACAGAGTGCCTGAGTCGAACGTGCTATGACTATGCTCGATCCCTCATCAGAGGAACTCCCACCGATCCCGGCAAAGAGATATTTTACGATTGGTGAAGTAAGCGAGCTTTGCTCTGTGAAGCCTCATGTTCTAAGGTACTGGGAACAAGAGTTTCCACAATTACAGCCTGTAAAGCGTCGAGGTAATCGCCGCTATTACCAACGCCATGAAGTCGAGTTGATTAGAACAATCCGTCGTCTACTCTATATTGAGGGCTATACGATCAGTGGTGCTAGTAATCGACTCCGAGAAGAAAAACAAAAGAGCAGCAAAGGACTAAACAAGAAACTCTATAGTCAGGTAATAGAGGAGCTTGCAGATATTTCGGAACTCCTGCAATCGTAACTTGGTCGGAAGTATTACTCGGGGCGTAGCGCAGTCTGGTAGCGCACCGCAATGGGGTTGCGGTGGTCGGAGGTTCGAATCCTCTCGCCCCGACCATTTTTAAACAATCAGCAACAGGTAGAACGAGTTGCTGAGAAATTGTTATCGACAACGACGCTCTCTCTGCAGACATTCATTGTGATACTTAAGAGTATGTCTCGATCTCACCGCGGTCGGTTTATAGCAATCACAAATAATCAGTGGAGCGATTTAAGGACGCTCGCTAGCCAACATGGCTGGGAACCCTGTGGAACTATCGATCCGGGCCTCGGACTAGTGGAGCTAAAGAGCTTTGAAAAGACTGGTTGGGCGGGTGGATACGAAAGCCCAAGTTTTCAAAAGACGACTGAAGTCGACGCCTGTGCTCTCTCAGATTGCCTTGCATCAGCCTTACAGCACTATGTTGAATCTGAAACCATTCTAGAAAGTGAATTTTCTCTTCTCACTCAAGAAATAGTCAGTCAGGTCAAGGAATTCTGTGCGTTAGGATCCTTCCGGATTCTTCCGGATAGCAATGGCATGTCATAACAATTCGTCGCGATCGATTAAACATTAGGCTTTGCAGATTCGTTTCCAAGTTTGATGACACACAAACATAAACTGATATTCTCGACCATGATCGTACTGTTCGTTGCCAGCAGTCTGGTTAAGGCCGATCTGGAGCTGAATCAGGTACCGCCTCTAATCCAGTTGGCAGGCGACGTGGGGGGCAGGCTTGATGGTACCAGTTGGAATAGTTCTGAACTGCAAGGGGTAGTCCACATATTGATGTATGTTGATCCTGACAAAATCAGGGTTAACGAACATGTTGAAGAAGCATTGGCCAAAGAACAGTATCCGTCGGAAAAAATAAGATCCGTAGCGATCACTAACTTGGCGGCGACCTGGAAACCAAAATTCTTAATCACAAAAATCCTTAAAAGGAAGCAAAAGAAATATCCCCGTACGACTTATGTTACAGACAAGAGTAAAGTTCTGGTTGAGCGTTGGGGGCTGCTTGATCATAGTTATAATGTGCTGGTGTTTGGCCCTAATGGGAATTTGCTATTCAATCAAGGCAGAGCACTGTCAGGAGTAGAAGTAGCAAATCTGACAGCCCTGATCTGGTTACAAATATCTAATTAGAGATCACTGAATCTGACAGGATACTGATAGAGCTTGAAGAAACAATGAAAATAAAGTCCGTGAAGAATAGTCGACTGGCAGAAGTCGATTATAAAAATCTAGGGTTTGGTGACTATTTTTCAGATCATATGGTTACCTGTGAATTTTCGGATGGGTCGTGGGGAGAGCCTTCGATTGTTCCATTCGCTCCCATTGAAATGAGTCCGGCTGCGTTAGCGCTGCATTACGGCCAAACAGTTTTTGAAGGATTGAAGGCTTTTCGAGGTACGGATGATCACAAGATCAGACTTTTCAGGGTTGACCGAAATGCTGCGCGCTTAACAGCTTCGTGCACTAGATTGTGTATACCTGCACCAGACGAATCCCTCGTCATAGAATCAATCAAACAGCTTGTGATGCTCGATCAAGACTGGGCGCCATCTCGAAGAGGCGAGGCGTTATATATTAGACCCGTGCTTATGGCAACGGAGCCCCATCTGGCAGTGCGACCAGCATCGCAGTACCGATTACTGATATTCACGTCGCCGGTATGTGAGTATTTTGCACGAGTGAAGTCGCCGTTATATCTCAAAGCAGAAGAACGATACACCAGAGCTCCCCTTGGTGGTACGGGCTACGCGAAAACCGCTAGTAACTACTCGGTGACACTAAGGCCAATGAATGACAGTGTCGAGGATGGTTTTGACCAGATTTTATGGCTGGATGGACAAGAGCACCGGTATGTGGAAGAGGCCGGACAGATGAATATGTTTTTTCGATTGGGTGATTCGGTAGTTACTCCAGATCTGAGTGGAACAATTCTACCTGGTGTAACCCGTGAAAGCGTTTTGACGCTACTCAGCGATATGGACATCACGGCTACTGAACGTCGTTTGTCTATGGATGAGTTATTTCAAGCCCAAATTGAAGGTGAACTCTATGAAGCTTTTGGAGCCGGTACAGCTTCGGTGGTGGTTCCTATTGGACGAATTCGCCATCACGACGACAATCTGTGTTTTCCTGATGAGCAACCAGGGAATTTGTGCCCGAAGCTATACGATAGGATCCTCGGTATCCAGCACGGTGAACTCGAGGATCACCACAGTTGGATGATTCCGTTGGAGTAAAGCTGTAGAACCTAGCCCAACAGTATTGGGCGCCCGCGGGTTGTTGACAGGAAGAGTGGCCTACAGGTGACCTATGCTGGGTACTTAGCATCAAAACTACAGTAATGTTACAGTCTTTACTTATCGAACACGGTGGATACGCTACCAGTTATTTCCTATTGTTTGACACGTAATGAAAGAATCACAGTCGGCAAACGAAGAATCTGAACCCCCGTCTTTGGAAAGTCTGCGTAGCGTCGTGGGCCAGATATTATGTTAGGCGGCATATGTTTGGTACTTCTGCTGTGTTGTTCTGCTTTTTTTTCAGCATCGGAAACAGCCCTTATCGCCTTATCCAAAGGGAGAGCAAAAGCACTACTGAAAGAGCGAAGGCGAGGCGCCAGGTCGCTATTCATATTAAAGAGCAAGCCTCAAAAGATGCTGATCGCTATCCTGATTGGCAATAACCTCGTGAACATTGGCGCGTCCGCGATAGCAACAGTGATCGCGACCCGAACCCTTGGGAGCATTGGACCTGGAATCGCGGTTGGTGTGCTTACCGTACTGGTCCTGATATTTGGAGAGATTACGCCGAAGAGTCTCGCAACACGTTATTCGGAAAGGATTTCACTGGTTGTCTCTCCTATAGTACTCTGGTTTCAACGCACCATTTATCCCCTGATTAGCTTATTTGAAGTCATATCGGATGTTGCGGGGAAAGCCGCCATTTCGAGTGAAGAGGACCCTACGGTAACTGAATCAGAACTTATCAGCATAGTCGGCTACGGGGAAGAAGAAGGAACGATTGAGCAGGGTGAAAGAGTCTTGATCGAGAGGGCTTTTGCTTTATCTGACCTCACCGTAGCAGATGTAATGACACCGCGGCATAAGGTTTTTACTTATGATGGACGTAGACCAGTATCCCAGGCGCTAGAAGACCTCAAGGAAACTCCCTATAGTCGAATTCCGCTATTCGCTGAGGATCCCGATGAGATCCAGAAGATCCTCTATTTGAGAGACCTTATGGTCGCGGTAATTAGCAAACAAACACAGATCCCTGTGGGTGAAATCGGTCGAGATGCAAAGTTCGTTCCCAATACCCAGCCTGTAACAGATACTATCAGCGGGTTCCGAAAGGAACAGCAACACATGGCTATCGTTGTTGATGAACATGGCACCATGGAAGGTGTTGTGACCTTTGAGGATCTTCTCGAAGAACTTGTTGGTGAAATTTATGACGAAAGTGACCAAAAGCCTGTTGAGTTTGTTGAGTTAGGCCTGAACAAGATAAGCGTGGATGGCACGGCGGAAGTCAGACTGATTGAAGAGTATTTTGATACTGAACTTCCCGGCAAATCTACGGATACGATAAATCGATGGATTCTTGACCATACAGAGCGTATACCCATAACGGGCGAAACCTTTGCATTAGATGATTTTGAGGTGCTGGTAAAAAGTGCCAGTAGGCGAAGAATTCATGAGGTCACGATTGAGCGACTTGCTCAAGCTCCGACCTTGTTAGATATGTAACTGCTCGGTATTGCAGTGCGGTAAACCACGTCTCTTATGGGTTCGGTTTTGGCTCAGCGCCAACTAATTTGAGGAAAATAGAACACTGGCACTGACGATATTATCGATGCGCATAAGGGCATCCTTTATTGTTGACGAAGCAAGACTGCAGTCTCTGGTGGTTGCCTCATCAGGCATAGTCATCCAGATTTCAATCTGACACCCATCATCGAGATAGTGTACGACTATGTTTTTCGGCTGTAGTGAGAATCGGGCGTCAAAATTGTTCTGTAATTTATGAAGGTTCGTATTAATTTCTGCCACGATTACAGATCGCATAGGTAGTTTAGAGTAAACGTCACCCACGATATCGTCTTCCGGGTCAATGTGTACGACCACATCCCCAACCTCTGGGAATCGTGTTTTTAGAGCATCCATTACCTCATCACCGATGCGGTGGCCTTCAGAAACGCTGATCAAAGGATCCACTCGTATATGCAAATCAGCAAGCACTTTGTCAGCCATCCGACGAGTCCTTAGCTCATGTGAATCTCTTACTCCTTCTATTGATAGGATGGTCTTTCGCATATTTGCATTCAGAACCGGAGAGGCTGCTGAATCTATGAGTTCCTCAGCGCCTTCTCGACCGATTCTGTAAGCCACAACAAGTAGCAGGCCAGCGACCACAATCGCGGCAAATGCGTCTGCCCAGGCGAATCCAGCCAGTACTCCGCCAACCCCCACAATAACTGCGAGTGAGGATAGCGCATCTGACCGACTGTGCCAGGCATTCGCATACAACATACGCGAGGTAGCGGCGGAGGGGTGCCGTACAACATACTGAAAATACCCCTCTTTTGAGACAACGGAGATAGCGGCTACTGCCAATGGCCAAAATCCCGGCAGTAACAGTGATTCAGGAGATACAATTCTGATTACAGCATCCCAGGCAATTACAATGGCTATGATGCCTAATGACCCGGCCAATGCCAGGCTGACTAGAGTCTGGATCCGGTCGTGACCATACGGGTGTCCCTCGTCGGCCGCTTGAGCACTATGTTTTGTTGCGACAAGAACCAGGATATCGGTTATCAGGTCTGATAAAGAATGTATGCCATCTGCGATAAGCGCCTGTGAGTTGCCGATGTATCCAACCAGCACCTTGACAAATCCAAGAAACAGATCGAGCACACCACCGATCAATGTCAGCCGTCGTATCTCGGAATAGTATTCGGGATTCTCGAACGGTTTCATTTAACGGAGGGATAATATCTGAGGTTCGTTATGACACTCGTGGGCATCGATTAATGTTATTCACAGGAGTAGCAGAAGTTGAGATAATACACTCTAGACCTATGATTTTGTTCTAGGGTCAGTTAGCCCTAATCTAGATTAAAAAACATGTAAATGCATATATTACTGAGTAATGACGACGGCTATCAGGCTCCAGGTCTGAAGGCTCTTTTTGACAGCACAAAAGAGCATGGTGAGATCACAATTGTTGCTCCTAACGAAAATAGAAGCGGCGCTAGCGGTTCTTTAACTCTTAGTAAGGTACTTACTGTCAAGGCATCCGGCGAACGATGCTTTGCTGTAGATGGAACTCCGGTTGATTGCGTTCACATCGGACTAAACGGACTGCTCGACAATGAACCGGATATGGTGATTTCTGGAATCAACTCAGGATCTAATCTGGGTGATGATGTACTTTATTCGGGAACTGTAGGGGCGGCCCTGGAGGGACGTCGGTTAACCTATCCCGGGGTGGCAGTTTCATTGGTAGGTAGTGAGCCTAAGCACTATCGGACGGCTGGGCAGGTTGTCTCTGCAATAATATCCGAACTCAAGATTAGTCCTTTGGCCTCTGGCACTATTTTGAATGTTAACGTGCCAGATAGGCCTCTGGGGGATCTTAATGGATACAAAATTACCCGTTTGGGTTATCGGGCGCGATCTCACCCTGTAGTCAAGATTAATGTTAGTGACGACTATAGGCAGTACCGTATCGGGACGATAGGCAGTGCTGCGGATAGCAGTCCTGGAACAGATTTTTCAGCGGTAAGTGATGGCTACGTCTCCATAACACCGTTGCTTATAGATAGTACAGACCATAGTCAGCACGAGTATTTAGCTGAGTGGGCTCTAAACTTAAAGCTTAAGCGTTAGATTCGAACTTGCTATGTTTAAAGGTCTGTACGATTCGGTCGTCAGGTTGTCTCGACATCGCCATGCATCAAAATATCTGGCCATTGTTTCCTTTGCTGAATCTTCTTTCTTTCCTATTCCTCCGGATGTCATGCTGGCACCTATGGTGCTTGGAAACCGGAAACGTGCATGGCGTCTGGCGGGTCTGACGACAGTTGCGTCGGTCGCAGGTGGAATTTTTGGGTATTTCTTGGGTGGGTTCGGAGAATGGCTGGTCACAATATATGGCGCGCAAGAGACCCTAGCACAGGCACAACAGTGGTTTGTAGACTATGGTATATGGATAATTCTTGTAGCCGGGTTTACGCCCGTACCGTATAAGATCTTTACGATTAGTGCGGGCATGATGGGGATGTCGTTGGGGCTGTTCGTTTTGGCATCCATTATCGGTAGGGGTGCTCGGTTCTTTCTTGTTGCGGGGTTCATCTATTTTGCAGGTACATTTTTTGCTAGCGACGAAGATCTAGTCAATGCTATCCGGCGCTATGTCGATGTTTTAGGGTGGGCCATTATCGCCCTGTTGGTCGCTTTATTTTTTCTGCTGCGTTAACCAGACCATGAAACTGGCCAAGCTAACCGCTGCTCTATCAATAACCTTATTGCTGAACGGCTGTGGTGGCAATCCAGTGATCCCAGTCAGCGACCTGACATCGAAAAAATCAAGATATCAAGCACGTATAGTGATGGAGGGAGATTCACTGTATACCATTGCATGGGAATTCGGGTTGGACTATCGTGAAGTCGCACTTTGGAACAGATTAAGACCGCCATACCAGGTGACTCCGGGACAGAAGATTCGCTTAGGTCCTTCCAGGGCATCCGAACAGCCCAGCGGAAACGGGTCACGTATGGTCGTCAAAGCGTTGGTGAATACTGAAATACAGGCACAGCCGCTTGTCGAGAAAGACCAGAAAGACTCAGGCAGTTTGGTTAAACAGCGTTCATCTGGCGCTATCGCAAGCCAGGGGAAAGTATGGTCATGGCCGAGTGCTGGTCGTGTTATCAGCCAGTTTTCCGAGGCGGAAGGTAACAACGGGATAGACATAGTTGGAATCGAGGGTAGCCCAGTGGTGGCAGCAGCGGCGGGGAAGATTGTCTACGCTGGATCCGGTTTAAGAGGTTATGGGCTTCTGCTGATTCTCAAGCACGACGAACATTTTCTCAGTGCATATGCTCATAACAGTGTCTTAATAGTAGATGAAGGGGATTCAGTGCAGGCGGAACAGGTAATCGCTCACATGGGCAGTACTGGTGCAGAAACGGTTAAGTTACATTTCGAGATCCGCCTAGATGGAAAACCAGTGAATCCATTAATGTATCTGCCGACCAGGCAATAATGCAGTGTGCACTGTTTACTATTCAATGGGTAGTGTGATACCTGCCCCGACTCGCCGTTGTTCCTCAGCAAGTATGTTATAGGTCCGACACGCCGCTGCTGAATCCATGAACTCGATTGACATTCCTTTGTCTACAAAAGCTCTGTAGACAGAAGGACTTGGGATTTGCTGGATCGGGCCAGTGCCCACCAGCAGAATATCAACGTCAAGAGCGAGTAGAGGTAAAAGATCAGAACTACTGAGTGTCCCCCCGTTCTTTCTTAACCAAGGCGATATAACAGTGTCCGGCGTTACGATGAAACTGTCGTTAATTGATCGTGATCCTACTATTACCCTAAAAGGTAAATATTCACGGATCATATTAATGGTGGTCACGTTATCCATTTCAGGAGACATATCATTGGTAGTTCCGAATTAGCCCGATGTTTATTGAAAATAATTGACACCAACTACGTCGTTTTAGCAAACATACGATAAAATAGGTGAGTAATTCAATCAAACTAAGAGTGCTTAGCTTCGTCGCTACATTCGTTAGTCGAGCCTTGAGTAGTTTACGTTAGTGACATGAAACCTGTACAAATCGGTATTATTGGTCTAGGTACAGTTGGCGCAGGAACGGTCAATTTACTCGACAAAAATGCAGAAGAAATCACTCGTAGAGCTGGTCGCCAGATCAGCATCAAGGCAGTAGCGGTTAATGATACAACTAAACAACGAGCTTGCGATATCAGTGATTTCAAACTGACTGATAATCCGTTCGAAGTGACCGATGACCCCCAAATCGATATTATCGTTGAGTTAATGGGCGGTGAATCAACCGCAAGAGAAGTTGCTCTTAGGGCTTTGGAACATGACAAGCATATAGTTACGGCCAACAAAGCTCTTATTGCCGTGCATGGCAACGATATTTTTGATGTAGCTATGAAGAAGGGCCTGGTCGTCGCATTTGAAGCCGCGGTTGCAGGTGGGATTTCTATCATCAAGGTTTTGCGCGAAGGACTTACTGGCAATCGAATTGAACGAGTCATCGGAATCGTGAATGGGACGACAAACTTCATACTCTCAGAAATGCACAAGAAAGGGAGTCCGTTCAGTAAGGTGTTGGCAGAGGCTCAGCGGCTGGGATACGCTGAATCAGATCCTTCTTTTGATGTTGAAGGGATCGACGCAGCTCATAAGTTAACTATATTGTCCTCTATTGCCTTCGGTATCCCATTAGACTTTGATTCTATTTATGTAGAGGGAATAACAGATATACACCAACAGGACATAGCCTATGCTAAGGAATTTGGATATAGCATCAAACATCTTGGAATAGCAAAGCAGCACAAAGGAAAAATAGAACTCAGAGTCCACCCCTGTCTAATACCGGCGGATCATCTACTGTCGAATGTTGATGGCGTAATGAATGCAATTCTTGTTCATGGTGATGCAGTCGGTCCAACGCTGCATTATGGTGCTGGTGCGGGGGCCAAACCAACCGCTTCATCTGTAGTGGCAGATATTGTTGACGTCGTTAGAACCCTGACTACAGATCCAGAGAATAGGGTGCCTCATCTAGCATTTCAACCGGGACATCTTTCTCACAATAAGTGTGGTTCGATTGGAGATGTTGAAACTGCGTATTATCTTCGCTTGCTAGCGCTAGACAGACCGGGAGTTTTGGCAGACATTGCCAGAATTCTTGGTGAACATAAAATCAGTATTGATTCCATAAGGCAGAAGGGGACCAGTTCTGGAGATGACCCGGTATCTATTGTCATTCTTACACACAGAACAATCGAATCTCAGATGTCACGTGCCATACCGGAACTGGAGAGATTGACAACGATTAAGGAAAAGGTCGTTCGGATTCGAATTGAGACCATCGATAAAAGGGTACAGACGAATTGACCGTCCGAACACTCAATGGCGGTGTTATTGCTGCCTATCGAGATAGGCTATCGATACCTCCTGATGTTGAGGCAATACATATCAACGAAGGCAATACCCCGTTGGTTCATCTACCAGCTGTGTCAGATCGAAAACGAAATATCGATGTGTATGCCAAATGCGAGGGTCTTAATCCTACTGGTTCCTTTAAAGACCGCGGGATGACAGTCGCCTTGTCGATAGCTTCACATAACGGCAGTAAGGCCGTTATCTGCGCGTCGACTGGTAATACCTCTGCTTCTGCTGCAGCATATGCAGCCCGCGCTGGCATTCAAGCTTTTGTTGTTATACCCGCGGGTAAGATTTCGGTAGGTAAACTTGCACAGGCGATGATGCACGGTGCCAAGGTTGTTCAGATCGGAGGTAATTTTGATGATGCGATGGATATCGTCAAACGAATGCCCGAGGAGGCAGAGGTCACCTTGGTAAATTCAGTCAATCCTTTCCGGCTACAAGGTCAGAAAACAGCCGCTTTCGAGGTGGTTGATCAACTTGGTTGCGCGCCGGATTATCACTTCCTTCCGGTGGGTAATGCTGGGAATATCAGCGCATACTGGATGGGATATGTCGAATATGGCGATGCAGGGATTGTTGGCGCCAAGCCGCGAATGGTCGGCTGTCAGGCTGCCAGAGCCGCACCATTTCTGGTTGGTGCGCCTATTGAAGAACCGGAAACGATCGCCACTGCCATCCGTATTGGCAATCCACAGTCATGGAATCTAGCTAATACTGCCGTGATTGAGTCAAATGGCTGGTTCAGGTCATCCGATGACGAAAAAATACTCACAGCCCAAAAACTGCTGGCGGAACGCTGCGGAGTTTTTTGTGAACCTGCATCAGCCGTCTCAATAGCTGGGTTCTGTGACGAAATCGAGAAAGGAAACATTCAAGATAATTCAGTTGTGGTCTGCACCTTAACCGGACATGGGTTGAAAGATCCAGAAATCGCAATCAGTCAATCACCAGAACCGATAACCATTCCCAAAGGGGGTGAGGGATTGAGAGATTTAATTTTATCGTCGTTAGATTGACGATATCGCATCTAAACTAATGCCACAATTCAGCTGCTGTAGAAGTTGATCCTGTCTGAGCAAGTAATGTTCAACTCTCCCATTCTTGTTTTTGATATAGAAACAGTACCAGATGTAGCTTCGGGAAGAGCAGTGCTGGAGTTGGACGGCATAGATGACCAAGATGTCGTTCGAGCAATGTCACACCGTCGACGGCAAAAAACGGGTGGTTCCGATTTTTTAGCTCTTCACTATCATCGTATAGTGGCGATAGCGGTTGTCCTGAAAGAGGATGACGGTTTTCGGGTCTGGAGTTTGGGTGACACAGATTCGACTGAAAAGGAGCTCTTGGATCGATTTTTTAGCGGCTTAGAGAGATACGACCCAACCCTAGTATCCTGGAATGGTTCGGGATTTGATCTCCCCGTTATCCATTATCGTGCGTTGTATAACAGTGTAGTTTCAAAACGTTACTGGGAAACAGGCGATACTGACAGGGAATTCAAATGGAACAACTATGCAAATCGATTCCACTGGCGTCATATTGATCTTATGGACGTTCTGTCAGGTTTCCAGGCAAGAGCGACCGCACCGCTGGACGAGATTTCCCAACTTTTGGGCTTACCAGGAAAAATGGGAGTGAGTGGATCCGACGTATGGCGCTATTACAACGCAGGAAACATCGACGTGATTCGCAATTATTGTGAGACCGATGTGCTCAATACGTATCTGATCTATCTACGATTTCAACACATCAGAGGTCGACTGACTAACGACAGCTATACACTGGAAATAAACAGAGTCCGATCTAGTCTGGCTCAGGACGGACGACCTCACCTGAAAAAGTTTTTGTCGTAATGGAATCCGCCAAACGTCTAGTGGACAACGCCATGCACCTCAGGCAGTGCGAATCGAGAATACGGCCCAACATAAGCGAATCCAGCCAATTGCAATCCAGACCATCTAGTAAATTTAGGCTTCCGTACCCGTTTTGCTTGCCTGCCCAGTCGTGGGCTTTTGACTTCTCGCAGGTCTTGAATCTTGACTTCTCGCAGGTCTTGAATCTTGACTTCTCGCAGGTCTTGAATCTTGACTTCTCGCAGGTCTTGAATCTTGACTTCTCGCAGGTCTTGAAGAAGTGTTTTGGTTGGATGATTGACTGTTTCTCTGGTCAGTTGTTTTTCGGCTATTACGTGGCCTACGGCTACGATTAGGCTGTGAGTTGCCTCGGGCCTGTTTGTTTTCTCCGTCTCTGGTGTTACCTGAATCGGAACCTTTTTGACTTTTGTGTGCGTTGCCGCGGCTAGACTGACTGCGACGGTTCGAGCCTCCTCGATTTTGCCCGCCATGTCGTCGGCGATTTCGAGGATGTCTTGTTGCCTTTTCGGCTTTATCTGGTTCTTCTTGTTCGACTACAGCCGTTTTAGAGAACAGATTGCGCAGCTTGGCAAAGATACCAATGGCTGGTGTTGCCGTGGCAGTTTTAGTGCTGGTTGGTGAGACGACAGGCGGCGGTTCGGTAGATAGTTGCTCTAACTTAACAGCTGCTTCTGGAGGAGCTTTCTCAAGAGGATACTGCTCCAGAGAGTCATTGGAAGGGAGTTCTGACTTAAGTTCGTGACTCGCCTGGTAGCCCATCTCGTCAATATCATCACTTCGCAATCGTCTGATGTTTAACTGTGGCCCTTGGAGATTTACGGAGGGTAGTATTACGATGCGGGTACCCAGCCGATTTTCGATGTGGCTCACTTCGTGACGCTTTTCATTCAGCAGAAAGGTAGCTGTATCCAGAGGCAACTCTGCTACGATTGCTTCTGTATTTTCCTTCAATGCTTCTTCCTCGAGTATGCGAAGTAGACTTAATGCCGACGAAGTTACATTTCTAATTTGTCCAGTACCTTTGCACAACACGCAGGATTCATAATTTGATTCACTAATGGAGGATCTGAGGCGTTGTCTTGACATTTCAAGCAAACCGAAGCGTGAAATATGTCCTAACTGAATCCTCGCACGATCGTTCCTAACCGCCTCATGCAATCTTGCTTCTACCATTTTCTTGTTCTGAGACGACGACATGTCGATCAGGTCGATAACGATCAAACCACCTAGATCACGTATTCTCAATTGACGAGCTAGTTCGTCTAC
This sequence comes from Candidatus Thioglobus sp. MED-G25, assembly GCA_002456995.1. Lineage (GTDB taxonomy): Bacteria > Pseudomonadota > Gammaproteobacteria > Arenicellales > UBA868 > REDSEA-S09-B13. Next base: position 31,611 of record NTKC01000009.1, on the reverse strand, counting down.
AGCTTCAAGATTAGTTTGTAGCGCTGTCTCCTCAATATCCGAACCTTTTGTCGCGCGTGCTGAATTGACGTCGATGCTCACCAATGCCTCAGTATGGTCAATAACTAACGAACCGCCCGAAGGCAGGTTCACTTTTCGTGAGTAGGCGCTTTCGATCTGGTGCTCTATCTGAAATCGAGAAAATAAGGGAACGGTGTCTTCGTAGTGTTTTAGACGAACAATGTTGTGAGGCATGACCTGCTGCATAAATCGACTGGCGCGATCGAAGACTTCTTGTTGATCGATAACAATTTCCTGGATATCGCTGCGAAGATAATCTCGTATCGCTCGGACGATCAAATTGCTTTCTTGATAAACCAGAAAGGGAGCTGACTTGTCGGCGACTGCTGATTCAACCGCAGTCCACAGCTGAAGCAGAAAGTCGAGATCCCATTGAAGTTCCTCTACTGACTTCCCTATGCCGACTGTTCTAGCTATCAACGAGTGGGCAGTTGGGACAGTTAGCTGCGCCATTGCTTCTCTGAGGTTTGAGCGTTCGTCACCTTCGATTTGTCGTGAAATTCCACCGCCTTTAGGATTGTTGGGCATGAGCACGAGATAACGACCAGCCAAACTAATAAAAGTTGTCAACGCGGCGCCTTTCGTACCACGTTCGTCTTTTTCCACCTGAATCACGAATTCTTGGCCAACTGACAGAACATCTTGAATTTTTACTTGTGCCATTGGCGTTGCTGGAGAATAGTTTTTGAAGTGTGATCGAGAGATTTCCTTCAAAGGTAAAAATCCTTGCCTCTCTGCACCGTAGTCTACAAAAGCAGCCTCTAAGCTGGGTTCTACACGAGTTACAACAGCCTTATAGATATTCCCCTTGCGCTGTGCACGTATTGCCGATTCGATATCTAAATCGAGTAATTTCTGACCATCGACAATCGCTACCCGGAGTTCTTCTGGGTGGGTTGCATTAAATAGCATTCTTTTCATTATTTTCTCTCAACTTGAAGTCGCTAAGTCCCGTGTTGCACCACTCGTGTGCAACACGGGAACAGTTATTTAGTCATGCCAGTGGTAAGCCCAACTATGCGACACCAAGCCCCTCGTAAACCGCAAGGCCGATGATGTGAGAGATTACTGATTGAAGAATGCTTCAGGTGCAGACTGCGCACAACGACTCGCCAAATTGGCAGGTCACTGTTGCCTTTGTTGCTGTACTACAATTCCTGTTATGCATTGGTTAAACGGTAAGCAGTCTTGACACCATGTCTTGGCATATACGTCCATGACGCTCCGCCAGTGTGTTATTTGTCGAACTGCCTATTGTCAGTAAGCCAGCTTTTTGCCAGGCATTCCCTGGCGACTGACTGCTTTCTCCGGGCACTCTGGGTAGATCAAATGGAGCAGTCATAATTCCCACAGTGCCGAAAATCTCTCAAACCGGGCGTTTACAAAGCTTGCTATAGCATATAGCTTACACGGTATTTTTCCTCTACAACTCAAACAATTATAGCATTTGAGCGTTTTTCAGGCAAACAACAACATGGTTAATCCAGATGAAATAATTGGTCCTCAAGCTGGTCGTCCGACACTATTGGAGGTCGATGAAAGGTCTGTAACCCGACGATTAGACAATTACTTGCGTAGAATACTCAAGGGTGTCCCGAAGAGTCACATCTATAGGATCATCCGAGATGGCCAGGTCCGGGTTAATGGGGGAAGAGTCAAACCGGACTATCGACTCCGGCCTGACGATAAGGTGCGAATTCCCCCGATTAGAACGGCGAATCGAGAATCTGATGCCGAGTTGGATTTATCAAAGGTCGAAATGATCCAAACGCTCTATGAAGATCAATCGATTTTGGTAGTGAACAAACCCCCGGGAATAGCAGTGCATGGGGGCACTGGCCTGGCTGGCGGTATTATCGAACTACTCAGAGCAAAGCGTTATGCCGATAGCTTTCTTGAGTTAGCCCATCGATTGGATAAAGATACATCGGGTTGTCTAATTCTCAGCAAAACACCAGATTGCCTTAGATCTCTACATGCTAGCCTGCGTAGACAGGAAGAATCAGCATATTTCCATAAAACTTACCATATTATAGTGGTTGGAGAGTGGCAGGCTGATGTTCAGGAAGTCAATGCACCCATAAAGAAAGCTCGAGGTAATCTTGTTAGTCGAGTCATAGTATCGCCGAGCGGCAGTCCTGCTCGGACCATTTTCCAGCCGCTTAGAAGGTTAAATGGATTCACCTTGGTCGAGGTTAAACTAATGACAGGGCGCATGCACCAGATACGAGTCCATGCCGCATCAGTTGGGTTTCCTGTTGCGGCTGATCGTAAATATGGCAACGTTTCGACCAATCAACAATTAGCGCGGATAGGAATAAAGAGACAACTGTTGCATGCGACTAAAATTGAACTTCAACATCCTGATACCGGCGTTTTATTAAAGATAGAAGCCCCGCTTCCAGATGACTTTGAACAACTCATGTCGACAAGATCCAACTTATAGAAATGGATTTTCGGCTACCCTCGGCTCGACTTCTTTCCAGACGCTACCGTACTACCAACTAAGAAATAGGTAATGATGCCGAACGTTACAACCAATGCCAAACTACTTTGTCGATCCGATTCCTTAACAGTCGGGGGCAGGGGAGTTCGCTTCGAGGTCTCAGACCGGACAGGAACTTACACGGCATTTGCGGTTCGATCTGCTGAAGGTGTAGCCGGTTTTATGAATCAATGTGCACATATGGCGTTGGAGTTGGACTGGAGTCTGGGCGAATTCTTCGATGCTGATGGTCAGTATCTTGTCTGCGCGACCCACGGTGCACTTTATGATCCCAAAACGGGCGCATGCATCGGTGGTGCCTGCAGAGGCAGGCCGCTGCAGGCCTTAAACACCATCGAGTCTGACGGTTATATATATTTGGAGGACGAGACCTATCGATTGATAGATGGCTCATTAGAGGTTAGTTCGAGGCATCAAATTCACTCATCGTAGTTCGCGGTCCAATCATCAATGGGTCTAGTCCTTCTTTTTCGAGCATCGATACCAACGCGATCATTGGTAATCCCATCACTGCGGTTGGGTCCTCTGAACGAATGCTTTTCAATAATGTGATACCCAACCCTTCGACTCGGACGCTGCCACAGCAGTCGTAAGGCTTATCAGTGTCGAGGTAGAATTCGATGCCAGGGCGACTCAGGGCTTTAAACTGGATCAATGTCGACACTGTTTGAGCCTGGGTGTGTCCCGTGAGCGTATTCAGCAGTGCGACACTGGTTAGCAGTTCTGCCTTTCCCTCAGAAATAAGTTCAAGCTGCGAGATCGCATCTTCTCGGTCAATCGGTTTGCCAACAATCTGACCGGCATATACGGCCACCTGATCAGACCCGATGATCAAAGCACTTGCCTCATGTTGACCCACAACTTGGGCTTTCTCGCTCGCAAGCCGCTCAACAAGCGTATTTGCGTCTTCATCTTGTTTCGGTGACTCATCAATATCAGGTGGCACAACCCGAAAAGGTAGCAATAACATATCCAGAAGCGCTCGCCGATATCGGGAAGAAGACGCAAGAACAAGTTCCTGATGTTTTGAATATTTTGACACTTTAAGCAGCAAAGAATAAAATTCGGCCTTGTTCACCTACCAATCAGCCCAGAGTGACTTGATGCATATTCTGGGCTCTCCAAGCGCTAGATACTAGATCAAGAGAACACTTATGGCTGTTCAGAAAAGCAGAAAAACTCCATCGAAAAGAAATATGCGGCGTTCGCATGACGCACTAACCGGTTCGACCTTGTCAACTGACCCAGTTTCCGGGGAACTGCATCGTAGGCATCACGTGACAGCAGACGGCTATTACCGCGGGCGAAAGATCGTCAGCGACCGGGACGAAACTGAGTAGCGTTTAAATCGCTACACTCGACCCGTGCGATTCACGTGTAATTCAGGCAAAAATGCGGAATAGTTACTGAGGTGGCTACTACTCTCGCCGTCGATGCGATGGGGGGCGATTTCGGCATACCTGTTACAGTGCCAGCGGCCTGCGCGATGGTCCAAGATAACCCAGATCTTTCGATAAAACTGGTGGGTGCATTCGATTCAATTGAGAACGCATTGGGTCCGGAGAAATCACATCCGAGACTAGAGATAGTTAGATCGACTGAAGTCGTTGGAATGGACGAATCCGCCGTCTCGGCACTTAAGAACAAAAAGGATTCTTCCCTACGAATATCGATTGATCTCGTAAAAGCAGGAAAGGCTGATGCGTGTGTCAGCGCAGGAAACACAGGTGCTCTCATGGCTACGGCTCGATTCGTGCTAAAGACACTACCTGGAATAGATCGACCTGCTATTGTCAGTGCACTTCCTCGAGCTAACGGCCACGTACATATACTGGATCTTGGGGCCAATGTAGAAAGTTTGCCCGAGCACCTTCTGCAGTTTGGCATGATGGGTGCAAGTTTAGTTCGGACACTTGAAAATAACCCTAACCCCACAGTGGGTCTTCTCAATATTGGAAGTGAGGAAGTCAAAGGGAACGTGACTGTTAAATCAGCCTATAAGCTATTCCAGAGTAGCCCGATCAATTTCATCGGTTATGTAGAAGGAGATGATATTTTCAGTGGTGAAGTCGATGTCATTGTATGTGATGGTTTTGCCGGTAATGTTGCACTAAAAACAAGCGAAGGTTTGGCACAGATGCTAACGAAAGCTGTAAGGGAAGAATATATGCGATCGTTGTGGTCACGGTTTCTAGGAGTTTTGTCTGCCCCTGTGCTCAAGGCAATTCGTGCTCGAATAGATCATAGACGCTACGATGGTGCTGTATTGGTGGGTTTAAGTGGTACGGTCGTTAAGAGCCACGGTGGCACGGATGAAATAGGATTTGCCCACGCTATTAAGGTGGCCCAAACAGCGGTCAGCACCGACTTGGTCGCGCAAATACGTGACGATCTCAGCCAGTTGCATGAACAGCAGATCTCCGCTAAATCTGTACCGGCTTAAGAATCTCGACCGAATAGGATTTATCTCATGAGCGTAGGTTCAGTTGGACATCGTCAAAAAAGACTTCATGGCTGAAATATGCCTGGTAACGGGCGGTAGTAGGGGTATAGGCAAAGCCATATGTGAAGCGCTCGGAAGTGCGGGTTGTCTCGTTGTTGGGACAGCCACCACTTCAGAGGGTGCTGATGCAATTACCGATTTTCTCATTAAACTAGGGATTCCTGGTAGAGGGTATCGATTAGATGTCAGAGATCAAGAATCAGTGGATCAACTACTGGACGATATAGAGACTGAGTATGGTTCTGTCAGTGTGCTTGTAAACAACGCTGGTATAACAGGGGATAACCTACTACTCAGAATGAAGGAACAAGACTGGGATGACATCATAGATACGAATCTAAAATCGTTATATAGGCTTTCAAAGGCAGTTTTACGCAAGATGACCAAATCGCGTCATGGCCGGATCATCAATATTGGCTCCGTGGTTGGCAGTACCGGTAACGCGGGGCAAACGAACTATGCAGCAGCGAAAGCCGGAATGATTGGATTCACGCGCGCGCTCGCGCGCGAAGTGGCAAGCCGAAATATCACCGTTAATACTGTTGCTCCTGGTTTTATCGATACAGACATGACGGCTAAATTGTCAGAAAGTCAGCGAGAAAACTTGATTGAGTCCGTGCCTTTGGGTCGACTTGGTCTACCCAATGAGGTTGCTTCGCTGGTGGCGTTTCTGGCCTCTGATGCTGGCGCCTACATTACTGGGCAGGTTCTACATGTTAACGGTGGGATGCACATGGGGTAAACAATTCCATGCATATATTCAGTTACTTGTCAGCACATATTAATCTATAATATCAATCATAGTTTGAGTCAGTAGCTGGTTAGTTTAAGGTCCATTCAGTGTGCTGCTTTTCCGCGACGTGATGGACTTCAATCGCGTAATATTGTTTAATGCGCGCCAATGGGAAACTGGGTTCCACCGGAGCCTGGTCCAAAATATCGCCAAGACCTGTAGCTGCAACACCAAGGGAGGCTAGTAAACCAATGAGCACCATAGAAGATCGAGTAAAAAAAATCGTCGTCGAACAACTGGGTGTAGGTGAAGACCAGGTAACACCCGACGCTTCGTTTGTTGATGACTTGGGTGCAGACTCCCTGGATACAGTAGAGCTTGTAATGGCCTTAGAAGAAGAATTTGATACCGAGATACCTGACGACGAGGCTGAAAAGATTACTACGGTCAAGCAGGCGATGGAATTTGTTAAGGCGAACGCTGCCGGTTGATGCAAGACATTCTGGTCTGAAATAAAAAGCCGCCTTAGCGAAATGCTAAGCGCGGCTTTTATAGTTACAGGATCCAATAAATGATCAGACACAGAGTCGCTGTCACCGGCCTGGGTTGTGTCACGCCCGTAGGTTGCAGTATGTCGACAACCTGGACAGCTCTGACTGAAGGCCGGTCTGGCATTACCCCCATTAGTTTTTTTGACGCAACAGATTATCCTTCTTCTATTGCTGGTGAAGTTCAAGATTTTGACCCACTCGCCCGCCTTTCTAATAAAGAATCACGCAAGATGGATCGTTTTGTGCAGTTGGGTATGGTCGCTGGTCTGGAGGCCTACGATGATGCGGGTCTGAATGGCGAATTTGATAAAGAGCGCTTTGGTGTACTAGTTGGGGCCGGGATAGGTGGATTGGAGACGATTGAAAGAACCACGAATACATTATTAGAAAAAGGCCCCCGAAGGGTTTCACCATTCTATATTCCTAGCAGTATCATCAATATGGTCTCGGGAAATTTATCTATAATGTTGGATGCGCAAGGTCCGAATTTGGCCATTGCAACAGCTTGTACGACGGGAACTCACAGCATAGGGATGGCCGCTCGATTGATTCAATACGGAGAGGCAACCGTGATGGTTGCCGGGGGCACTGAATCAAGTGTCACTCCAACGTCGATGGCCGGATTCGGTGCAGCGAAGGCACTTAGTCGAAGAAACCATGATCCAGCTGGGGCAAGTCGCCCATGGGATATCGAGCGAGATGGTTTCGTACTTGGGGAAGGCGCCGGGGTGGTAGTTCTAGAAGAACTGGAGCAGGCGAAAAACAGAGGCGCGAGAATCTATGCCGAGTTGATAGGATTTGGCATGAGCGGGGATGCCCACCATATGACGCAGCCATCGACTGGCGGGGAGGGCGCCTCTAGGTGCATGGCAAACGCCCTGACTGATAGTTGCATTGATGCCAGTGAGATTGACTACATCAATGCCCACGGCACTTCTACTCCACAGGGTGACTTGGGTGAGACTCTCGCAATAAAGAGGACCTTTGGACCAACCGCCTACAAACTGATGGTCAGCTCCAACAAATCTATGCTGGGACATCTACTCGGTGCAGCGGGCGGGGTTGAAGCTGTGGCAACTGTTTTATCGCTTCATCATGGAGTGATCCCACCAACAATTAATCTTGAGACACCCGATCCCGATTGCGATCTGGATTACGTACCGGGGGCAGCTCGGGAAGTTGGCATCAATACCGCACTGAGCAACTCATTTGGGTTTGGTGGAACCAATGGCACTCTCGTGTTTAAGCGTTACATGGGTTGAATCATAGCCACTGGTTAGGACGATCTGACTTGGGCTTTCTGCTAGAGTCAAGGTCTAGCATAAAGGATGTTCAGAAATCTCTTAGGGTGACTCAACGTGTCAAAATACGTTCTCATTGGCATAGCTGGTGTTGTTTCCTTTATGGTAATTTTAGTGACGTACCTTCAGCGTACGGCGCTTGAACCGCGTGTTTTACAGAGCAACGTACTTCTCCTTGAGAGCGGTAGTAGCCTGCGCGACTTCGCTGAACTGATGGTGCTGATAAGTGATCTTGAATCCCCTATGCCTATCATGACATGGGTGATGATAACTGGACGATCGTCGAGCCTAAAAGCCGGAGAATATAAGGTCAGCACAGGGGACAGTGTCGAAGACATTGTTACTCACGTCGTCGCAGGTAAAGTGCTTGAGCATTCAATCACCTTTCCGGAAGGTTTCGAGTTTCGCGACATTATTAACCGATTGGATACTGCCAAATCGCTTTTCAGAGAAGAAGGTGATCTCTCATTAGAACTGATCAAACAGGCGATCGGTACCGACCATGAAGTGCTCGAGGGATTATTCTTTCCAGATACATATCATTACATTAGGTCCGACACGCCGGTCAGTATATTGCAGCGCGCAAACAAAGTTCTGCAGGTGAAACTTCAGGACGCCTGGTCCGGCAAAGATGGTGGCCTTTTGCTTAAAAACTCCTATGAACTGCTAGTTCTTGCTTCTTTAATTGAAATGGAGGCTGTTGTTGCGCATGAGAAACCAAAAATAAGTGGCGTTTTTGCCAATCGACTCCGGGAAAACATGCGATTGCAAACCGATCCAACCGTTATTTATGGCCTAGGAGATGAGTTTACTGGAGGTCTGACCAGAGAACATCTGGCCAAAGACACACCTTACAATACCTATAGAAGGAATGGGCTCCCACCAACACCAATCAGCTGCCCAGGTTGGGACTCACTCTTTGCAGCCGCGCATCCTGAAGAACATAATCTCTTCTATTTCGTGGCCAAGGGTGATGGCACGCACTACTTTTCAAAAACACTTAAGGAACATCAAGAAGCCGTAAAAACCTACCGATGAAGGAATGAACCGAACAGACAGTAACAACGAGAGTCACTTTATTACTTTAGAAGGTGGAGATGGCTCTGGCAAAACAACTCAGATTGAGCTGTTAGCTAACTATTTGAATGAAAGAGGTATTGATGTACACATAACCCGAGAACCTGGTGGCACGCGGCTTGGGGAGGCATTGAGAGAAATAATTCTTCACAGCGTCGACCCAATCAATGACAAGGTTGAACTGTTGCTATTGTTTGCGGCACGTTCACAGCACATCACTAATGTTATCAAGCCACGTTTATCAAATGGACAGTGGGTATTGTCGGACAGATTTACAGATGCCACTTTTGCTTACCAGGGTGGTGGTCGTCAAATGGGGATAAAGGATATAGAAGTCTTGCAGACTCTTGTCCAAGGTGATTTTAGACCGGATAAAACAATTCTTTTAGACCTGCCGGTAGAGCAGGGAATCCTCCGGTTAACACGTCGGGGCGAGACCCGCGATCGGATAGAACAGCAAGACCTTGCATTTAAACAGCGGGTCCGCGAAGCTTACCTGGAAAGATATCACCAGCATCACTCACGTATAGCCCTGGTTGATGCATCGGCCTCAATACACGAGGTACATAAGGCCATCACAATTGAAATCGCAAACATGGTGAGTTCTTCAGGGAATCGGAATGGCGATTAGTCCGTGGCATCAGACCCAATGGCGATCGTTGCAGGAAAGGCGCCACGTTATACCATCTTCAATGTTGATTGTCGGCAAGCCGGGCACCGATTTACCGAATCTTGCCATGGAACTTGCCGGGATGTTGCTATGTAATGTAGGAAACGGCGACAAGCCTTGTACAGCATGCAATTCCTGTCATATGTTCGCACGGGGAGTTCACCCAGATCTGCATGTTATTTCTACTGAAGAAGCCGAGGGAATGTGTGACCTTAGGTTTAGGAATCACTCGGTGAGATACGCCGACTCAGATTCCACAAAAAGAGAGCGAAGAACGACTGTCAGAAACATCATCACAGTCAATCAAATACGGGCAGTCACTGATGCTTTGAATAAATCCGCTGGGCTGGGGTCAAGCAAAATCTGTCTGATTTATCCAGCCGATGCGCTTAATCTGAACGCAGCGAATGCACTCCTAAAATCATTAGAGGAACCGACTGGTGGAACCTATTTCCTATTGGTGTCCTCGTCTCCAAGTAATCTACCTCCGACAATTCGCAGTCGGTGCAGTCGACTCAACCTTAACAACCCTACTAGCGATGAATCTATCGAATGGCTGACGGTCAAGCATAAGGTGGACTTGAAAGTTGCTCAACAGCTGATTACCCACGGGTTAGGGCCCTATGACGCACTTCAAATGAATACCAGAGAAAATTTAGAAGCTCACCAAGCGTTGATCGATGGGCTGACTAACCTGATCTCCGGAAATATAAGCGCTGGTGCTTTTGCACGCCAAAGCGGTATCTACGATATTGTGCTCACACTAAAGGTGATTCAATCGGAGATACATCGAGGATTGAGAGAGTCGGCCCAACCTGACCATGATACTGATGTGCCCGTTTTAATTTCCCCGGATCTGGCCGTTGAGTTCCGAGAGGCTCTATTTTCTGTGTATTTCGCAATCGGTAGGTTCCTCAGTTGGCCTAAGAAGTCAGTGGATGAACAGTTATTTCTGGAAGACATCGCACTCAAACTCGCTTTTTGCGCACAAACGCGAGGTTAACATTTGATACTGGTCGACTCCCATTGCCATATCGATTTTCCTGAGTTGCATGAGAATCTGATCGCTGTACTAGACCGGGCGAATGCTGCCGGCGTTGGTTACCTGCTATGTGTATCGGTAAATCTCGAAGACCTGAAGAATATTGTTGAAATATCCCATGTCTACAGCCAGGTATTTGCATCGGCAGGCGTTCACCCAAACCATGATCAAGGCGCGTTAGATTCACCTACCTATGTCGAGCTTCGAGAAGCCGTTCAAGACCCCGTTGTGGTCGCTGTTGGAGAGACAGGTCTGGATTACTATCGGTCAGAAGGTGACCTGGAGTGGCAATTGGATCGGTTCCGGAGACATATAGCGATTTCGAGAGAGGTCGGGAAACCACTCATCGTACATACCAGACGGGCAAACCACGACACAATTTCCATAATGAGAGAAGAAGGTGCCGCTGACGCCGGCGGTGTCATGCATTGCTTTTCTGAAGATTGGCCGACCGCGAAAGCAGCTCTAGACCTGGGTTTTTATGTGTCTATATCTGGAATTGTCACCTTCAAAAATGCCGATACAGTCAGAGAAGTCGCTAGACAGATCCCAAGCGATCGACTTCTCGTAGAAACAGACGCTCCCTATCTTGCTCCGGTACCTCATCGTGGTCACACGAACGAGCCTGCGTTTGTCGCAGATACGGCGAGATTCCTAGCAGAACTCCGTGGTGTTGACCTCGAGACTCTGGCACAGCAAACCACAGATAACTTTTTTGAGCTGTTTCCCCTGGCGACCAGAATAACCGCCGATGATCACTGATATGGAACAGTACTAGGCGAAAGGAATTGTGCGTTAGGTAGCATTGGTTCGCATAACATTGATTATGTAAAATAGTATATACACACGAATTTACCACTTCAACGAATTGACGCTTGATGCTCGATCAGTAGACAATGCGTCCCTACCTGGCATTTGCCAAATTGATACCGCAAAGGACATGACCATGAGTCAAAATGAATTACCTGATTCCGTAAAAAAAGACACCACCACCGCAAAGTCGGCCACCGCCGACCCTAAGGCGCCGGTCGCTTCAACCAAGAAACCAGCATCCATAGGTCCATCGATCATTATCCACGGTGATGTTGCTGGCGAAGAAGACTTGATTGTCGATGGCACGATCGAAGGCACAGTAAATTTCAAGGACAATTCACTTGTAGTCAGTAAGAATGGACGCGTGACTGCAAACATCAATGCTCGGGTAATCCGTGTCGATGGCGAGGTAAAAGGGGAACTTCGTGGGGCCGAACAAGTTGTCGTAAGCCCTAGTGGTCAGGTCACTGGTGACATCCGTGCGCCGAGAGTCGTTCTCGAAGATGGTTGCCAATTCAAAGGCTCTGTCGACATGGCTGTCGATAAAATGGCCATAGGCGGCGACCGCTCGTCGGCGCCCCGTCTAAGACCCAGTGCCACCCGTCCGGTGCGACCTGGACGCGAGAAGCAGGATACAACCCTGCCCTTGCGGACTACTTAGCCACAGAGCAAACCGTGGCTATGACCGCGGTTTTATCAGCCTTGAACCCTCTTGTTTGGCTCGTGGGCGGCATAGACGACGTCGAAACCATTGACCATATCCCCTTTCAGGCAGGCCCCTGAGGTGCGACGCGATTCTTTGGAGCTTAAAAAACGATTGCTCTTTCTCGAATTGACCGGTTTATAGGTCATGATCGGCCCCGTAATCAATTCCGGGTGCTCAAACACCATTTCGTCCGTTAATGGTACAAACACTATCTTCGACATTTCTTGCTCGACTGCGCTATTGGCCAGCCAAAACTGTAATAATTTGATCTGGTTTCGAGACGTCAGATTGATGGTAATCACGGGGTAATCACGGTTTTATTGTTATTCGGGGCACATTTGAGTAAGTTCACCGTACTGAGGTGGCAGGCGCGCTATCTTAGGTGTTTGACGTTCTAATAAGCCAAATGAGTGCTACGACATGAAAATAGTAGCCGTCGTCGAAGACGACTTCGATCAACGCGAAAACTACGCAGATGTTCTTGCAGCGCAAGGCTTCGAGATCCAGGCATATGCCGGTAAAACAGAAGCGCAGGCTGGATTTCAAAAGACACTTCCAGATCTCGCTATCTTAGACATCATGTTGGGTGAGGATATGGATGGTGGTTTTGAGTTGTGTATGGAACTCAGAAACATGAGTCCTAACCTCCCCGTTATATTTCTGACCGCTCGAGATAGTGATGCCGATCGCATCTCTTCCCAGCGAATGACAGCTTGGGACTACATTACCAAGCCGGTCAGCTTGGAGTTTCTAGTCGCCAGAGTTCACGCCCTACTTCGCATTGCGGAACAGCTCCAACATCCGATAGATTCCGAGTCCTCTATAAAGGTAGACCAATTGGAAATAGATGAAAAAAGTATGTCGGTTTTGTGGCGGGATGAGATCGTGAATCTGACTTTAACGGAGTTCTGGCTAGTTGAGTCGCTGGCTCGTCGACCTGGCCACGTCAAGACATATGAAGCTCTGAACGATGTCACACGCCAGGGGCTAGTGGAAAGAAATACGATTAATGGCTATATCCGCCGTATCAGAAATAAGTTCAGGCTAATCGATCCTACTTTTAGTCGAATTCAAACAGTGCATGGCACCGGCTATAAATGGTCCCACGACTAGACTGCTGTGAGAACGACACAGACAAACGATAAGTCCTTTACCCACCAACAATCCAGAAGGGATGAGTCAGAGCATCGTCGAATTCGAACCGGATTAAAGATCAGGACCAAGTTGTTGCTGTTGGTGCTTTCTCTGCTGGCTATTCCGTGGATGGGCTACAAATCGGTTCGCGAGATGGAAAACTTCCTGCTGGAAGGGCAACAACAGGCACTTGACTTAACATCTGAAGGAATAGCAAGTTTGCTATCGAACCGTGAGGCGTTGTTTGACCCGGATGTTGGTGTAGCGGAAGTACTTGGGCAGTCATTCGAGGTATTACCAACCAAACTCACTAACTCTCTTTCGATCGATGCTAACGTGGCCGACTGGGAATCAGCTTTTCAAGACATCCATGAATACACAGGAACCGGATTTTTCGAATGCACAACAGATTACAAGCCGCACTCTCTATCAGTTCGTCACGCTCTGGGGACTCATGAGTCGTTCGTTTATGCTTTGTTTCAAGTAACCGACGATAACGTCGTATTCAGAGACCCGGAGTTGGTCAGTCTGGCTAACAGCGATCAACTACGAGTCACCATTCAGTCCTTCGGTATCGAACTCAAGCGTTACCTTCTAGTCGCTAGAGAGGAAGGACGGATGAGTGTTTATTCGATGAAATTCGGCTGGCGTGAGCCGGAAACCGGAGAGGCGCTAAAAGAAATAACAGCAGTGTTTGAACCAACTGACAGCGGTTACTTCATTAAAGTAAGAATTCCCAAAGCCATTATGGGGCAAAGGGCGAGGATCAAATTCGAGATTGTTGATGTAGACGATCTGGTTGCACGCGAGATAATCGGGCGTATCTCTACGGACCCCGATCCTTTCATTCACAATCTTGGCCGTGTACGACTGATGACCCCTGCGCTAGCCAAGCTGGTCGAACCCATCTACCTCTCTGAGGCAAACATTCGGATATGGGACAAGGATTTTCGATTGCGTGCAGAACTGGGGAGCCTCTATCCTGGACGACTGACAATACAACGGGGGCGAGTGTCTGATAAAGGTTGGTTGAATCGAATTGAATCCATACCCCTGGCTTTATACGACTGGGTGCTACGGCAACCCCTAGGCGGACTTAAAGACATGCCAGTCGATTCATCTAAGGAAGACCTGCGTATCCTTTCGAAGGTTATCAACAACGGCACTCAAGTCAGTGAACGTCGGCGACATGGTGAAGCTAAGCTGATTGTCAGTGCCCTGCCTATTTGGGCAAACGGTGAGATACAAGGCGCTATTCTGATGAAACAGAGTGGCAACCGGCTGCTATCCCTTCAATATGAAACCTTGCGACGGTTTATGCTCCTTTTCCTTGGTGTATTTCTGTTTTTGTCAGTCGTAATTCTTGTGTTCGCCAGCAGACTAACTTACCGAGTCGGTCGGTTGCAGAGAGAAACTGAACAGGCAACCACAGATGAAGGCCGTCTGCTTCGAGATAACATCAGGTCCGGCACACGTGCTGCCGATGAACTTGGCAGTCTGACGCGAAGTATTTCTGCCATGTTGCAGAATCTTGGTCAGTACACAAGGTATCTTGAAAAACTGCCCGATACACTGGCCCACGAGATGAACAATCCCTTGAATGTGGTGAATTCATCACTTGAAAACCTTCAGTATTCCAACCAGGACCTTCGTGATAACAAGTATTTTCTTCGCGCACAAAATGGTGTACAACGACTCCGTTCGATTCTGACCAGTTTGACAGAAGCGGCAAGCCTAAAAGAAGCCCTGGAACAAGAATCCGACCAGTTTGAAAAATTCGATCTCAGACAGCTCGTTACTTCTTGTGTAGATGGTTATCAACAGGTCTATATTGATCGAACAATTAGGATCGATGCCTTACCTGGTACTTTCTATATCAAAGGAGTCCCTGATCGAGTGGCCCAGCTTTTAGACAAGCTCATTGATAACGCAGTACGCTTCAGTACTGTTGGCGATATCGTTGTTCAGATTAGCCTCGCTCATGAACTGATTTCTCTATCTGTTCTTAATCGGGGACCCGCCCTTCCTCAGGATATCGAACATAGATTATTCGACCCAATGGTTTCCAGTGCTAAGGACGCTCGTCAGGCACACCTGGGGCTTGGGCTATATGTCGTACGCCTCATTGCCGAATTTCATGGCGGGACAGTTAAGGCGGAGAATCGCCAAGACCGCTCTGGCGTTGTTGTAACGGTAACATTGACTCGTGCCCACACCGTTTAGGAGTCAGGCTTAGTCACGTTGTCTGCTTTGATGTATGTAGTGAGGTAACAATGTCGGCGATTTCGGGCTTACCACGGCAAACCTCTTCAAGTGTTAAGCCTGTGAGCTCGTGAGGGAATACCAGCCATTGTGAGGTTTCATGAATAAAATAGTTAGGTACACGCTCCGTTTTGTTCTTCGAGGGCTTGTACCAGGGTGTCGCAATACGGATGTCGCCAGGCATGTTTAGACGCGTTCGCTTTGAAAGCTCAGAGATCACAGCATCTACGCTCATTCCTGTATCAAATACGTCATCCACAATGAGTAGAGTATCTTGTTTATTCACTTTACGTATTAGATAACCCAGTCCGTGCACCTGTACATTCAGCGTTGTTTGGTCTATGCCTGTGTAGTGGGACGTTCGAATTGCAATGTGATCCGTTTCGACACCAGCGTAGTCGAGAAATTCCTGCACCGCAATGCCAACCGGCGTACCGCCACGCCATATTCCCACGATATAATCCGGGCGGAATCCACTTTGATGAATAATACTTGCAAGCAAAAACGAGTCCCGGAGCAGCTCTTCCGCTGAAATAAAAATCTTTTCGTCCTTCATAGTCATTTTGATGGGTCTCGTTTATTGTTTCAAACAATTAATCTCTATCTCTGTTAGGGACCTCGGCAGCACCTTTATCCAGTTCAAGTTGGTCTATGCCCGATGTCTTCTTGCTTGTGGTTTCGATGATTAACACAGGCTTAAGCGTTTTGGGTTGTTCGCTTACAGTGGGGGTGTGGGTCGTTTGGGGTGGGACATATCCTGGGTACTCAATGCCGCTGGTACTTCTTTCAAATCCCACATAGTAGATGACCTGTGTCGGTAAATCATTTCCTGGGTTGGATTTGTAATAGTGATCTAGGCCAGAGCGCATGATTCCGTAACCGAGACGCAGGCGGCAGCTTCGACAAGTTGTACCCACATAGTTAACTTTCTGGAGATTGTTGACCCACACCCTAAAAAACCCACTGTCCGACCCCCACTTTGCATGCACACTCAATTCATGCCATTGAGACAATAGCTCGTCCTCATCGATTAGTGGGTAGTAGGTGTGTTCATCCGAGACGTAACTACCCAACCAGAAAACACCAGTACTCCCGATTTCGAAAGACCAGACTAATTTGTCGCCTTTCTCGACAAATCGAATATGGTGCGTTTTTGCTGGATAGATGTTTTTGTAACCTTCAGGAAAATACATTTTCCAGCGATACCAAACTTCACCGTTGAGCGGCACCGCAGGTCGATCAGGTTCGACTAATTCAATTCGCTCCTGGCTAGACTTACAATCATCTTCATGTTCGTTTCTATCGCAATCCCCCATCCGGAGTTCGAACCTTTCTACCAGTCCATCTGATCCGTATTCACTAGGATCTTCTGCTTGAGTGTAGCCCCAGGCCGTGCCGTTCAGATTCCGAACCCAATTAAATGGGAGGTCATTGTTAGCGTGAACTGGTAACGCGACCAGTCCAGCCAGAACCGATATCACAGCTACCACCGTTACTAACGTGAATCTCACAGACATACCGTGTGCTACTCATGGCAATATCCGCCTGACGACCATTTATCACGCCAGGGGCTTTGCGTTGATCGGCATTCAACTATATCTGGAATCAGAGCGTGGGAGAAATACTTAAGGTGTGAGTGAATGTGTCACAATAGATCTGTCCTGCCCTAGCGGGGATGGATCATGGTCGGTTCGTTCAATCTACTGGTCGACCTAGATAAGTACATTAACTACAATATTTAACTTGTTGAAATATATGTCTAATCTTTTAACTAATAAGGTCGCAATTGTTACTGGCGCTGCATCTGGTATCGGCAAGTCTACTGTTGAACGTTTTTTGTCTGAAGGAGCTCGAGTGTTGGCAGTAGACCGTGAAGATTTTACTTTGTCTGAACTCTCCCTCACTCCGAATAATTTGAAAATCGATCAAGGAGATGTGCGCGATAGAAACGACTGCATCCGGTGGGTGGAAGCAGCCTTAGGTTTATTTGGCTGTCTTGATATCGTGGTCAATTCAGCAGGTATAAGTGCTAGAACACTAAGCGACGATGTCGATTTTGAACAGAAATGGGACGAAGTGGTGAGTGTAAATCTGAAAGGCACGATGCTGATGTGCCATTCCGCAGTACCAGCCCTGCTCCAATCTGGCGGCGGAGCAATCGTCAATCTAGCCTCAATAATGTCATTTGTTGGCTACGATCCAGTGATGTCTCTGTCAGATGGATTTTCCCCCTACCCGCCCAGTAAAGGCGGTGTGTTACAACTAACACGAGACCTCGCGCTACAAGTAGCCAGCAAAAAGATTCGAGTAAACGCAGTATGCCCTGGGTTCGTCTATACTAAATTGACAAAAGCGGTTACAGATTCTCCAGACATACATGCGGCTTTGGTGGCTAAACATCCCATAGGTCGTTTAGGGGAACCTGCAGAGATAGCCAGTGTGATAACATTTTTAGCTTCTGATGAGGCTTCCTTTGTTACAGGGGCAGCCTGGACAGTTGATGGTGGCTACACGGCTGCCTGAACGCCGCGTACCCAGCAACCATGAACACCAAACGCTGGTCTACACGTAGACGAATAATTTCCTACCGGAAACGTAGATCAATCAACTTTGATCGCTACAACAAGCAGATACCGCTACCCTTTCCGGATCCAATACAGATGAGCGGGGTGAACCCACGTGAAAGGTTCGACGAACAGGATTGATCAATAATCGGTGTTAGTCTGAGCCAAGCCACTGTTTTAGATCATTAGAGAACAGGCGCATCACTCACTGAACATCAGCGATACGTAATAGTACATAGATACCGCGATAACAATCACCCAAGCCAGCGCTGTTAGATTTTCCATGACATAGCGTTTGACTTTTTCGATGGTCTTATTCATGGATTGACGTGTAAGATTTTGTTTTTAGTTTCAACTCGATAGTATTGGATAAGTCAGTTCGAACTAAAGATCAATTGTCAGGTGAGAGTCCCAGAATTTGCCGTGCTTCATTGACCGTAGCAACTTGTCCGCCGAGGTTTTGGATAAGTTGAACAGCTTTATCTACTAGAGCACCATTTCCGGGTGTTTTAATCCCCTTTGAAAGATAAACCGTGTCTTCCATACCGACTCGACAGTGGCCGCCTAAAAGAAAGGCCTGCGCAAGCATTGGATAGGCGTGTCGACTTGCCCCGAAGGCAGCCCATTCGGAGCCCTCTGGAAGCATTGACCGTGCGTAAGCCAGCGATTGAGGAGTGGCATCCATACCATAACTTACGCCCATGACCAGTTGGAAAAGCATAGGCGGCCTGAGGGTGCCATCTTGTATTAAGTCTCGGGCAAGTCGAATGTCGCCTGTATCAAAGACTTCTAATTCAGGCTTGACACCAGAGGCATAGATTCTTTCTGCCATCGCTTTTACCGCTGGCGGGTGATTGATCACTGCACCACCGCCAAACCACATAGTGTTGAGGTCTAAACTGCAAATCTCTGGTTTAAGTTCAACGACGTGTTCTGTTCTAACAATCGGCGAAACCAGTGTGGTGGTGGGGGCTGCCTGCGCCGGATCCTCGTCCGAGGGCACATAACGACCCCCAGGGCCGGTTGTAAGATTGATAATTAGGTCAGTACTGCTTGCACGGATCCGTTTTACAACCTCCCGGTAGTATTCGATATTCATACTGGGAGTACCCGTTTCAGGCTCACGAACGTGTATGTGACAGATTGCAGCACCACTCTGTGCTGCTGCAAAGCATTCATTGGCTATTTCTTCTGGAGTAACAGGTAGGTTGGAGTTGTGTTCTCGTGTCGTAAAGCTACCCGTAACAGCGCAACTCAAGATGGTTGGTTTCATAGCGATTATCCGGTGTGTTGTTCCGATTCCGACCTCTACGTCTGGTTCGGTATAGCATAACCAATAATACTGACTTAATCCTATAACGAAAACCCAGAATTAGCTTCGACTGATCCCTGGGACTTGCCTTTCCCGTACGGTGTAAATACCCTGAGCCAGTGTAGGCTTGTTTTTGAACCTAGAAAATATCGCAAAAGAGATTAAATGAGTCAGACCACTTGCATCCGTGGTGTCGATTGGCTTGTTGGCTGGGATGGTCGTCAACATGTCTATCTGCGTAACAGTGATCTTGTATTCAAGGGCCCGGATATCATTTTTGTAGGTGATCGCTATGTCGATTGCGTCGACATTGAACTTTCTGGCAAAGATCGCTTGATAATCCCGGGCTTAGTTGACATCCACGCTCACCCTACCACCGAACCGATCCGAAAAGGGATTACCGATGAGACACTATCTCCAGGCTTTTGGCACAGTTCGCTCTACGAGCATCTGCCGGTGTTCGATCCTGTAGATGACCAAGGACGTTTAGCCTGTTTAAAGGTTGCCCTTGCTGAATTACTACTGTCTGGCGTCACAACGCTCGTTGATCTTTCCTCGCCTTTTGAGGGTTGGGCTGAAACACTTTTGGACAGTGGGATTCGGAGCTTTGTAGCACCCAGCTTCCGCGACGCGCGCTGGTTTACAACCAACGGACACTCGCTTGAATATGATTGGGATTATGAAGCTGGAAAAAAGGCTTTTCGTAAGGCACAGAAGATAGTCGAGCATGTAAAGAATCACCCTTCTGGACGTTTGTCCGCCGTGGTATCTCCATCACAGGTTGATACTTGCTCCGAAGAATTACTCCGTGACAGTCACGCTCTCGCTCGAGATCACAATCTCAGCTGGACAATACACGCAGCACAGTCAGTTACCGAATTCCATGAAATGCAACGTAGACACGGCATGACATCAATTCAGTGGCTTGACAGCATTGATGTCTTAGATGAACGATCTGTGATTGCGCACGGTATTTTTCTTGACCACCACCCTTGGCTGCACTGGACCAGTCAACAGGATCTTAAGCTGTTATCTGATCGCAGCGCAACCATTGCACATTGCCCAACGGTATTTTCAAGGCGTGGTATAGCTTTAAACACGTTTGGAACATACTTAGACAATGGCGTACGCATGTCCATCGGTACGGACACCTATCCCCACAATATGCTGGACGAATGTCGTACAGCAGTTATTGTTGCCCGAATCATTGGCCAGAGCGTTACTGATGTTGACTGTGTTGATGTATTCAATGCGGCCACAGTCGGTGGAGCAAATGCTCTCAATCGGGATGACATTGGACGATTAGCCGTAGGCTGTAAAGCAGACTTTTCAATAATCGATTTAACGTCGCCAAGTATGCGCCCCGTTCGCGAACCACTTCGAAGCCTCATCACTGTCGCCGGCAATCGACCAGTAAAAGACGTATTTACACATGGCGAACAGGTCGTCAGCAATGGAACTGTATTGAACATAGATCTTGAACTTGAACTAACCCGCTTGCATGCTGCTCAAGAAAACATGTTGAATGTGGTCTCGAAAAGAGATTGGAAAAATAGATCCGACCAAGAATTGGCACCACTAATGTTAAAAACAGTCGAATCTATCTAGATAATCACAACAAGCGTTTCAGGTAGAGGTGATAAAAATAGAAATGTACTCAAGTCGGTAACTGTTCTGACCACAACCACAATTGGGAATTCAGTTTATGAAAACTTCAATCGAAGGAAAAACCGTATGGATAACAGGCGCCGGTAGCGGTATCGGCCGAGCCGCTGTCAATTCTTTAGTGCAAGCAGGTGCACGGGTTGCCTTATCGGGACGTAGAGTCAACCCACTTGAAGAAACTCTAGAGATGGTTCAATCAATTAATGGCAACGGAATAGTTGTTCCGGTCGACGTTGCCGATAGTGAAGCAGTTTTATCTGCTGCCGATGAGATTCGTGCCGAACTGAATCAAATTGATATTCTCATAAATAGTGCGGGCATTAACCTTCCCAAACGACGCTATGGCGAAATGGAAATAGGTGATTGGCAAAGGGTAATCGACGCCAATCTGAATGGGGCATATAACTGTATATACGCTGTGCTACCGGAGATGAGAGATAGAGGCGCTGGCCTAATTATTAATGTTTCCTCTTGGGCAGGGCGACATGATTCCTATGTTGCAGGTCCAGCTTACGGTGCCTCAAAACATGCGTTGTCATCTATGTCCGCGACCATAAACCTAGAAGAAGGTCGATATGGGATCCGTTGTTGCTCCTTGGAGCCTGCCGAGGTTGCTACAGAAATTCTTGATCGGCGCCCTATTCCAGTCCCGGATGAAGAACGAGCTCGAATGCTGCAACCTGATGATCTTGGAGAGACTATTCGTTTTATCGCAGAGATGCCCGCGCATGTATGTCTGAATGAAGTATTAATCAGCCCTACATGGAATCGATCCCACTTGGGAGGATCCGACTGGTATCCCGGACCCCCCAGTTAGCTGTACTACGTCCTACAATTGCAGAACCCCAGACAATTGAAAACAAGGAGTGACGAATATGATTTGTGTGATTGCAACGATAAAAGCCAAAACCGGCCAGCGACAAGCCTTACTGGCATGTATCCAAGACAACCTATCGAATGTCCACGCCGAAGTTGGGTGTGTGGAATACCAACCCATGGTAGATGCTGAGTCTTCACTCGGCGCACAAGTGTTGGATGACGATGCCGTAGTTATGGTGGAAAAATGGGAAACCATGTCTGATTTGAATGCACATTCAGTGGCGCCGCATATGCTGGACTACCGTGAGAAGGTAAAGGATATCGTCGAAAGCGTGTCCTTGAAGGTTCTGACGACTGCATAACATCAAGCCCATAATCGAAAGTTCTGCCTAATTACAGCAAATCGCTTGCAGATGGCCTCGTATTGATCAATGTTTGGACCTTGGACTCAATCAAAAATACGTGTGAATCTGGCACATCCAAAGTCCTCAAGGCGCTGGCTAGATTGCTGAGATACTCTCGATTTGATCCACTCGGTCCTTCAGCCGAGAGTATTTGTCTGGCAATATCGATTTCATCTGCTGGCCCAAGGTAATCTAGATTATCCGGGTCTGCTACATACACCAGGCCCTGGGTGGTACTGCCGTCGGTGAAATTCAGTGTTACCCATTCGCGGTGATATCCTCCCTTTTCCCGAAGGTCCAGATCGTCGATCACTTTTTGGTTATCAGACGTTCCACAATTGAATGCAACACCCCAACAATTACCCGATGGCTCGGATACCAATGTAACAACACGGCCAGGATGACCTGGCACACCTCTATGGTCAATCGACCCTTGCCAAAAACGCCGCACCCAATTATCGATTCGCGCTAAACGATGGGCATGATAGGCAAAATTAGGATTCCAAATTAATGAACCATAGCCAAAAATCCACATGATAAAAGAAGGTGCCTCTGCTGATTCCAGCTGATCGGATTATGCCTGTAATTGCTAAAAAGTATTGGTTAGTCCTTGCGACTGCGTCATCCGGAATGCTATTAGCCAGCTTAGACTTTAGCGTTAACGTAGGGCTTCCAGATATTGCAACAAGCTTCGATGCTGACCTCATTGAAATTTATAAGATTATCACTGTTTATCTGGGGGCAACCGCTACGGTTCAGTTGATCCTAGGCAGAATTGCTGACGCTTATGGGCTGAAACGTATCTACATTCTTGGCCTAATTATCTATGGACTTGCAGTATTCCTGATTGGCATTGCAACGACTTTAGAAAGTGTAATTGCAACCAGGGTTCTTCAAGCACTCGGCAATGCGATCTTTTTAGCGTTATCCCCCGCTATAGTTACAGCAAGCGTTCCCGATAGCTATCGCGGCCAGGCCTTGGGGTGGATGACAGCTATCGGCATGGCCGGAATGATTCTTGGTTCATTCGGGGCTGGCTTTGTGATCGACTTTTATGGGTGGCGTTGGATCTTCCTTGCGCGCGTCCCACTGGCAATTCTTGCCTTAGGAATGTCCGTCTGGTTTCTTCCATCAGTCAGAAATTCCTCTCAAACAGATTTGGATATAAATTCAGCAGTACTGATAGTTTTGAGCGTTCTATTTTTCATGCTTTTTCTGAATCAAACACAGATAACCGGCTGGCTTTCGTTTAATGCTCTGATTTGCATTGCAGCATCACTAGTTGCAGCCTATTTCTTGTGCAAAAGACAGCTCACCCTATCGACACCATTTATACCGAAAGGGTTGTTGCGTCGACGTGAAGTATCGATTGGCTTGGTTTGTAATTTTCTAATGTATCTTGCAATCTTTGTTAATTGGTTTGTCCTGCCATTCTTTGTCACCGAAATAGTCGGAATGGGACCTTCCAGTATTGGCGTTTTGCTCACAATCCCCGCAGTATTCTTACTAATTTCCTCGCCCCTCGGCGGAGCTTTCGCAGACCGCACTCACCCTGCCCTTATAAGTACCGTAGGCATGCTAATCATCGTTGTCTCTCTAATCTCTTTCCAAACGGTAGACAACCTCTCCACAGGCTTTGGAATCGCTGCAAGAATGGCCGGATTGGGGATAGGCATGGGAATTTTTCAAAGCAGCAATCTAAGTCTAATTATGGGAAGCGTCAGTGCGCGGGAATTAGGTATAGCTGGCGGACTATCGGGGCTGTCGCGCAACCTTGGAACGGTCTGCAGCGTCACAATTCTGGGGTCGATATTTGTAACGTTAAGAGCTACAGGACAAGACCCAGTAGAGATCAGTTCGACACAGTTAACCGATACAGTGGCTGGCTATGTTGCCGCATTTAGATTCGTCTATGGTATTGCTGCTGTCCTTGGTTTATTCGGCGCTCTGGTCAACCTCTGGTTGTGGCGGAATCGATCATTGAGTGACCATTAACTTTTCAGCATAAAAGTTGTGGGACCATCATTAACAAGCGCTACATCCATATGAGCACCGAACACACCTGTTTGTACGGGTATATCGTCGGTACGTAGTTTTTCGACAAACAGTTCATAAAGTGGTTCAGCGATCCCAGGGTCAGCCGCACGTAAGCTCGGTCTTAGCCCTTTGGTTGTGTCTGCACCCAACGTAAATTGGGAGATAACCAGTATTTCTCCGTTAGCCTGACGTACATCTAAGTTCAGCTTGCCTTGCGCATCGGAAAACATTCTATATCCGATCACCTTCCTACACAGTTTTGTGCAATCCTTATCAGTGTCTCCGGGCTCGATTGCAAGGAATATCACTAAACCTCGCCTAATTCTTGCAACAGTTCTGTTTTCTACATCGACGCTAGCTTCAGATACTCGCTGGATCAGGACAATCATATTTATCGTCGGTAACCGACACCCATAGCTAGCATCAACACACTTACAACAGGATCTCGTTATTTGGGTTTGGTTTCTGATCAGCAGGTGCAGCACTGTAATCCCCAAACATCTCGTCGCGTTTGTGAATAGCTGCGCCCACACCGTCTATTTTCGCCATATTCCGAAAGGATTTTCCGTCGGGCGTATTCCGCATGTATCCATCAAGCAAAAGACCGAGTGCTTGGGTATTTGTGATGCCCTGGTTTTCATAAGCTTTATTAACGACAAGCTTCATTGCTGCAAGCTGGGATAATGGTAATCGTGCCAATTTATTGGCCAATTCACTAACCGTCTTCTCCAACTGATCAAACGGTACAGCCTTATTAATCAGTTCAACCTCTGCTGCCGTCCGACCGGACAATGGTTCTCCAGTGAGCGCATGCCATTTGCACCGACTGAGCCCGAGTCGATAGATCCACATACCAGACAAATAGCAGCCCCATAACCGGGAATACGGTGCACCAAATTGAGCATCATCAGAGGCAATGATTAGGTCGGCGCACAGAGCCATGTCCGAACCACCCCCCACGCACCAGCCATGTACTTGGGCAATTACCGGTTTGGGACTGTGCCACATACTCATAAACTTGGGCACATAGCCAGTTTGATGATTGATCGCACCGATCAAATCTTTACCAGGGTCCCATTCATCATCGGTGGATAAACGATCGCCATATCCTGTTTCAAATTCAGGTCCAAAATCAAAACCGGCACAAAAACTGCGACCAATACCACGCAAAATGATGACTTTGATGTGCTCGTCAAGGTTTGCTGAATCGACGGCGTTCGCAATCTCTTCGGGCATTGGCGGAACGATAGTATTTAGACGTTCCGGCCTGTTTAGTGAAATAGTTGCCACTGTACCGTCAGTTGAATAAACAATAGTTTGATAATCCATAGCGGCCCTCTACCTAGTGTTTTAGTTCAGGAATTATTGTCCTTCCATATTCAGCAATTAGTTTTTCTTCCTCTCCGTTATCAATATAGATATTGAACTGTGTAATTCCGGCTTCTTTTAACCGATGTAGCTTTTCAATGTGCTGTTTAGCTGACCCGAGTACCGCAAAATCTTCGACAACATCAGGGGTTATAAAGTCCAAAAATGGGTTATCACTCTGACCGTGTTTCTGGTAATCATATCCACGACGATTTTCGATGTAACCGGCGAGGCTCACAGGAATTGCTGCACTGTCAGATCCATATCGCTCCACTATATCTGCAATGTGGTTTCCCACCATCGCCGGAAACCATTTGGTTCGTTCTACGCAATGATCCATTGAACCGATGTAAGCAGGCGCTGCAGCCATAATTTGATAATCTCTCATGTCTCTATTCTTCTCGACACCTGCTTTGATTGTCTGGTCTGCTAACCATTTGCAGATCATTGGTTCCGCGATCTGAAGCACAACACCGTCACCGTGTTCACCGGCGACTTTGATCGCTTTGGGTCCATAGGCTGCGATCCATATGGGAAGTTCGTAACCACTGGCCCAAGGAAACTCTACTGGAGCTGGACAATCCGCATAAAGTGTTTGACCACCGCGAACCATCGATCTGACTTTGTCACAGAAATCAACCACCTCACTGAGATTCGAAGGTTTTTTACCCATGACACGAAGTGAACTGTCCCCGCGGCCCACTCCAATGTCAAACCGACCCCCACTCTGGAAGGCAAGGCTTCCAAAAAGACTGGCCGCGACCGACCAATCCCTTACTCCGGGGTTAGTCACACACGGTCCAAACCGCATGGTCTGCGTATGCTCGATACACATGGCGATGGTGACATAACTGTCACGCCAGAGTATGTGGGAGTCAAAAAACCAGCTGTACTCGAATCCGGCCGCTTCTGCTTGTCGTACCAGATGGCGAGTCCGTTCTGGGGAGCCCTCGCCTTTGAACGTAATGCCAAACTTCATAACCTATTCTCCCTCTACAATTGCCAGTAGCCAACTATCGATAAACCCTGAGATAAGACATCTTATCGCCACATTCGAAATATACCCAAAACGAATTCAGTCTAGTCAGGTACAAAAGTTGCGATCTAGCCCTACGAAAACACAACGGGTTTGACTGAATAATAGCCACTGCTTTAGCCAGGTGATCGAATACTCTGATCTACTAACCAACCGGCATTATCTGGACTAAAATGCCTACAGGGGGCTTACAGCGAGCCATAGGACCTAAAATACGACGAATTCCGGTTCATAAGCCGCTATTTATTAATTTCTGCGAGGAAATCCTGAAGCGTAACAACATGAAGGCAACATCTTTACCACCGACACAACGTCAGACGGCAATCGATCAGGATTTTGATGTACTGATAGTCGGTGGTGGTGTCGCGGGCTTGTATCTTTTGTATCGTCTAAGAGGCCTTGGCTTGTCGGCAGTCGCTTTTGAAGCGGGGTCGAGCGTAGGTGGAACATGGTACTGGAATCGATATCCTGGATGTCGATGTGATGTTGAAAGTCTGGAATATTCCTATTCTTTCGCGAATGATCTGCAGCAGGAATGGAATTGGCCCGAACGGTATGGTACCCAACCAGAAATACTCAAATATATTAATCACGTCACAGAACGTTTTAATCTTCGCCGTGATATTCGGTTCAATACACGAATTACGTCTGCCCTCTTCTGCCGGAGAAAGGTCTTATGGACCCTGTGCACCGATAGGGGGGAGATTTTCCGCGCGCCCTATTGTGTGATGGCAACTGGAAACCTTTCGACCCCCCAAACGCCGGAATTCTCCGGCCTTGATCGGTTTAAGGGAGATTGGTTCCATACTGGGTTGTGGCCGCATGATGAAGTTAAGTTTTCTGGGAAGCGAGTCGGAATTATCGGCACTGGTTCATCGGGTATTCAGTCTATTCCGCACATTGCACAACAGGCGTCGCACCTCTACGTGTTTCAACGTACCGCAAACTTTAGTCTCCCGGCACGCAATGGACCCCTTGATCCTGAAATAGAACAACGACACAAGTCTGAGTATTCGGCTCGCCGGAAGGCTGCTTTCGATACGCCATTTGGCATTGCAGGCTATCCACCACCAGAGAAATCAGCGTTGGACGTGTCCGATAAAGAGCGACTGCAAACCTATGAGCAAAAATGGGCAGAAGGTGGACAGATCAGCTTTCTTTATTCGTTCAACGATCTCTTGACTAACAAAGCATCCAATGACACTGCAGCAGAATTTGTTCGTCAGAAAATTCGAAAGACTGTCAAAGACCCAATTGTGGCCGAATTGCTAGCACCGAAGAGTCATCCGATCGGCACCAAAAGACTAATTCTGGATACTAACTACTACGAAACCTACAACCGTAACAATGTAACACTGGTCGACGTCAGTAATCATGCTATCGAAGAAATCACGCCCAATGGGATCCGCACAGAGGATGGTCATTTCACAGTTGACTCTATAGTTTTTGCTACGGGATTTGATGCAATGACCGGCGCTATTCTAGACATAGATATTGGTGTTGAAGACGGACCTTCGGTTCGCGATGTGTGGAAACATGGTCCAACAAGTTATCTTGGACTTACGATTGCTGGATTCCCTAATCTGTTTACTATCACCGGACCTGGAAGCCCTGGTGTCAAAAGCCAGATGATCCTATCGATTGAGCAGCATGTAGATTTTATTGCGAACTGCTTACAACATATGAAATCAAGAGATCTCATTCAAATTGAGGCAACATTTGACGCAGAGGATTTGTGGGTTAAGCATGTCAGGCAAGTTGCCGATGCCACTCTATATCCACTGGCGAACTCTTGGTATATGGGCGTTAATGTCCCCGGCAAACCAAAGGTATTTATGCCTTATGTGGGTGGTGTCGATAGATACAAGAAAAAATGTGACGCGGTTGTTGATGGAGGTTATATGGGATTCTCAATGTCAGCATAAGGACGGTTCCAACATAGATCAAATAGATGTGCCAACTTGTGAATTGCAAAAACAAAGCGGCCAGTAGAATTTAATCTACTGGCCGCTTTGGCTAAGACAGTAACGGAATTTCGAATTCGTATACGGTTAATCGAGATCCAAGTATTAGATTTTCGAGTTGACGACTAATTCCACTCCCAAAGTTCGTACGTTGCGTTACCACTCGCATCGACATCCCAGTCGTAAACAAGCGCTTTACCGTTTAGACCGGCTAACGACGGTGCCGCTGATTGAACGTAAGTTACACCCCTAAATGTTGATCCACCGTCCGCCGTGAAGGCCCCAGCTCCTGTTGCCCTAAATGTACCAATACCATCTTGCGCCATAATGACGCCGGCATTAGGACACTCCCCATACAGGCTACCATCCGCCAATACGTTGGCTTTATATGTAGCCATTATGGTTACATCACCATCTCCTAGCTTTCCAGCACCTTGTGCACTTACCTCAAAAACAGGCCTGGAGTCCTCTGCAGATAGTGTTTTTATGGTCGTAGTCGCTTGTAAAGATCCAACTTTCTCACCCAACATAAATTTTTCTCCTATAGGTAGTAACTTATGAACTGACATCTCGTAGTGATCTACGAGATCGGCTGTTATTTTAACAAATCTGGACCGCAACAAACTAGTGTGTTGGCTAGAACTCACGAATCGAATATCGTGTTAGAAGAAAATCGTTACGAGACAAATATTTTGATGAGATCAACGAGCGCGAGTTGAGCGGTTATACAAACACCCGAGCTCATTATGGAAAGACTAAATACGCTTACACTATTGGGCAATTAAAGCGAACTCATTGCGGACAATGTCAGGACAACGTTGCAGCGATCGACAGCATTGCCTGATCAAATACCAATTGAAACATAGCTCTTGGCAACTCGGTCGACCGCAATCATCATCGCTGCAGTTCGAAGGTCGGGAACATCGTCTTTATCATTCCAGACCGTACTAATTGCTTCATACGCTACGCGCATTGTGTCTTCCAAACCGGAACGGACGAGATTAATTTCCGTGGCGCCGCTCAGTACTGATTTTCGATCAGCCTCCGGGAACGATTGTCCGGTCATCGACTCCACTCCCTGAATCAACATTTCGAACTGATTTTCCTGTTGGCGCCGCTGCATTCGACCAAAGCGAATATGAGTAAGATTCTTGATCCATTCAAAATAACTAACCGTTACCCCTCCCGCATTGGCACAGAAATCAGGAATAACAATCACACCATTTTTCCTTAGGATCGTATCGGCAGCAGCCGTAATTGGACCATTGGCAGCTTCAATAATCAGTGGCGCTTTAATTCGTGAGGCATTGTTTTCATTAATGACTCCTTCCATTGCAGCTGGAATCAAGATATCGGCCTCTGCCTCTAGAATTTCGGGACCACTATTCGTAAACCCGGAATAATTCTCAATACCCCCTGTCTCAAGCATGTGTTCGTGTAGCTTGGCTATATCCACCCCTTTGGGGTCCACGATAGAACCACCTCTTTCAAGTACGTGGGTGACGCAACAGCCGTCTTGCTCGCTTAGAAAAAGAGCGGCATGATAACCAACGTTTCCGAGACCTTGAATAATCACTCGCTTACCACTGAGCCCGGCAGAGAGGCCAGTTTTCTTTACATCGCTGACATGGCGAAAAAACTCCTGCAACGTGTATTGAACACCGCGCCCAGTTGCCTCAGTTCGACCGGCGATGCCGCCCTTACCAAGAGGCTTGCCAGTAACACATGCCCATGCGTTCAAATCAGTGGGGTTCAGCTTTCTATATTCGTCTGCCATCCAGGCCATCTCTCGTTCGCCTGTTCCCATATCCGGTGCAGGCACATTCTGAGAGGGACTAATCAAATTACGTTTCGCCAGCTCTTGGGTAAAGCGCCGTGTTATTTTTTCTAGATCCTGTGTTTCCCATTCTCTTGGCTCAATCGCTAGTGCTCCTTTAGCGCCGCCAAAAGGAATGTCCATGAGCGCGCATTTATAAGTCATCAACGCAGCCAGTGCTTCAACTTCATCCTGATCGGCAAAAGGTCCGTAACGAATACCTCCTTTGACCGGCTCAAAGTGTTCAGAATGGACCGTGCGATAGCCTGTGAAAGTATGCACGCCACCTCGTAGTCTTACTCCAAACCGAACAATGTAGGTTGAATTAGCAGTCTTAATCTTTCTGGCTAGATCGTCAGAAAGTCCGAGCAAACCCGAGGCGCGATCAAAATTAGTGCCAACCGACTGAAGAAAAGACGCGTTGTCCATGTTTATACCTGCTCAACGAGCGAAGTCGTTGTCGCCAACCTGTTATCTGCTGGCTCTTTTCTGGTCGACATTCCAGATGTACAAGTATTCATTCTAGAGAGGGTATGCATTGTTTGGTGCCCGGGCCCGGAGTCGAACCGGGACAGCCATAAGGCCGAGGGATTTTAAGTCCCTTGCGTCTACCAGTTTCGCCACCCGGGCATAGACACGATTTGCTGTATTTTAAACCAAAATCCAAGCCTACTGACTCTGCGCTTGTTGTCTATACCGGACCTGAAAGGACGCAAAAGGACAAAAGATAGTCACGATATAGTCACGGTCACAAAAGCCGGAAATTGGCGGAGAGATTAATACCCTCTCCAGTGCCATAGGGGGTAGCGGCATTATGTTGTGCGGAAACATTCTCAATTTACCGCCAGTGGAGTGATGCAGACGTTGTCGCATGGGAGTTCTAACCTGTAAAGTGCGGCAGGATTTTAATTTCTTCTTTGGCTCTGCCACCACGGCGCTGGCCTGGATTAGCGTGCATGGTGGTATGGTTAGCATCACCAGACACTGGCCTAATGGGGGGAACCATGACATCGGATACTCACACAACGCACATCCAAAACGCCGATTGGGTCATCGCCTGGGACGACACCGCTGACGACCACATCTATAGACGCAATTGTGATGTTGTATTCGATGCCGGTGGTATTCGGTACGTGGGTAGCAACTACCAGGGGCCACCCGCCGACGAAGTGATGGATGCGAACGGCCTCATGGTCATGCCAGGTCTCATCAGCACACATAGCCACTTAAACGGCGGCAACCTCGCCACCGGATTTTTAGAAGAAGTT
>NTKC01000008.1 GCA_002456995.1 Candidatus Thioglobus sp. MED-G25 | reverse complement strand
TCTAGCGGCACGTTGGTTCTATCAGCAACGGCCTGAAACAGGCTCATATCTTTGACAACCAGATCGAGTGTGAAATTGATATTTCGACTGCCATTGAGTATCACCTGGCTTTCGGTTTCGTGTACAAATGAATTGCCAGATGAGATTCGAATGGCGTCGTAGCTTGTATTTAGATCAAGGCCTGAACACTTTGCTGTCATCAAGGCTTCACCCAGTGCAACAAGGTTTACGGAGGCTAGGTAGTTTGTGATTACCTTGAGTACTGAGGCTGACCCGAGGGGGCCGGTGTGTAGGATCTGCCGTCCCATAGCACTGATAACAGGAAACGCGCGGTCAAATGTATGTCGTTCGGTGCCGACGAAGATCGAGATATTTCCAGTTGCAGCGCGATGGCATCCTCCAGAGACCGGGCAATCGATCGCCTCGCCGCCCGCGTCAAGAACCTGTTCACCCAGTCGTTTCACTTCCTGTTCGTCGGTGGTGCTCATTTCAGCCCAAATCTTACCGTCCGTCATTTCGGACAGAATACCGTCTTGCGCTTCCATGACTGCAGCGCTTGCACTGGGGTTCGGCAGACAGGTGATTACCATGTCGGACTGTCGGGTCATCTCTGCAGGAGACTCAGCCCACCGTGCTCCCCGGTCAATAAATGGTGTCGCCACCTGTCGGTCAAGGTCTCTGACCATCAGATTGAAACCATTGCGCTGCAAGCTGCTGGCAAGTTTGCCACCGACGTTGCCTAGGCCAATAAATCCGATTCGCATCTTTTTCTCCAGTTCGGGTGGACTATTGTGTGCTGAAATCAGGTGGCGCCTATGATGGGTTCGAAGGGCGACAATGGCAAGTTGAAGGCGAGACCTTGCCATACTTCTGGACAGATGAGGACTCCGAACGAAACGACCGGATCTTCATCAGCGATGAGTGGCGTTAGAATGGGCGGGTATGGACTGGCTCCAAGTCGGACACCCACCGGAACAGCAAGAGGCGTCGAGAAGGATTATATTATGAGCGTCGCTAATACAGTGTCGGAAGTAGTCGCCCGGGCCCGGGTTGCCCAGGCTGAATTCGAAACCTTTGATCAGGCCGCAATAGACAACGCAGTTTGTGCTCTGGCCTGGGTGGTTATGGAGCCAGGTCGGAATAGACTGCTTGCTGAACAGGCGGTCGCTGATACCAGGTTGGGTTCCGTCGAAGATAAGGTGCTCAAGAATTATCGCAAGACACTGGGTCTTCTTCGTGATCTCAAGGAAATACGGACTGTCGGTGTGATTGCCGAGTATCCAGAGCTCGGACTGACTGAAATTGCCCGACCTGTGGGTGTGGTCGGTGCGGTAACGCCATCGACAAATCCAGTTGCTACACCCACAAACAAAGTCATCAATGCAGTTAAGGGCGGTAATGCCGTAATTCTCGCGCCATCACCCAAAGGGGAGGCGACGGGCAGCAGGCTGGTTGAGTACTTCCGTGCTGCACTCAAACAGATTGGAGCACCCGAGGACCTCGTACAGAAACTGCCAAGCCCTGTTAACCGAGAAGCAACGCGGGAACTGATGTCACAGGTTGATCTGGTTGTCGCGACGGGGTCGCAGAACAACATTCGGGCCGCCTACTCCAGTGGCACACCGGCAGTGGGCGTTGGACAGGGCAATGTCGCAGTTATTGTAGATGAGACCGCTGATTGCAGTCTGGCAGCAGAAAAAATTATCGCGTCGAAGTGTTTTGATCACGCAACGAGTTGTTCATCTGAAAATAGCGTGATTGTCGTCGATGATGCCTATGACCGGTTTTGTGAGGCGCTTGTCCATCAGGGTGCTGTCATTCTCGATCCGGCAGAAAAACAGATTCTGCAAGACACCATGTGGGTCAACGGGAGCCTCAATCCGGCGATCCTGGCGCGCTCGGCTACGGAAATTGCTAATCTCGCGGGTTTAAAGCGAGTTGATTCGGGTACAAGTATATTGGTTGTGCTGGAGAGCGGGACAGGGCCTGCATATCCATTTTCCGGCGAAAAACTCTCCCCTGTTTTAACGTTGTACCGCACGTCGGATTTTGGCGCAGCCTGTGAACAAGTGCGGGCAATATACGGCTATCAGGGAGCGGGTCACTCAGTTGGACTGCACAGTAACAATGCGGAGCGAGCGGTAAAGATTGGCCTGAGCTTGCCGGCCTGTCGTGTGATCGTCAATCAGGCACATTGTTTCGCGACTGGTGGGAGCTTCGATAATGGTCTCCCATTCTCGCTCTCCATGGGCTGTGGAACCTGGGGCGGTAACAGTGTGAGTGACAACGTTAATTATCGTCATTACCTCAATATTGTCCGCATCGTACGCCCAATTCCTGTCAATGAACCGATCGAAGATGTGCTTTTAGCCGATTACTGGAACCAGTATGGTAAGTAGGTTGGCGACCGGTTTCGCACCGTTAGCGGACTTAAAAGGTCAAACTGTCAGGTCTGTGCTTGATTACGGGGCAAAACAATTTCCCGATCGGGTGTTTGCCGTTTTCCCAGAGACTCATGGCAAGGTCACTTGGGGAGAGCAGCGTCAGACTGCAGCCCGGCTTCGGCCCCACCTGACCAATTCAGGCGTTTCTGAGGGTGAGACTGTTGGGATGCTGATGGCCAATGGGCGAACAGCACTCGAGCTTTTTCTGGGCTGCATGTACAGCAGACGTGTGTCGTTGATGCTTAATTCCGTAGCCGGTATTGACACCCTGGGCTATGTGATCAAGCATTCTGGTATCCGGCATCTATTTGCCGACGATGACCATGCTGATCTGGCGAGCGCTGCAGTTGTTGCATCTTGTCAGCAGGTGAAAGTACATCGGGTCGCGGGTGACGGCGGTTTGCAACTCCTTGAAACTCAAAACCACCAAGATACAGACCCACCTCAATCTGCTGATGATGCGTTACTGATCTACACGTCCGGTACCACAGGACGGCCTAAGGGAGTGATCCATACCCATGCCAGCCTGTTAGCTGGAGGCGCCAATACCTGTTCTGCACATCATCTGGGCAACAGTGATCGAGCATTGTGTGTATTGCCCTTGTGCCATATTAATGGCCAGGTCGTGACAGTTATGGCGCCGCTGGTGAGTGGTTCATCTGTAGTCATGCCGAGGAAGTTCAGCACGCAAAGATTCTGGCACTGGGTTGTGAACGAAAACTGTACCTGGTTCAGTGTCGTGCCGACAATGATTTCCTATCTGCTGGGTACGGAAGAAGCTACACAGCACATCACAGAATCTCAACTGAGCAATGTCCGGTTTGGCCGTTGTGCTTCTGCACCATTGGCACCCGCCGTACACAAGGCATTTGTGGCGAGATTTGGAATCCCAATGGTTGAAACCATGGGTATTACGGAAACAGCTGCCCAAATTCTGTCCAATCCGTTGGATCCCGCACAGCAGAAGATTGGGTCACCGGGTCTGCCCTGCGGCAATGAAATTCGTATCAGAGACGGTGAAGGTGCAGATTGTAAAAACGAGGTCGTGGGCGAAATCGAAGTGCGGGGGCCGAATCTTATGCGTACCTATCTGAATGATGAGCAGGCGACACGTGAGGCGTTTTCAACAGACGGTTGGTACCGAACTGGTGATCTAGGCCATAAAGATGGATCAGGATACGTCTATGTAACTGGCAGAATTAAGGAAATTATTATCAAAGGTGGCGAGAACATCTCACCGCGAGAGATCGATGATGTGCTCTATCGTTTCCCTGGGATCCTTGAGGCAGCGGCGATTGCTGTACCCGATCCTGAGTATGGTGAGGAAATTGCTGCCTGTGTGGTCCCTAATCCTGGTCAGCAACTCGATGAAAATGCTCTACGCGAATTTTGCATTAATGCACTAGGGCCGTTTAAATCACCCAAACATATATATGTTCTTGATGAGTTACCTAAAGGACCATCCGGAAAGATTCAGCGGCTAAAACTCTCAGGTGATTACTCGAGTTGAGCCTGTGCCACCATCGTCGCGTGATGTACCCTGATAGGAGTTTCAGTCAACTGCTCTGAGATTGTTACGAAAATGAGCTGCGTTTTTGCTGTAGTGTGCCGCTGTCCACTCCAGTAGGCTCACTTCCTCATCGGTTAGATCTCGCACGACTTTGGCCGGAGATCCGAGAATCAAAGACCTCGAGGGGTAAGTCTTTCGTTCCGTGATCAAGGAGTTGGCGCCAACAATGGAATGTGCTCCAACGACGGCATAGTCTAGTATTGTCGTACCAATACCTACCAGACAACCATCTTCCAAGGTGCAGCCGTGGATCATTGTGTTGTGGCCTACCGTGACATTATCACCAATGTGTGTGGGGATGCCTTCATCCACGTGAATGACCGTCCCATCTTGAATATTGCTGCCGGTGCCGATACGGATCAAGTCGTTATCTGCTCTTAGCACGGTATTAAACCAGACACTCGATCCACTTCCGATTTCCACGTTGCCAATAACGTCTGCGCTGTCCGCCACATAGACGTTTTCTGCTATTCTTGGTGACAAGGTGCCCAGAGAATAGATCATAGACTTGCTCCGGTTCAGGTCAGGCTGGGCGGTTGAGTGGGTTCGGTGTAATTGATCAAGCTGTTCCGCTGCAATCTACTGAACAGGGAAAATACCTTGTCACTGAACTTCTGCTTAATTTTGTAGTGCACTTCGTACAAATCGACTTCATTTCTCAGCGACATCAAGTGGTCATCGCTGGTACATAGGTCATCTACAAGGTTCAACGCATGCGCTCGGGTTCCCAGCCAGTATTCACCGGTGGCCACTTTTTCGAGATCTACCACAGGTCGCTGCTCCTTAACAAAATCTTTGAACAGCATATGGGTGTCTTCGACCTCCTCCTTGAGTTTCTGTCGCGCCTTGTCGGTGGTTTCACCAAACATAGTAACCGTCCGTTTGAATTCCCCAGCCGTCACCTGTTCATAGTCGATATCGTGTTTTTTCAGAAGTCGATTAAAGTTCGGTATCTGTGTGATCACACCAATAGAGCCGATAATGGCAAAGGGCGCGGCGAGTATTCGATCACCCACGCAGGCCATGAGGTAACCGCCGCTGGCTGCGACTTTGTCGACCGCGATAGTGAGTTTGATTTTCTTTTCGCGAATTCTTGACAGTTGAGAAGCAGCCAAGCCGTATGCATGGACCATCCCACCTGCGCTTTCGAGTCGAAGCAATACCTCATCTTGTTCTCGAGCAACCAATAACACGGCTGTGACTTCTTCTCGAAGTGTCGCGACTTCAGAACCACGGAGGTCGCCTTGGAAATCGAGAATAAACAGTCGTTTCCTGTACTCACTGTTCTGTTTTTTTGATTTCTTTGCCTCTGCTTTTTTTGCTTTCTTGTCGGCTTTTCGTTTTTTCTTTGCCTCATTCTCGTGCAGCATGGAATGTTGCAATACGTCACTGATGTCACGGTACCGGTCATTGATCGGTTTGACTTCTATATGCTCCGGGGCAGCACTTCGTCGGCGCATTGCCAGGGTTGAGATAAACCCGACAACTGCCAGCAGTGCGGCCAGTAGGGTTACTGTTTTCGCTAGGAACAAGCCGTAGTTTGAGAGAAATTCCATGAAAATATAATCACTGTTAGCAGCTAAAGAGTTTATCACTGCAAGGTGGAAGAAACTGTGATTGCTTCAACGGTTCAGCCTAACGTATTTGAAGTTGGCGGATTTGTTGTCGATCGGATTGCCCGGTGGGGCGATCCAGGACGCGAACTCGCCAGGTTCGAAAACCGAGATCATCAGTGAATTGAGGTAGGCCTCATCGTCTGCGGTCGGTAGGAAACGGTGTTTCTGTTGATGCCATTCATCGTCTGTCAGTATATGCCCCTGAGGAGTGGCATGGATATCGGCAAACTCGCCGACGGTGCGGGAGAACGCCACATGCGGCAGAAAAAGGGTAAAAGGGATTCCAGCTTTTCTGATAATTGTGTTCCACCGATCTACGCCTCTCGCGCACTCGCGTACATAATCATCACGCAGGCGGGCATTCAGCGCCGGCAGAGCCGCTGTATCGACCGACCCTATGTGGCCCTGCTCAAGTTTAAGAACCGAATAAGTTGCAGTAACGAGCTGGTGATCGTCCTCAATTCCGTTCTCTCGGTAACGACCCTTTATGCCTGAATCAAAAAATCCAGCGGCATTGGTTGATATCTCCGATCCGAACAGATCGAGCGATACCGAAAAATGGAAATTTAACTTGCGTTGCACCGTAGGTAGATCGATAACACCCAGTGGCCGGATCCGCTCAACGTCATAAGGGTCATGAAGATCGTTTTTCCGCATGGCCAAACATGTGCTCTTGACGATTCGGGCGATACCGGTCTGACCAATAAACATATGGTGAGCCTCTTCGGTGAGCATAAACCGTGTAGTTCTCGCCAGCGGGTCAAACCCGGACTGGGCGAGACTCTCTAGTTGCATTTTGCCATCGCGATCGGTGAAGAAAGTGAACATGAAGTACGACAGCCAGTCGGGCGTTGCCTCATTAAACGCCCCCAATAATCGCGGTGAGTTACTGTCACCGGAACGCCGTCGCAGCAGCTCTTGCGCCTCCTCCCGGCCGTCACGCCCAAAATACTTATGTAACAGGTAAACCATCGCCCAGAGGTGTCGAGCTTCTTCTACATTCACCTGGAACAGATTGCGTAAGTCGTAAAGTGAAGGTGCAGTTTTACCGAGGTGACGTTGTTGTTCAACTGATGCCGGTTCCGTGTCCCCCTGGATGACAATTAGCCGTCTCAGCGCAGCCCGCTGCTCCCCGGGCACTTCTTGCCAGACTGGTTCACCCAGATAGTGGCCGAATCCGATAGTACGACCTTCTATTCGTGGAGCGAGCAGAACACCCCATCGGTAATCCGGCATCTTGACGTAGCCAAACTGAGCCCAGCCATCACGATCGACACTCACAGCTGTACGCAGATAAACGGGAACATGCTGAAAACCATCCGGTCCCATGTCGTGCCACCAGTTTAGAAACTCTGGATGCCACTGTTCGAGTCCTTTAAGAACCCGGCGGTCAGACGACAGGCCTACATTGTTCGGAATGAGTGTGTCGTAGCTGACTTGGGTGCTTTCGGCCGTCACGATGGATCCTGTAGTCTGTAATGATTTAGTGCTTACGTACGTTCGGGACTAAAAACCCCTTTTTGGCCGGAACCGTATCGGCACAATGCGCCTTGTTCGCCCGTAGCATTGCCGCGTTGAAAGATCCAGTTCTGCCACGCACTTAGTCGTCCGAAAATCTTAGTTTCCATGGTCTCTGGTCCTGGAAAGCGAAGATTTGCCTCCAGTCCAGTCAGAGCGTCAGGCGAAAATGCGGCACGTTCTTCTAGAAAAATCCGAATTTCGTCTTCCCAGTCCAATTCGTCAAATGCAAATGTAACCAGGCCCAAGTCCAGACAGATCCGAGCAGGCAGTGCGTCACCGATAAGATCGAAGAGTTCCGTCACGGTGCTCGGCCGCCCGATGAATCGCGTATTTAGACGGGTAAGGTTGTTACTCATCGGATAGGGCCCAAAGTTAGAGGTCGTCAGTATGACCGCAGGTGATGGACGAGGGTCTCCATCGAGTTGACCGATTAGCATGTACGTGCGGTCGCACGCGAACATTATCTCCGCCAGTAGTCCTACAAAACAGCTGCCAGGATCGATTAGTGTAACAAGAGACCTTGACGTCAGATCAATACGTTTCAATACGCGTTTCCAGTACAACATGATCTCACGAACAAGCCAATGCTCAGCGTGCTGATTCAAGAACGCATCGTGCTGCAGTGCAGTAGCAGAATCACCTTCAGTCCGAAAAATCAACACACCTAGATCGGGCTCGTTGAACCGCAGATGAAGCAGCGCATCGTCCAATTCGCGGGCACAGCGCAGTACCCACGCCGCCGCACCGCTCGCCGACAGTGCATCATTATTTTCGGGCGCTGCGGATTTTGGACCCGAGATGGTGAGGGTTGCAGTACGACCAGTACGGTTTTTGTCCACACGAACAGTAGAGTAGCTCACCGTACAGTCAGAAGAATTGCGTTTCAGGGGTTTGAGGATTATGCCTTTGCGGTTGACTGGTGGATCAGGCTGTTCTGCCAGTTGATTAATGAGGTGTTCAATCACGCCTGCAAGTTCTGAGGGTGGCACGGTCTGGTCGATAAGCCCCCAAGTCAGTGCTTTAGGGCCGCGGACACCTTCTTCCAGTGTTGAAAATACATCAGCGATGTCTCGACGAACTTTTCGTTTGTCTGTGATCCGTGTCAGACCACCGGTGCCGGGAAGAACAGCAAGAAGTGGTACTTCTGGAAGAGCGATGCTCGATGAACCATCATCAGCCATCAGAATGTGGTCCGTAGCGAGGACCAGTTCATAACCACCACCGGCACAGGTGCCCTGTATGACGCTTATGAAGGTCTTTTCTGACCATGCAGACGCATCCTCGATAGCATTGCGAGTTTCGTTAGTGAACTTACAGAAATTGACCTTGTGTGCGTGACTGGCGCCAGCGAGCATTCTGATATTGGCACCTGCGCTGAAAACCGCGGGTTTAGCAGATTCCAGTAGGACAATACTGACGTCTGGATGTTCGAAACGCAGGCGTTGAATAGCGTCATTGAGTTCAATATCGACACCAAGATCGTAGGAATTGAGTTTGAGTTGGTAACCGTTGAACAGGCCACCGTCTTCGTCGACATCTAAGATCAGATGCGCAACCCGGCCGTCCAGGCGAAGGTGCCAGTGCTTATACCGCTGGGGTTCGGTCTGGAAATCGATCTCCATCGTCAACTGAAACGGTCCGGTCTAAATGGTGTGACGTCGAGTGAGGGTATTGCGCCTGCCGCAATCTCACTCACCAGCTTGCCGGTAATACCGCCCAGTGTCAGCCCCAGATGATGGTGTCCAAAGGCAAAAATTAGATTGGGATTGTGTCTGGAACGGCCAATCACCGGTAGGCTGTCCGGCAATGTTGGCCGAAAGCCAAGCCAGGTATCCGACGCGGGCCCGACATCCGGTAGCGCCTGCCGTACACGACGTTCAATATAAGCCAGGCGCTCAGGATTGGGAGCAGCATTTAATCCCCCGAGTTCGACGGTTCCAGCGGCCCTCAGCCCCTGATACATTGGGGTCATGTAAAAACCAGCATCTGCAAATCCAACCGGCCGGTTGAGAAGCTCAGCGGACTCCGAAAATAGCACATGATAGCCACGCTCAGTATCGAGCGGTAGCTTTTCACAACCGTCTTTTGCAATCTGCATTGACCAGGCACCACCAGCAAGAACCGCCTGGTCGTAGTGATGACGGTTGCCATTAACCTTGAATGCAACACGGTCTGCGGAATGAGCCTCCACAGCAGAGACCTCGCCTTTGATAAAGTGGCCGCCGGTGTGACACAGGTGGTCTACCATGCGGCTGGTCATCTGTTTGGGGTCAAGTATTGTAAAGCCGTTCGGATACAACACAGCATGTGGAAAAATTGGTGCTAAGTTGGGTTCGAGGTCTTGAAGATCGGTTGCAGTGAGTTCCTGGATCTGGGCGCCTTGAGTAAGTCGGCGTTGGCGATTTACTGCGTCGGCGTCGAAAGATTCTGAGGATGGGTAGATATAGATCGTTCCATCCCGTGAGATCAGATCATCACCACCGCTTGCACGAAACAGAATCATAGAAGCATCTTCAGCATCGCGGAGTAGGCTACCAAGTCCGTTAATGGTGCGGTCTACATGCTTTCGTCTACAGTGCTTAAGAAACTGAATCAGCCAGGGGGTCATCTTTGGCATATAGCGCCAGGCAATCGATAGAGGACGTTCCTGGCCAAACATCAGTGATGGAAAACGCCACATCAGGTCTGGCCTGTTTACAGGTATTGAGCCGTACAAGGCAAATGTGCATGCGTTACCGTAAGTCGCACCTGAACCAGGCTCGTCGCGGTCGAATAGCGTTACGTTGAATCCAGCTTGTTGCAGGTAGAGGGCACAGGAGACACCAACAATGCCTGCACCAATCACAGCGATGTTTCGCCGCTCTTGAGTGTGTTCAGCCAGATCTGTCACGGCGTGGTATGGTCACATAGAGAGTCGAACTGGCGTTAGTATACGATCTCAGTTGATCTTCACCAGAGGGTTGCATAATTTCCGATGAAGTCGACTGACCCGTCGAACCCGTATTCGGCCAGCGCTATACTCTTTCTCGCACTTATCAGGACAGTGGCTGTAGGGCGGGGCAGTGGCGACAACAATTGACATACCTGTGATGTACAACGCGACCAATCACTTTATAGATCGGCATGCCGGTAAGACATCTGGTAGCCGAATTGCCTACACAGACCATGCAGGTGACTGGACCTACCAGCAACTCGCAATCTTGGTTGATCAAGCCGGCAACGTATTATCGAATCTGGGATTGAAAGCGGAGCAGCGTGTGTTGATGTGTATGACTGACTCTGTGTCGTTTCCTGCAGTATTTTGGGGTGCTATTAAGATCGGTGCGATTCCGGTTCCCGTCAATACGATGCTGACGGATGTTGACTACGCCTACATGTTGCACGATTCGTGCGCCCGTGTGTTGGTGGTGTCCGAAAGTTTGTACCCAAAATTTGCACCCCATATTGACGGACAGTCGTCTCTGGAGGAGGTAGTTATCGATGGTTCTAGCATCGATGGTCAACCCAGTCTGTCAGTATTGATGGGGTCGTTTGAAGCAAAGCTGTCGACAGCGCCGACACAGCGTCAGGATTCTGCATTCTGGCTGTACACTTCCGGATCGACTGGGCAGCCTAAGGGTGCGGTTCACCGTCATTCAGATCTGGTCCAGACCGCTCGGCTATATGGTGATGGGATCCTGAAATTGGATCAGTCGGATGTTGTTTTTTCAGCAGCAAAGCTGTTTTTTGCGTATGGATTAGGTAACAGCATGTCCTTCCCCTTACATGTGGGGTGCCGTACAGTCTTACTGGCTGATCGTCCGACGCCAGAAATTGTGCTGTCTGTGATGAAAGACCAACAAGTCTCAATATTTTTTGGTGTGCCGACACTTTACGGCGCGATACTCAGTAACGATGCCAACGATCGCAGCAAGGTGTCGGACCGACTTCGATTGTGCGTGTCAGCCGGCGAAGCTCTGCCTGAGGAGATCGGAAGAGAATGGGAGAGAAGATTTGGTGTACCTATTCTTGATGGTCTTGGCAGCACCGAGCTACTGCATATCTTTCTAAGCAATAGGCCCGACGACGTCCGCTACGGTACAACCGGCCGAGCTGTTGGCGGGTATAAGTTGCGTATTGTTGATGAAAACGATTTGGATGTCGAAACAGGAGGCATGGGTGAGCTGTTGGTGTCAGGCCCTTCCAGCGCTGTGTGTTACTGGGGACAACCTGAGAAGTCTGTCCAGACTTTCCAGGGTGAGTGGACACGTTCGGGAGATAAATACTATCAGGATAACCAGGGTTACTATGTTTATTGCGGTAGAACCGACGATATGCTCAAGGTCGGTGGAATCTGGGTCTCTCCCTTCGAAGTGGAGAGCGCGATGATTGCGGATGAGCGGGTTCTTGAAGTCGCGGTTATCGGTTACAAGGACGACCTCGGTCTTGTCAAACCCAAGGCCTATGTTGTGCTCAAAGCGGGTGTTGAAAAAACAAGCGAACTGGTGGAGGAGCTTCAGAAATTTGTAAAGGGTCGCCTGGCACTGTTT
This sequence comes from Candidatus Thioglobus sp. MED-G25, assembly GCA_002456995.1. Lineage (GTDB taxonomy): Bacteria > Pseudomonadota > Gammaproteobacteria > Arenicellales > UBA868 > REDSEA-S09-B13. Next base: position 71,807 of record NTKC01000008.1, on the reverse strand, counting down.
AAGTATCCCCGCAGAATTGAATTCATAGATGTATTGCCCAAGACAGCAACCGGAAAGATACAGCGATACAAGCTTCGAAATCAGGATTCAGATCAGCCCTGAACAGTTGCTGCTCTATTTTGTGAATCTGATAGCGGCCTGGAGACCAATGAATTGAATTCAATAGGCGAGCTGGAGCACGTTGAAATTGATGGCTGCGAGCTTGAGTATCTCTGGTGCCGAGAAACCGTCGATCCATTCCAGAGAACGGTAGTCTTCTTACATGAAGGGCTGGGCTGTGTTCAGAGCTGGGGTGATTTTCCGCAGCTGCTAGCGGCGTCGACGGGCCTCGCTGTACTGGCCTACTCGCGGGCCGGCTACGGGGGTTCTGGATCCACTTCAACGCCGAGGGCGCCTGACTGGATCCACCACGAAGCGTTGGTTGTTCTGCCCGCACTGCTTGAGAAATTTGAAATCGAGTCGTACATTTTAATCGGCCACAGCGACGGCGCATCAATTGGGATTATCTATGCTGGCAGTAAGAGACAAGGGCATCTACAAGGGTTGATACTCATGGCGCCGCACGTTTTCCTTGAACAGATTAGTCTGACTGGGATTGATCACGCACGTTTGATGTATCAGACAGCGGACCTACGGGACAAGTTGGTGCGCTATCACGGTAGCCAAGTTGATGGTGCTTTTTGGGGTTGGAATAATTTCTGGCGACGGCCCGATATTCGGGATTGGAATATTGAGGACTCCCTGGACAAGATCGACCTACCCGTATTGGTGATTCAGGGAGCGGATGACGAATACGGCTCCATAGCCCAGCTTGACTCAATCGAATCCCGGGTACCTGTGGAGGTCGAACGTCACTTCCTGGAGAATGTCGGGCATTCACCATATCGCGAACAGCCTGAGTTCGTACTGAATACTATCAACCGCTTCATTGGGCACTTGTAAGTCGATCAGTAATACACTTATTTCGCTGTCGAGCATTGTGCACTGCTGACTGATTCAGTAAGTCAATGTGCGATAATAGGTGGTTCCGGTGGCAGGGGTCTGACATTGAGCTGGCGATTAAGGTAGTAACGCGAGCTAAACGGTCAGAATTTGGCCAGATTCGCAGTGGTCGACTCGTGGTCAGAGTAAGCGCACCACCGGCTGAAGGAAAGGCCAATAGTGAACTGCTTAAGTTTCTAGCCTCTTCGTTCGGTTGTTCACAGCGCAATGTAAATTTACGCACCGGATTACGAAGTCGCGAAAAGCGGGTACAGATTAAAGCGCCATTCCAGATGCCCGAATTTCTCAGCAGTTCACTAAAGCGTGATTAAGTAAGGAGTGATCGCTACAGTGATCAGTGGCCAGAAAAGCCATAACAAGTTTCTTAACAACAGAATAAAGTTCCACTCATACGCGGTACTCCGCACGTTGATGCTATGAAAAAGTCAATACTATTGGCGCTGCTGATTGTTGTGGTTGTCACTGGCTGGTTGTTGTCCGGTGTCTGGCAGAGTTCCGATCTACATTCTGTGAATCAGGGTACAGGCTCCGGTGCTTCTGCATCGGCAGAACAAGCTGAAGCGGTACTGCCTCGGGTACGTGTACGCAGTGTTGAGTCAGAACGTGTACCGCAAGAGATTATTCTTCTGGGAACTACTGAGGCAAAGCGTAAAGTTAGACTGCGGGCGCAGACCGTCGGTGTCGTCAAAAAGGTCTTTGTTGCCAGAGGCCAGTCTGTGAGGCAGGGAGAGGTGCTCGTAAAGCTCGCAGCAGACGACCGACCGGCACGGTTACGTCAAGCCAAGGCTCTGCTGGATCAGCGACAGACCGAGTTCGAGGCCGCGACCTCTTTGTCAAAGAAAAACCTTCGATCAAAGATCGCTCTGTCTGAGGCTAGGGCACTACTGAACGCTGCTAAGGCCGGTCTAGAAAGCATTAGAGTGGATATGGATAGAACCGAGATCCGTGCACCGTTTGACGGGTTCGTCGATCAAAGGTTTGTTGAACTCGGTGACTACATGAAAGTGGGGGAACCGATTGTAACGATACTCGATCTTTCAACCATAGTCGTCGCCGGGGATGTTTCTGAACACAATGTATCAAAGATAAAACCAGGTCTTTCAGGGCGCGCGGTGCTTGTGGATAAGCGTGAACTTGAAGGAAAAATCACTTATGTCGCGCGATCCAGCAATGCGTCTACCCGAACTTTTCGCGTGGAACTGGAAGTTCCCAATCCTGGCCACGCCGTGGCTGAAGGTATTACCGCAAAGATCACGCTGTCGGTCGGTGAGACGGTCGCACATCGTTTATCTCCTGCCGTGCTGACGCTGAGTGATGAGGGGGTCATGGGTATCAAGGTGGTTAACGCGGAAAATATCGTCGAATTTCTTTCTGTGACTCTGGTGGCTGATACCCCTGAGGGAACCTGGCTTGGAGGGCTCCCAAAAGAGTTAGAACTAATTAGCGTTGGGCATGAGTTCGTAAAACAGGGTCAGAAGGTCACCACTGTTCGCGAGTAATAAGGTCAAAGACTGAATAGATGACTACCTTGATTGATCATGCTGTCGGTCGTTCCCGCACTGTGCTGGCGATTCTGGTCTTTATCCTGATCGCGGGGTCGTTCGCCTATCGCGATATTCCGAAAGAATCTCAGCCTGATATCAGCATACCCATCATTTATGTGACTGTCAGTCACGATGGCATTTCGCCAGAAGATGCAGAGCGTCTAATTATCCGCCCGCTTGAACAGGAAATGCGTGGAATAGAGGGTATTAAGGAGATGCGCTCAACTGGCTATGAAGGTGGGGCGAACGTTTTGCTTGAATTTGAAGCCGGATTTGATGCTGATACTGCTCTGCAGGATGTACGTGAACAGGTTGATGTTGCAAAGAGCAGTCTTCCGGCTGCTTCCGAAGATCCCGAGGTTCATGAGGTTAATTTCAGCTTGTTTCCGGTTCTTGTTGTCATCCTGTCAGGAGAGGTACCAGATCGGACACTTTATCGTTTGGCACGCAAACTAAAGGATGATCTGGAGGGTCTCTCTGCAGTGCTGGAGGCCAAAATTGCCGGTGAAAGAAAGGAACTGGTCGAGGTGCTCATCGATCCAGTCGAATTGGAGAGTTACGGACTGGATCCAGCAACAACTGCTAGCACCATTCGTGGTTCAAACCTGCTGGTGGCAGCAGGCCTTCAGGACACAGGGCAGGGCCGCTTTTCGGTGAAAGTGCCTGGTTTGTTTGAGAGCGTTAGAGACATCATCGAACTGCCTGTAAAGGTTGATGGTGATTCGGTGGTTCGAGTCGGCAATATTGCCGAGGTTCGACGAACGTTTAAGGATCCAATGAGTTATGCAAGGGTAAACGGTCGCTCATCGGTTGCACTCGAAGTGTCTAAACGCTCTGGCGAAAATGTCATTGCTACCATCGAACGGGTCCGCGAATTGGTCGAAGCGGAGCGGACACGGTGGCCAGAGGGTCTCCGCGCTGCTGTGAGTGTGACCTACTCACAGGATCGGTCCGATCATATTCGCACCTTGCTGAATGACCTGCAGAACAGCATTCTCAGTGCAGTGATTTTGGTGATGATTGTGGTGATAGCGGCGTTGGGTATTCGTTCAGCCGGGTTGGTAGGAATTGCCATACCAGGCTCATTCCTCACCGCTCTGCTGATTTTGTTTGTTCTGGACATTTCGTTGAACATGGTGGTGTTGTTCAGCCTAATCCTTGCAGTCGGTATGCTGGTTGATGGTGCTATTGTTGTAACCGAGTATGCAGACCGACAGATGATTGACGGCGCAACGCCCAGGGTGGCCTACACCGCTGCCTCTCGGAGAATGGCCTGGCCGATCATTGCATCGACGGCAACGACACTGGCAGCATTTCTACCCTTAACCTTTTGGCCGGGGGTGGTGGGTGAATTTATGAAATACCTACCAATGACCGTGTTGATCACGCTGTCGGCATCGTTGTTGATGGCGTTGGTGTTTGTGCCTACTTTGGGCAGTCATTTTGGTCGAGCCGGAAATACGAGTATTACGAGTCAGCGTGTTGTGGAGGCTGGTGAGCGCGGTGATCTCCAGACCGTGCCTGGATTTACGGGTGTTTATGCTCGGCTGCTTAGAACTGCATTGTCCCACCCAACCAAGGTACTGGTCGGATCGATCGCTGTGCTGTTTTGTGCACAACTCGGTTACGCTACTTTCGGTTCTGGTGTTGAGTTTTTCCCGGACGTCGAGCCGGATAACGCCAAGATTCAGGTCCGTGCCCGAGGTAACCTCTCCCTAAGCGAACAAGATCAGTTAATGCGTGAAGTTGAAGCACGTGTTATCGATATCGGCGGCGTAAAGACGTTCTATACACGCGTTGGCCCTGCCGCGAACTCTGAACAAGCTGAGGACATTATCGGCAGCATATCGATGGAATTTGCCGACTGGAGAACCCGAGAGAAAGTCGCTCAGATCTTCGAGAAGGTCCGAAGTCAAATAGACGATCTCGCCGGTATTGTGATTGACCTTAGAAAAGAAGAAGGTGGCCCCCCAGTTGGCAAGCCAATCCAAATTCAACTCGCCTCACGTCACCCGGAACTGTTGATACCCGCTGCCGCGCGTGTTCGCAACAAATCCAACAGCATGACAGGACTCAACAGTATAGAAGATTCACGACCATTGCCCGGCATCGATTGGGAGATCGTGGTCGATCGGGCACAGGCAGCGAAATACGGCGCAGACGTTGGTTCCGTGGGCAATATGATTCAGATGACGACGGTTGGTTATAAAATTGGCACTTATCGACCGGACGATAGCGATGATGAGATTGAAATTCGAGTCCGTTTCCCCGAGGCCCACAGGACGATCGAAGAACTCAATCATGTACGACTGAACACACCAGTGGGTGCTGTACCCATATCCAACTTTGTAGATCGACAAGCAAAAGAGAAGACCGGGACCATAAAACGAGTCGACGGACAGCGGGTAGTCACGGTTCAAGCCGATGTCGATGATGGTGTTTTGGTTGATGGCAAATTGCGTGAACTCGAAGCGTGGATTAAGGAAGCAGACCTTGATCAGCGTATAGACGTAGTTTTTAAAGGTGAAGATGAAGAACAGGCTAAGGCACGATCCTTCCTGGGCAAGGCCTTTATGGTCGCATTGTTTGTGATGGCGGCCATTCTGATTACACAGTTCAACAGTTTCTACAGTGCTTTTCTGATTCTTTTTGCGGTCATTATGTCGACCATAGGTGTATTTCTCGGATTACTGATCACCGGTTCACCTTTTGGGATCGTAATGAATGGGATTGGCGTGATCGCTCTTGCGGGAATTGTCGTTAACAACAACATCGTTCTGATCGATACTTATGACAGGCTGAAGGCTACAATTACCGACCCTTTTGAAGCTATTATGCGTACTGGGGTACAGCGACTTCGCCCGGTCCTACTGACCAGTGTCACGACGATACTCGGACTTTTACCCATGGTGTTGGGGATCAATATAGATTTTCTAGCGCGCGAAGTGACCTATGGCGCGCCATCGACTCAGTGGTGGCGACAGCTTTCTACTTCAATTGTGTTTGGTCTGAGTTTTGCGACTGTTCTTACTCTCATTGTGACCCCATGCGCTCTGATGTTTAAAGCAAACATTCACAAGTGGCGTCAGCAACGCAGTCGTCTTGGTACGAATGAAACCGTTGCTACCTAGCTATCAGGTGTGGTTCTTAAGCAGGCTAGTTAAGGTTGGTGCTTAACGGGTACATCCGGAACCCACAGGTATCCATCGGAATCCAGTAGGTAGGCTTCCCTCAACCCATGAGGCTTGTCGGAGGCACTTTGTAGCACGGTAAAATCTTGTGCAATCGCATGGGCTTGAGCCCTATCAGGATCACAACCATGAAGCCGCAATTCAACAGCTCCCCCCCGGTGAGTTAGTTGCGCAAGTGTGGCATTCAACGGGTGATTGTCGTAGGTGTGATCTGCGTGGATCATCCATTCGGCACCATATCCACGCACAGCTGCGAAATCAGTATCGTGATAAACAATGTCTGCACCCAGAACGACCTGCTGAAAAATCAGGGCGCGTTCGAGATTTTCTGATATCAGATTGATGGTCAGTCCTTGTAGTGACTGGCCATATACATCGGCCGCTAGCCAAGGTTCCTTCTTACGTTTTTTCATGGACGATTTTTTTTGCCCCAGGAGTCTCGTAGCTCGACGGTACGGTTGAAGACAAGATGAGAGGGTGTTGACTCCGGATCCACGCAAAAGTATCCGACTCTTTCGAACTGGAATGACTTTCCAGCTCCGGCGTTAATAAGTCCGGGTTCGACTTTGCTGCTTGTGATCACTGCCTTTGAATCCGGATTGATCAGTTCGAGAAAGTCTTTGCTGCGATCCGCAAGCGGATTAGCATCCTGGAAGAGTCGGTCATACTGGCGGACTTCAGCATCCAAGGCATGTTGGACCGATACCCAATGGAGTGTACCTTTGACTTTTCTGCCATCAGGAGACTGACCACCTCGGCTTTCAGGGTCGTAGCTACAGCGTAGTTCTGAAATGTGACCCTCTGAGTCATGTATTACCGACGTACAGGTTATGAAATAGGCATAACGCAGGCGTACTTCCCGGCCCGGTGCAAGACGAAAGAATTTTTTCGGCGCCTCTTCCATAAAGTCTTGTCGGTCAATATAGATTTCGCGGCAGAAAGAAATCTGTCTACTGCCCATATTCGGATCATTCGGGTGATTGTGGGCTTCTAACTGTTCAACTTGGCCTTGCGGATAGTTTTCGATCACTATTTTGAGTGGGTCCATCACCGCGAAGGCACGAGGTGCATTCTTGTCGAGGTCTTCGCGGACACAATTTTCCAGAACGCTGGCTTCGATTTGTTGTTCATTCTTTGTTACACCGATGCGGGTGCAAAAGTTTCGAATAGCACGGGGGGTATAGCCCCGACGTCGCAGGCCTGAAAGAGTGGGCAGTCTTGGGTCATCCCAGCCGCTGACACGGTTCTCATCCACCAACAAGGTCAACAGGCGTTTGCTCATAATCGAGTAGTCCAGTGACATTCTAGAGAACTCAATCTGACGCGGTCGTTTAGAAATTGTTACGTTGTCGAGAACCCAGTCATAAAACGGTCTTTGATCTTCGAATTCAAGAGTACACAGTGAGTGGGTAACGCCTTCGATTGCATCTGAAAGCGGGTGAGTAAAGCCGTACATGGGATAGATACACCAGCGGTTTCCCGTGTTGTGGTGGGTGCTGTGCCGGATGCGGTAGATTGTAGGATCTCGCATATGGATGTTGGGCGCAGCCATGTCTATTTTTGCTCGGAGAACATGGGAGCCGTCCGGGAAATCTCCCGCGCGCATTTTTTCGAAAAGTTCCAGGCTTTCAGCCACAGGCCGGATACGAAAAGGGCTCTCTGATCCTGGCTCGGTCAGAGTGCCCCGGGATGCGCGGATCTCTTCTGCACTGAGACTGCAGATGAAGGCTTTGCCATTCTCTATGAGTTCGACTGCCCAGTCATAGAGTTGTGGAAAGTAATTCGATGCATGGGTTAGGCGATCTTCCCAGTTGAATCCTAACCAGCGCACATCAGTTTTAATTGATTCGACATACTCCGGGCTTTCCTTATCTGGGTTGGTATCGTCAAAACGCAAAAAGCAGCGACCGGCAAAGTCTTCGGCCAGACCAAAATTGAGACACATGGACTTTGCATGGCCAATGTGTAGGTGACCATTGGGTTCGGGTGGGAACCGGGTGACAATTCCGTCTGTATGACACCCGTGGGCAATTTCTGACTCAATGATCTGTCGGATGAAATTGGTTGGCGTTACCGATTTTGAAGTATCGTTCATGTTGCTTTGTTTCGATCAATTTAGCGATGTGTGGCTGCTGTCTATCTCGCGAGCACAATATTTTACTCGTCATGGCGAATCACTTGTAATCTTCCCTTCGACGGGGTGTCCCGGGTCGGTACTGCCTGAATTCCAGCCCAGGCACGATCAAGCATCGGGGCAAAGGTTCCCGCTGGCGGGCCGCAAAATACGAGGTGCTGTTGATTCATCTCGCATTTCGTGCTACTGAATGTTCCTAGACACTGGAAAAGCAGCTGTATGGCAGGACTAGAACCGGCCCAATGGGTCGCTGGAACCGGCTTTTTCTGGTGCAACAAGAAACCAAAAGAGGCAGGAAGGAGAACGTTAAATGGCCTACACAACAGAAGGCATCCGGAACCTTGCGCTCGTCGGCCACGCCGGGAGTGGAAAAACTACATTGGCAGAAAGCCTGCTTCTAGATGCTGGCGTCATCAATGAGGTTGGTGTGGTTGAAAAAGGCTCGACGGTAACTGATTTCGATGAACTTGAACAAAAACACCTCCACTCGCTGACAGCTGCGCTGGCATCCTATGATTATGGCGACACGCATATTAACTTGATCGATACACCCGGATACCCGGATTTTATCGGGCCAACATTAAGTGTTCTTGGCGCCGTGGAGACCATTGCGATTGTGGTGAATGCCCAGAACGGTGTGGAGAGTTCAACGCGACGCATGATGGAGGCAGTCAAGCAACGCAACTTATGCGCGATGATTGTTGTGAATCGAATTGACGCCGAAGATGTCGATCTGGAAGCAGTCTATGCCCAGATCCAGGAATCGTTCGGTAGTGAGTGCCTGGCTGTTAATTTACCGACTTCAAACGGTAGTGACGTGGTCGATTGTTTTTTTGGGACTGAGGGAGAGTCTGACATTTCCTCGGTTGAGGATGCTCATACTGCAATCGTAGATCAGACCGTAGAGCTGGATGATGATTTGATGACAGCCTATCTCGATCAGGGAGAAGTTGCACCGGAGCAGTTGCATGATCCGTTTGAACAGGCCATGCGTGAGCGGCATGTGGTGCCAGTCTGTTTTGTCTCCAGTAAAACAAGCAGCGGGGTCCGGGCACTCAACGAGTTTATCTGCAAAATGCTGCCAAGCCCCTTGGAAGGTAATGCACCTCGATTCGTGAATGGAAGCGGAGATGAAGGTGAGCGTTATGACGTGGTACCAGATGCTTCGAAACCTGTACTCGGCCACGTCTTCAAGATTTCTTTCGATCCATTCGTAGGACGACAAGCAGTATTTCGTCTGTATCAAGGCACAATAAAAAAAGATGCACAGGTGTTTCTGAAGGACAGTCGCAAAGGTTTGAAAGTGGGTAACCTGTCCAGTTGTCTGGGCAAGAAGCTTTCCGATTCCGCTGCTGCGATACCGGGTGACATCATGCTGATTTCAAAAGCTGAAGGGTTTGCTTACGATGCTGTGGTGCGAGATGCTCATGATGACAATGACATCCAGTTAGAGGCCGTTACATTGCCAACGCCCATGGTGGGCGTTTCGATAGCGCCGAAGAGCCGTGGCGATGAACAGAAAATTGCTGAAGTACTCACAAAACTTACCGAATCGGACCCTTGTTTTCGGATCGAGCGTAATCCTGCCGCGAATGAGACAGTACTTCGTGGTATGGGAGACCTGCACCTGCGGATGGCGGTGGAACGAATGAGCGTCCAATATGCCGTAGAGGTTGAAACTGCGGTACCTACGATTCCGTATCGAGAGACTATCGGCAAGTCTGCTGAAGGGCACGCAAAGCACAAAAAGCAGACCGGCGGTGCCGGTCAGTTCGGGGAGGTTTATCTTCGGATCGAACCTCTGGGTCGTGGTGAGGGTTTTGACTTTGTGAATAAGATTGTCGGCGGTGTTATCCCCGCCCAGTTCATTCCGGCAATCGAGAAAGGTGTGCAGAGTGTCTTGGAGGGGGGCGCCGTAGCTGGTTTTCCGATGCAGGATATCCGAGTGTCAGTTTATGATGGCAAGTATCATGCGGTGGACTCGAAAGAGGTGGCGTTTGTAGCTGCCGGACGTAAAGCGTTTATCGAGGCAGTGTCGAAGGCCGGTCCGGTTGTTCTTGAGCCGATTGTGGATCTTGAGGTAACAGTGCCTGCCGATAATATGGGAGATATCACGGGCGATCTGTCTTCAAGACGGGGCCGGGTCAGCAGTACAGATTCAATGCCTGGGGGCATGATCAGCATTATCGGACAAGTGCCACTTGCAGAGATGGATGACTACCAGTCGAGACTCAAGTCAATGACCGGCGGTGAGGGCAGCTACACCCTGGAGTTTTCGGCCTATGACCCCGCACCGGGAGATGTGCAGAAAAAGCTCTCAGGAGCCTTCCAGCACGCGGAAGAGGATTAACCGAGCAACAGAGCCTGGCAGAATGTTCATCCTGAACAAGCTGCTGGGCTGATAGTTTAAGTAATTACAGTTCCAAACTGACTTGTCAGCGGCAACCACCGATAGTTTCAGGGCGGTGCTATACTGGCGCGCCTCAAATCGCCAGAACTGAGCATTGAAGATTAATGCCTCTACTGATGTCATGACGCAAACAGAACAAAACAAGCTATCGATCAGTGACGATATCAGTGTTACAGACAATCTACGGATCTCGGATATACAGGATGTAGCCGACCCGAAAACCGTCATTGAAGAGCATCCAGTACCCTCTTCAGTAGCACAGCTCGTAACGCGTACGCGTGCTGAAGCGCACGCGATTCTCCATGGCCAGGACGACCGTGTCATTGTCATTGTTGGGCCCTGCTCGATTCATGATCCTATTGCGGCACTGGACTACGGGGCTCGCCTAGAAGCGCTACGGCAGAATTATTCCAAAGACCTGCTGATTATTATGCGGGTCTATTTTGAAAAGCCCCGGACTACTGTCGGCTGGAAAGGGTTGATTAATGATCCCGATCTCGATGGCTCATTCAATATTAATAAGGGGTTGAGGCTCGCCCGTAAATTATTGCTGGATCTTAATCTGGCCGGTGTGCCTGCTGGAACAGAATGCCTAGATCTACTGACACCACAATATGTTGCCGATCTGATTAGTTGGGGTGCTATTGGTGCCCGAACGACAGAAAGCCAATTACACCGGGAGCTGGCATCCGGATTGTCTTGTCCTGTTGGATTCAAGAACGGCACAGATGGGAATCTTAAGATCGCAATCGATGCCGTTGGCGCTGCAGCACACCCTCACCATTTCCTGACGGTGACCAAGGCTGGCTATCTAGGAATCTTTGAGACCACTGGCAATGAGGATGGCCATGTGATTCTCCGGGGCGGTCAATCACCGAACTACGATAGCGAGAGTGTCAATACGGCAGCTCAAACGTTGGAATCTGCCGGTTGTTCGCCAAGATTGATGATTGATTTCAGTCATGCGAACAGCGGGAAACAACATCGTGGACAGATTACTGTTGGCACTGACGTTTCGAGTCAACTGGCTCAGGGTGAAAACAGGATAGTCGGGGTGATGATCGAAAGTCATATCGTCGAGGGCCGGCAAGATGTTGTCGCGGGTTGTGATCTCGTGTATGGCCAAAGCATTACTGATGCCTGCCTTGGCTGGGATGATACGGTTCAGGTGATTGACCAGTTGGCCGCAGCAGTTGACACTCGACGGAGTTTGTCGCGTTAGGATTGTCAACTAAGTGTTCCAAAGCCAGTGCAACAGGTTGCTGCGATTCCACTACCCGTCCGCTTTATGATCTGATCAGTAAATTGTATTTTTATTGTTGGGTTTCGATGTTACGCTTATGCGATAACTTCAATCGTATCTGTTGCTCGGATAACCCTGAGAAATCCTGTTACGCAGTTACTACTGTATTAGCTTTAAACAATGATTAAGCCCCATGGTGCCACCAAACTCAGACCGCTTTATGTCGCCTGCGATGAGCAGCGTCGTTCACTTGAAAGTGAAGCTCAGCATTTACCATCTCTGAAGATCAGTTCGGCATCGGCAGCAAATGCTGTGATGCTTGGTGCAGGATATTTCACGCCTCTGTCGGGATTTATGGACCAGCGCGATTTGGCCAGTGTTGCTGCATCCATGCATACGGCTGATGGGCTGTTCTGGCCTGTTCCGGTGGTTAACTTGGTCCAACAATGCAGCTATCGGACCGGAGACCGAATCGCTTTGAGGGATCCTAACATTGATGGTAATCCGATTCTGGCTGTGATGGACATTGTTGCGGTTGAAGAACTTTCAGACAAAGAGCTTGAGTTGGCCACTCGATCGATCTATGGCACCCTCGACACGAACCATCCCGGCGTGAATGTGTTTTCTAGCCAGGGTAGGGTGTTGGTCTCTGGCCCGATTATGGTCCTGAATTACAGTTATTTTGCGCACGCCTATCCAGCGACCTTTCGTACTGCAGAGCAGATCCGGACCGATATCAGCGAACGCGGATGGAATCGGGTGGTCGCGTTCCAGACTCGTAACCCGATGCACCGTGCGCACGAGGAGTTGTGCAAGATGGCGCAGGCTGCGGTCGATGCCGATGGAATTTTGATTCACATGCTTCTGGGTCAGCTCAAGCCTGGCGACATACCGGCAGACGTAAGGGACGCCGCAATTCGAACCATGGTTGACCAGTATTTTCCAGCCAACAGCGTGATAGTCGCTGGCTATGGGTTTGACATGCTGTATGCTGGACCGCGGGAAGCAGTACTACACGCTGTGTTTCGCCAAAATGCAGGTTGTACACATCTCATAGTCGGTCGTGATCATGCTGGTGTTGGCGATTATTACGGCGCGTTCGATGCGCAGACAATTTTCGGTGATCAGGTTCCTGATGGTGCCCTGGACATTCAGATATTTGAGGCAGACCATACTGCGTATTCTAGGAAACTCGACCGGGTGGTTATGATGCGGGATGTACCTGATCACGAGCCGCAAGACTTCGTGCTGTTATCCGGCACCCGGGTTCGAGAAATGCTGTCGGCAGGTGAAGCATTGCCACCCGAATTTGCCCGACCTGAGGTCGCCCAAATCCTGATGCAACACTACCAGGGACGGCAGGCAGGTAGTTAAATGGATCGACTCAGGTCGCTAGTGCTTATAAGAAACTGTTAAAGACCTTCGATCTGGTCAACCGCAATGCTCTCTTCTTCAAGCATCACCGGAATGCCATCATCAATTCGGTAGATCCGTTGTTTATTCTTAGTGATCAGGCCCTCACCGAGCGGTGTTTCAACAACTGTGTCGTTGGCCTGGGTGACCTGTCCTGCGGCAATTGCAGCATTGACAGCAGCAAGTTTCTCCTCACTGAGAGGGAATACCGGTTGTTTACTGACCGGGCAGCACAGAATATCGAGAAGTTTGGGATCGATTGGCATGGGTGGTAATGTGGGTCGTTCAGATTGTGGCAGCTGCCGAAAGTTCATTGAGTATACTGCTGTGCCTGTGTAAGGGCACCTTTCGGTACGGTAAATAGGGGTGAAAACTACTCGGTAGGTGGAATTTCATGAGCGCAGGTTCCAAGAAAGTAGTGCTGATCGCGATCTGTGGTAATGCAGTGCTGACTATCCTGAAGTTCACGGTCGCAGTTCCAACACATTCGGCAGCGATGATGAATGAGGCGATCCATAGTCTGATGGATACCCTCAACCAGTTATTTCTGTTGATGGGGCTGAAAAGCGGCAACAGACCGGCCGATCGTCGGTACGCTTTCGGTCATGGTCAGAAGAAATATCTCTGGAACTTGTGGAGCGCGATTGGTCTTTTCTCAATCGGCTGTGGGCTGGGCCTTTCACACGCCTGGCATGCCTGGCAGGAGAGTCATCACATTGCCGACCAGGTTACCGTTAAATCGACTTTATTCGGATCGACCGATCCTCTGGTATTGGCGATGGGTGTCTTGCTGATTGCTCTCTTGGTTGAGTCCTGGATATTAAAAGTCGCCTGGCGTGAATTCGCGCAGCGAGCTCGAATGAGTGGTCATCAGAATACTCTGTCCTACCTCAGTCAATCAGATGATCCAACATTGGTTGCCGTCCTGCTTGAAGATGCGGTTGCGGTTATTGGTGTATTACTAGCTGCCACTGGCATTGCGCTAACGCACGCAACCGGTATTGTGCTTTGGGATATCGGGTTCTCGGTGGTGATTGCGGTGATGCTGGGTATCACTGCAGCATTTCTAGGCATGATTAATATGCGCTTTCTTTCCGATGTCCGGGATCAGGAAGCCGAGGAAACCTTTAGGTTGATTGCCGACGCCCACAAGGATATTGAGCGTTATCATGACCTGCGCAGTATTGTCATTGATGACCGCAATACTGTTCTCGTGGCCGAAATTGAACTGAAAGAGGAGAGTATAGTGTCTGCTTTGCGGGAAGGGATTACACAGCATCGGGCTGAAAGCAGCATCAGGATTACTGATCTGGATGGTGGTGAGCCTGGGCGGGTAGAGTTTCTGTCTGACCGCGCGCTGGTTAAGGCCACACTTGAACGTACCGAACAAATCATAGACGAGCTAGAATTGCGCCTGCGTGAACAATGCCCCCGTGTATCGCATGTTACGATTGAAGTTGAGGGTATTGTAGAAAACCACCCAGTGGATAAGCCAGATGGGTAGAACTGTGGTGGTGTAGACAATCTTGAAAAGTAATTAAACGTTTAAGGATGCTGGTATGAATAGAATTGTTGTGGGTTGTGTAATTGGGGTCGGGTTGATGATCCCGGCATCAGTGATAGCTGCAGAAACTCCGCTTGACTCCGATGAGCAGAAATACAGTTATGCGCTGGGGTATCAGATCGGCAGTCAAATTCAAAGGCAACTGGTTGCAGAAGGCGTTGAACTGGATGTTGATGCCTTTGCCCGTGGTATCGCGGACGTCCTCTCAGGACAAGCACTTGCGCTCAGTCAAGAAGAGATTATGAAAGCGATAGAAACTAAAGGTGAGCAGGAGGCGGGAAAGATGAAAGAGCTTGGGGACTCAAACGAATTAAGCGGTGAGGCATTTCGAGCAGAATACGGCAAACAAGAGACTGTCTTGCGCACCGATAGCGGCATTTTGTACCGGGCGCTGACAACCGGTTCTGGCACAAAACCTGGTCCGAATGACACCGTGGTTGTGCACTACAGGGGCACGCTACCGGATGGTCAAGAATTTGATAGTTCCTACAAGCGAGGTCAGCCGGCGACCTTTAGTCTGGGTGGCATCATAGCGGGATGGAAAGAGGTCCTTCAGTTAATGTCAGAAGGGGCGAAATGGGAGGTTGTGATTCCACCAGAGCTGGGCTACGGTCGTGTTGGTGCTGGCGGCCTTATCGGTCCCAATCAGACCTTGGTCTTCGAAATTGAACTGATTGAGGTTAAATAGTGCCTCTGGTAATGTGATCAAGGTGCGAATGTAGGTTGGCTGCGACGATCTATTTTTTCACAATGCGGTTCAGCCAACTGTCGGGAGGATATTGATTACTTCCTGGGCCACCGCGCGGGTACCCTGGTTGCCACCGAATTCCAGTGGACGCAGCCGGCCGGATGAGAAGCCTGTGTAAACTGCAGATTCAATTATCTCGGCTGCGCGATTAAGTTGATTTTGTCCTGATTGCTCGGCCAGGTATCCCAGTAACAGTGAACCGCTGAGAATGCAGGCCAATGGGTTTGCGGCATCTAGACCCATGATGTCTGGTGCGCTGCCGTGGGCGGGTTGAAACAATCCATGATGATCTCCAATCTCAGCACAGGCTGCCATACCCATGCCCCCGACAAGACCGCCAGCGAGATCAGACAGTATGTCTCCATACATATTTTCCATTACCATGACATCGAATGACCAGGGTTTACGGATAAGGTCCAGAGCCTGGGCATCGATATAATTGTGATCGGCAGAAATGTCGGGGAATTGCTCGGCTCGTTCGTCGAATATTTTTCGGAAAAATGCCATGGACTTGAACACGTTAGCCTTATCTACGCAGGTCACACGGCCAGGCCTGCCGTGATTTTTTCGCTGTCTTGCCAATTGAAATGCGAAATTATGAAGTTTTTCAGTGGTGTGTCTCGTGATGCGTAACGTGTCGCGTACCTCATTTTCATTGGCGACCTGTGCCCGCCCATGTACGGCAGCCGAATAAAAAAGACCTTCTGTGGATTCCCTTACGATTACTAGATCGATAGTCGAGGCGCGAGGGTCTGCGAGGGGTAGGGGCGTATTCGGATAGGCTCGGGCCGGTCTCACGCCAGCGTAGAGTTGTAGCTGTTCCCGTAGGCGAAGATGGGGGGCTATTTCTGTACCGTCGTGATATCGGATCTCTGGTAATCCAATTGCACCTAATAGAATAGCATCAGCCTGTTCAGCGGCTTGTTCAGACCCTTGTTCAATGTCTCTGCCGGACTCTCTGAAGTAAGCGGCACCGGCATGGTAGCTGCTAAAATTTAAACAAAATCCGCCGATGCGTTTTTGCACGGCCTCAAGGACAGCGATCGTCGCATCGGTGACATCGGGGCCTATTCCATCTCCCCTGAACACGGCCACGTGATAGGTTGACTGACTCATGCCGCGGCCGAAGGGATAGCGTTGCAAGTACGCTTGAATTGTTGAATGAAGACCAATCCGATCATTACGATGTTAAATTCATAATTGTAATTCCGACCACAACGATGGCGGCCGCGCACATCCTGTACAACATATTCCGCTCCTTGAGCATTAGCCCTCCAATCAGCACAGCAATGATTACGCTTGTTTCCCGTAGAGCAGAGATCATGGCCATGGTGTTTGTACTCATTGCATAGATAACCAAACCATAGGCGAGCGCTGCGACCATACCGCTAATCCATAGCCCACGCCAGTGCGTAAGATAATAATCCTTGCAAGTATGTCGACGAATCAGTGAGACGAAGATGCCAAATGTGGCAGCCTCAAGAACAAACAGCCAGATGATGTAGCCCAACTTGGACTGGGCTTCCCTTACACCCAGTCCGTCGGCTAGCGTATAGCCGCTAATCCAGATCGCAGTGCCTATCGCGAACAGCACGGGTTTCAGATTGCCGCGCCAGGGTGGTCCGTTTTCGAAACTGAGGCTGACGATTCCTACGCAGGCGAGCGATATGCCTGCCAGAACCATCAACGACAAAGTTTCTCCGGCAAGAAGTACCCCAAATCCGGCGATAAGTAGGGGTGCACTGCCCCGCGCAAGCGGATAAACCAGACCTAAGTCACCCACACGATAACCACTGATTAAAAAGCCGTAGTAACCCCAGTGCAGAACCAGCGAAAGCCCAAGATATGGCCACGCTGCTGGGTTGGGGATCGGGACAAATGGCAGCAGGCACAGGCAGATCACTCCGGAACATCCATGCATCAGAGCGAGACTGAGTAACTTGTCATCACCAGCCTTGATAAATGCATTCCAGGCGGCATGTAGAAATGCAGCTGCCAGCACAAGACTGATTATTGAAAGCGTCAAGATGTTTGGCCAGAGATGTGTTGCGCCCGGCGACCGTGCGAAAAGTTGTAGATTAACGGGTACCCATGATTTATCCTAAAGCGACTCTCGGCAGCCCGGTAACGCAACGCTCCGGTACCTAGACTTTTCTTTATCTCGGGACTCATTGAAAATCCCCGGTAACGTGATGATCCGCACTGCATAGGTTGTGGCCTCACGCATCCTGATCACGAGACTATGACTGATGAGAATACTTTTTGCTGACAAATATCCCGAGTCAGCTGTCGATGAACTCAAACAGAAGGGGCAAGACTGTGTGCTGCAACCTGATCTTAAATCTGATGAGCTTGACTCTGTGCTTGCAGAATATGATGTGTTGGTGGTGCGAAGCACTCAGGTAACGAAAAAGGCAATAGAGGCTGGAAATTCGCTGAAGATGATTATTCGAGCCGGCGCTGGAACGAACACGATCGATAAGGATGCCGCTGCTGCTCGGGGCATTTATGTCTGTAACGTACCGGGTCGAAATGCTGCAGCAGTCGCTGAACTGGCTATCGGACTTCTGATCGCCATCGACAGAAACATTCCGGACAATGTTTTAGCGTTGCGCCAGGGAAATTGGAATAAGAAACGATTCAGTGTTGCTGCGGGTCTGAAAGGTCGACGTATGGGCGTGGTTGGTCTCGGTGCCGTGGGTTTGGAAGTGCTTGAACGGGCGCATGCGTTTGGGCTGGAACTCTATGTTATTGATCGACCAAATCGGTGGCGGGAAACGCACGACCGCCTCGTTCGTATAGGCGGTATAAAGCGTGTCACCGGCCTTAACGAACTGGCAGAACGGTGTGACATTCTCAGTTTTCATGTGCCATCTGTGGCCGGCACGAAAAAAATGGTCGATGCAGAGTTGTTGGCGCGCATGCCAGTGGGGGCTATTGTTATCAATACCTCTCGTGGGGACATTGTCGACGAGCAAGCCCTGATAAAGGCGATGGATGAGAAAGGGATTCGAGCAGGTTTGGATGTGTTTTGCGAGGAACCAAGTGGTGGTGAGGCTGTATTTGAATCAGTTCTTGCCACGCATCCCAATGTTTACGGTACCCATCATATCGGCGCATCTACAGATCAGGCTCAAGCAGCAGTCGCAAGGGGTGTGATAGAGATCCTGGATGCGTTCAGTCAGGGACATATCAAACACTGTGTCAACATGGACACGTGATTATTCAATGTACTAGGAGGCAAGTGATGAGTCGGCGAGTCAATAATTTCAGTTCGGGTCCATCAACGCTGCCTCAACAGGTGCTTGAGGAAGCTCAGGCGGAATTCGTGGAATACCAGGGTTCAGGGATGTCACTGATTGAAATGAGTCATCGCGGGAAACATTTTGATGAAGTACATCGGGAAGCGATAGTGATGACTCGAAAAATATTCAGTGTTCCCGATGGTTTCAAGGTGTTGTTCCTTCAGGGTGGCGCAACGTTTCAGTTTTCTATGGTGCCAATGAACCTGTTGCGAACAGGTGAGCGGGCAGGCTACGTGAATTCCGGCAGTTGGGCTACTGGGGCGATGACCGATGCCAGATTCTACGGTGATATCTATGCCGCGTGGGAAGGTAAGGATTGCGGCTACACCAGGATGCCCCAGGACGATGAGTTGGAAATCCAGTCGGGTACCCGCTATCTGCATATAACGTCCAATGAAACAATCGGAGGTGTGCAATTTACCCACTGGCCTGATGTCGACATACCCTTAGTCTGCGATATGTCTTCAGACTACATGTCAAGGGCAATACCCTGGGAGAAGTTTGACTTGGTGTACGGTGGACTCCAGAAAAACCTGGGCCCATCCGGAATGGCACTAGTGTTTGTCAGAGAGTCAATACTGGAGGATTGCAATACTGACATCGGGCGCTATATGCGGTATGCCGTCCATGCTGAGAAAAATTCTATGTTCAACACTCCACCAGTGTTTCCGATTTACATGCTAGGTAAGATACTTAAGTGGATGAATGAGAAGGGTGGGCTCGATGTTATCGAAAGAGAAACACAGGAGAAAGCCAATCTGCTGTATTCGGTGATTGACAGCAGCGACGGGTATTACAGTTGTCCCGTTGAAAGCAGGTGCCGCTCGGCCATGAACGTGGTTTTCCGATTGCCGAACGACAATCTCGAAGCAGAGTTTCTCAAGCAGTCGGACGCGGCTGATCTGCTCAATCTTAAGGGGCACCGGAGTGTTGGTGGATGTCGAGCGAGCATCTACAATGCTATGCCACGTACCGGTGTAACGGCACTGGCAGAGTTTATGGCTGCATTTCGGGAAAATAACCCAGGGTAAGGCCCGTGTTGCTTACAGGTAAACCTGCTTGACACAGATCCATACATTCAAACCCTATGTTGTCTGCAGTGATCGAGCAGAGCAGGTGGTTGCACCTGCTTACGATTCAATGGCGCCTGCCGAACGCGCGGCCTACGCCAAGGCAAACCCGCCGAACTTCATCAAAACGATGAGAACACCGGAGGACTATGTTGAGTCGGAAAACCCGTCGTTGGAGATGGTTCTGGATCACAATCTTAACGCGGTCCAAAAGATGTTGGAGGATTCGACTTTCGAGCTGCAACCTCAGGAGGCGCTGTACATTTACCGACTGCATACCGGAGACCATTTTCAGACGGCTGTTATCGCAGAAGTGCCGGTGACGGAGTATCAGCAAGGGCGCATTCACAAGCATGAGCATACACGGTCTGAACATGAAAATAGACTCACGCAATACTTGCAGCATGTTGGTGTGAGTTCCAGCCCCATTTGCCTTGCTTATCAGGATGATGCTCGCATTGATGAAACTGTAGAAATCATCACCCAGGATAAACCGTTGCTTGACTTTTTTATGGAAGATGGAGTCCGCCAGACAATTTGGAAGGTTGTCGAGACCGAGCAGATCGATATTCTGCGAACTCAGTTTTTGGGTGTTGAGGTTGCCTACCTTACCGATGGGCACCATAGAATGGCAGCTAGCGTTCGACATGCTGCCAATCGATCAAGCAGTGGCCCCTGGGATAATTTTCTGGCGGCGTTGTTCCCGGCAACTCAGTTGAGGATCCTCTCTTTTAACCGATGTGTTCGTGATTTAAACGGGCTTTCAGTGGAGCAGTTGATTGACGGGCTCGCGTTAAACTTTACAGTCGATCGGATTTCCGACGACAGGAAGACGATGCTGCCATCCAAACCGGGTGAGTTCACTTTGCTGGTGGAAAACCAGCTGTTTCGATTGCAGGTGCGCCCGGCGCGGGTACCCAACGATTCGGTGGGTAGTCTGGATGTATCGCTGTTGCAAAACTTATTTCTTGAACCTGTGCTGGGTATCGAGGATGACCGATCTGACCCTCGACTTGATTTTGTTACAGGTGATCGTGGATTGAATGGTTTGAGACAACGGGCTGAAGAAGGGTGGCAGGCTGGTATTGCCTGCTACCCGACTTCCATGACGGACTTGATGAGCATTGCAGATCAAGGCTTGGTTATGCCGCCCAAGTCAACTTGTTTCGATCCTAAGGCGCGTTCAGGCATATTCCTGAGGTTCTCCTGAATTCGGACAGTACGTGTTTTTGATTGCAGTATTATTAATTTCTGTTCTTTATTAGTTTCATTTAATGCGGATTGTCAGATCAGGAAGTGGTCGAATGGTTTATGGGTCTAGGTGTCGCAAAACAGATCCCATATGTCGCGCGCAAATCAACAGATCTGGGTATTAATCTTAGAATGCCGCTGTGGTCGTGGCGGTGAACCGCCTACACGTTTTTTCCGTGTTGTAGAACATCCACTATAAGGTGCGGTGACAATGACAGAAACTGAAGTTGTAGAGTCCGAAGAAGAACTGGATCTGAATACATTATCCGACGAGGAACTCGTTGAGCAGATGCACGACGATCTTTATGATGGTCTCAAAGAAGAGATTGAAGAGGGGACGAACATACTGCTAGAGCGAGGCTGGGCTGCGGATAAACTTCTCGAGGACGCTCTGGTAGAGGGAATGCGAATAGTCGGTATCGATTTTCGAGATGGAATTTTGTTTGTGCCCGAGGTTCTGATGTCAGCCAACGCAATGAAAGGGGGTATGGCGATTCTGCGGCCGCTACTGGCAGAAACTGGTGCACAAAGTATTGGTACAGTGGTTATTGGTACTGTAAAAGGTGATATCCACGATATTGGTAAGAATCTCGTGAGCATGATGCTTGAGGGCGCAGGGTTTGATGTCTATAACATTGGTATCAATAATCCAGTCGAGAACTTCCTCGAAGCAATTGAAGAACATAAACCGGACATCGTGGGCATGTCGGCGCTACTGACCACGACGATGCCGTATATGAAAGTGGTTATTGATACCATGGTCGAACAAGGTATTCGGGATGACCATATTGTGTTGGTGGGTGGGGCACCCTTGAACGAGGAATTCGGGAAAGCGATTGGTGCGGATGCATACTGTCGAGATGCAGCCGTGGCAGTGGAGACAGCTAAGCAGATGATTGCACAGCGCA
Source organism: Candidatus Thioglobus sp. MED-G25 (assembly GCA_002456995.1). Classification (GTDB taxonomy): domain Bacteria; phylum Pseudomonadota; class Gammaproteobacteria; order Arenicellales; family UBA868; genus REDSEA-S09-B13. The sequence continues at coordinate 50,024 of NTKC01000008.1, read as the reverse complement.
GGGGTGAGTCGATCCCAGCGTAAGCACTGACAGGTAAAGATTAAGTACTGAGCTATTGGTGATTGAGGGAGCAGAGTAGGCGATAGGCCACACAGAGCAGTCAACAAAATGCTAGGAGAGTAAACCAATGGGCCAACAGTCTGGAAAACTGATCATTGCTTGCGGTGCACTCGCCAGAGAGATCCAGCAACTTATCGATATCAATGGTTGGACTGATGTCGATGTCCAGTGCCTGCCTGCTGACCTACATAACCGTCCGGATCAGATTCCCAACCGTGTGCTGGACAAGATCCAGAGCAATCACGATCGATATGCGCACATTTTTGTGGCGTACGCAGATTGTGGGACAGGAGGTTTATTGGACAGCATGCTCGAGCCGCTCGGGGTGGAGAGATTGGAAGGTGCCCATTGCTACCAGTTTTATGCTGGATCGGATGTGTTTGAACAGTTGCACGACGCTGAACCTGGTACCTTTTACTTGACTGACTTCCTGGCTCGTCATTTTGACAGGCTGATTATGGATGAGTTAGGGGTGGACCGGCATCCCGAGCTCAAACAGATTTATTTCAAGAATTACACTCGATTGCTGTATCTGTCACAGACGGAATCATCAGAGTTGATTACAAAGGCACGCTCTGCAGCGGATCGTCTGGGGCTGCAGTTTGAGCATCGCTCGACCGGATTTGGTGAGCTTGAAACAGGCTTGGACCGATTCATGGTATCGGTACCAATGACTGCGAGGACACCCTGATGCCTAAACTAATTACGATCTATTGGCGGGATATTCCGTCACAGGTTATCGCGAAAAAAGGGCGCTCGACGAGCAAGGTACGGCTTAGTCAACGATTTCAAGCGGCCATTGACCGAGCCGCGATGCGCGCGGGTAAAGGCAGTAGTGATGCCTACTTAAGTGAATGGCGGCGGGAAGCCTCTACCTGTGGTGATGATCTTGAATCGGCGGCTAACGAATTGGCTCATGTACTTGAACAGCGCTATAACGATGACGACCTGTTGGTGCTGATCCGGGCCAACGGCGTTAAAACTGATCCTACCTAAATAAGGCCAAGGCTAGATGTACGTTGTCCGAAGATGGTCAGTACGCTACTAAGATTAAGGAGTATGCAGTGACCATTACGCTAGTCAGTTCGAAAAATAGGGACCTCCGAATAGGATTTGATCAGCCATTTTGCATAATTGGTGAGAGGATCAATCCTACCGGGCGTAAGGTTCTTTCAGAAGAAATGAAAAATGGAGATTACAGTCGGGTTGAGGTCGACGCGCTGGCGCAGGTAGCAGCTGGGGCCCATATGTTGGACGTAAACGCCGGCATACCGCTCGCTGATGAACCTGCTATTCTGGCCGAGTGCATACAACTCGTTCAGTCGCTTACTGATGTACCTTTGTCTATTGATTCATCAATTGTTGCGGCCCTGGAGTCGGGCCTTTCGGTATATCAGGGTAAAGCGCTGGTGAACTCGGTTACGGGTGAGGAAGAACGTCTTGAGAGTGTTCTCCCGCTGGTTAAGAAATTCAATGCTGCAGTGGTTGCGATATCGAATGATGAGACTGGCATCTCAGAGGATCCAGATGTCCGGTTTGAAGTGGCCAGAAAGATTGTAGAGCGTGCCGAAGACCATGGAATACCCCGCGAAGACATAATCGTAGACCCACTTGTTATGCCTATTGGCGCTTTAAATGATGCGGGGCGTCAGGTGATGAGTATCGTCCGTCGATTGCGTGAAGAACTGAAAGTGAACTCAACCTGTGGAGCCTCCAACGTCAGTTTTGGTCTGCCCAACCGCAATGGGTTGAACTCGGCGTTCCTTGCCATGGCTATAGGTGCGGGTATGACATCGGCTATTACAAATCCGTTACACGGAGAAGTAATGCAGGCTGTTTCAGGGGCCGATGTGATGATGGGACACGACCCTGATTGTCGGCGCTGGATAAAAAAATATCGGGAACCGGTGCATGATGCCGAGACAGGCGGCGCCCGGGAACGAGGGCGGAATCGCCGCCGCCGTTCAGCACGATGACAAGTTCAAAACGTCATGGTCGCTGCCTGTGCGGTGCTGTCACCTTCAAGGTCACAGGTAAGCTGCGCAAGGTGCTCGTTTGCCATTGCTCGCAATGTCGGCGGAGCAGTGGTCACCTCTGGGCAGCAACCGCTGCGCCAGTAGAGGCCATTGAGATTGACAGCCAGAACACACTGTCCTGGTATCGCTCGTCGTCAAAGGCTAAGCGCGGTTTCTGCCGCCGCTGTGGTTCCAGTCTGTTTTGGCAATTGGATGGGTCAAGCTCATTGTCTATAGCAGCTGGATCATTGGACGTGCCTACAGGTCTGAGCACACAAGAACATATTTACTTTGACGATTCATCGGATTACTACACAGTACATCCAGACGAACAGATTCGAACGGGTACTGAGACAGTGATTAAGTAGAACAATGGTAGAAGCACTGGTCGTATTTACACCTTCGGGCCGACGCGGCCGTTTCCAGACGGGCACTACGGTGTTGCAGGCAGCACAGGAACTCGGTGTGGATATCGATTCGGTTTGCGGGGGTCGAGCAATCTGTGGTCGTTGTCAGGTACTTCTCAGTGAAGGGTCTTTCCCCAAGCACGGAATCGAGTCGAACCTGGCCAATCTATCAGCGCGCAGCGACAGTGAATTGGAATACGACCGACAGCAATCGCTTGTCCAAGGTCGCCGCCTGAGTTGTTCGGCCCGAATTCTGGGCGATGTGGTCATAGACGTGCCGGCCGACAGCCAAGTTCACAAGCAGGTTGTGCGTAAACGGATTGAAGTACACGACATTGATGTGGATCCCTTGGTACGCCTGCATTTCCTGGATGTGCCTGAACCCAATATGCATGACCCGGCGGGCGACCTACAGCGGTTGTTCGAGGAGTTGGAGTTTGAATGGGGTCTAACCGGCCTTGGCTGTGATCGGTACGTACTTGAGACGCTACAGAGCTGCCTGAAATCAGGCGAACGAAAAGTCACCGTGGCTGTCTATCGACAGAAGCAGATCATAGCAACCTGGGCCGGATTCAAAGATCGCGCTTTGGGTATCGCAGTCGATGTGGGATCAACCACGATAGCAGCACATTTGTGTGATCTTTCGTCCGGTGAAGTCCTGGCTTCCTCGGGCATGATGAACCCACAGATCCGCTTCGGTGAGGATCTGATGAGTCGGGTATCTTATGTCATGATGCACCCTGGCGGCGACAAGGAAATGACACAGGTGGTGCGGGCTGCGATTGCTGAGCTGGCACAGGAAGTCTGTCGGCAGGCCGGCTATGACACGACTGACGTCCTGGATGCGACCTTTGTTGGAAATCCTGTTATGCACCATCTGTTGCTGGGTATCAGCCCGATAGAACTCGGCGGAGCTCCCTTTGCTTTGACAACTGATCAGGCGATCGAGCTCAAAGCCAGTGAACTGGACCTCGATCTGCACCCCGGGGCGAGGTCTTATGTTTTGCCTTGTATTGCCGGCCATGTCGGTGCAGACACGGCTGCGATGGTGCTGTCCGAAGCACCTTATTTACGTGAGGAGATCACGCTGCTGGTTGATGTTGGTACCAATGCGGAAATCGTGTTGGGAAATCGACATCGGATGCTTGCGGCAAGCAGTCCAACCGGACCGGCTTTCGAGGGTGCTCAGATCAGCTGCGGGCAAAGGGCTGCACCAGGCGCAATAGAGCGAGTTCGAGTTGATCGGGATACGCTTGAACCTCGATTCAAGGTTATTGGTTCGGATCTCTGGTCTGATGAAACAGGTTTTGATCAGAGTATTGCCAATCATGGCGTAACGGGTATTTGCGGTTCTGGAATCATCGAGGTCATTGCGGAAATGGTGCTCTCGGGAATCTGCTCCAGCGACGGTGTGATCGATGGTGGCCAGGCAAGCCGATCTCGCCACATCGTCGCTGATGGACGGACGTTCTCCTATGAGGTGTATGACCGGAGTGTGACTCTACGGATCACACAAAATGATGTCCGGGCTATTCAGCTGGCTAAGGCAGCACTGTACGCTGGTATTCGATTGTTGATGGATGGTCTTGGAATTCAGCATGTTGATCGGATTCGGCTTGCCGGTGCATTTGGTTCTCACATCGATGTGATGTACGCCATGGTATTGGGCTTAATTCCAGACTGTGATCTCGACAATGTTACATCGGCCGGAAACGCTGCAGGGACTGGTGCGCATATCGCACTGGTTGATCAGAATGCCCGGCAGGAAATAGAAAAAGAGGTCCGCCGGATAGAAAAAATAGAGACAGCTGTGGAGCCACGATTCCAGGAGCATTTTGTCGCGGCGATGGCAATTCCGCATCGGACTGCAGAATTCCCGCAGTTGGCCAAGGTGGTAACCCTTCCAAGCCGGCAAGATACCTCGCAGAATAGTGGCAAGGCTTCAGGGCGAAAACGCCGTCGGCGCAACTGAACTACGGTCAGTTGCGTTGCCATACCTGCCTGGATACTCTGTGTTATTCCGACGTGAGGTCATCAATACCTGCTGGAGTAATGAGTGAATTCCACGATACTTGCCGAAGTGCCTATTTTTTCGGGCCTGAATCAATCAGACCTTGATCAACTTGCTCAATGTTCGACCCGCAGCTGGTTTAAACGAGGAAGTGTTATCGTTACGGAAGGAGATCCAGCTGACGGACTTTATGTCGTGGTTAGCGGGCGAATCAAGGTTCTGTTGAGCGACAATGAGGGGAAAGAAGTGGTTCTAACAGTCGAATCTGGAGGGGCATGTTTTGGTGAGATCGCCCTGCTGGATGAAGAACCCAGATCGGCATCGGTCGCCGCGTTGGAAAATACTGAGTTGTTAATTATTTATAGAGATCAGTTTATGGATCTACTGGACAATCATCCTGAATTCGCTCGAGCACTCATTCGCTCACTGGCTCATATGGTGAGGCGATTGACGAAGAACGTGGAGAGTCTTGCACTGAAGGATGTTTATTGTCGAATTGTAGATGTGCTGGAGCGCAGATCAGTGGTCGCAGATGATGTTCATGTTGTTAACGAGCGCCTCACACACCAGCTTATCGCCGACATGATTGGTTCTTCCAGGGAGATGGTGAGTCGGATCATGAGCGATCTGGTCAAAGGAGATTATATTAGTGTTACATCGGAACAGATACGCATTAACAGACGCCTCCCATCCGGCTGGTGACTGGATGTAAAGAAAGCGACATTCCGGATTAATTCAGATGACACAAGGAACACTTCGAAAAATGCGTACCGAACTGGCCGACCCGGTTCATTACCAGTTGCCAGTAGGAGAAACGTTGATTGATTTGAATTCTCTGCTTGGGCAGGAGATTTCCCTCGTTTATTCTGGAAGAATATTTTGTATTGAATGTGCTCGAAAAACGAATAAGAGCTTCAATCAGGGGTACTGTTTTCCCTGTCTGCGTCGACTGGCTGCATGCGATACGTGTATCGTCAGGCCAGAATTATGTCATTATCATGAAGGAACATGCAGGGAACCGCAGTGGGGGGAGGCCTATTGTATGCAACCTCACGTGGTTTATCTTGCCAATTCTTCCGGCCTGAAAGTCGGAATCACACGTAAAACTCAAGTGCCAACGCGCTGGATAGACCAGGGTGCGATTCAGGCACTGCCGATCGTTGAAGTGGATACTCGGCTGCAGTCTGGTCTGATAGAGACCGCCCTAAAAAGCACGGTCAATGATAAAACGGACTGGCGTCGAATGTTGAAAGGCGGACAAACCGAGATCGACCTTAAGTTGGAATGGGAACAACTGCGAATATCTAGCGAAGCGTTACTCACAGATTGCCAGTCACAGTTCGGTGCGTCGACTGTTCGCCTGAAAGAGCACGAAGAACCGACACGGATTTGTTATCCGGTTTTACACTATCCGGAAAAAATAAAGGCGTTTAATTTTGATAAGGAAAAAAGTGTAAAAGGCACTCTTGAAGGGATCAAAGGGCAATACCTGATTTTAGATCAAGGCGTTTTGAATATTAGAAAGTTTGCTGGATACGAAATCTCATTCACAGTGTTCTAGCGTGACGAGCGGCCAGATTATCACGGCACAACTGGCACAGAGAATCAATTCTGACGAGCAGTATCCATTGTAGAATCCATGGCCGATCCCCAACGGCCGTGAACTACTTCGTTTCCCGGGCAGGGGTTTTCTGGCACGTTGAATGAAAGTAGCATCGACAGAACCGCTAGTGCACTGCCCACCAGGAATACAGCTGACGGTGATATAAGCCACAGGAAACCTAATAGAGCGGGCAAGACCACCGCAGCGATGTGATTGATGGTAAATCCAACTCCAGCGGTGGCTGCAATATCGGCCGGGTCGGCAATTTTCTGGAAATAGGTTCGAATTGCTATGGCGAGTGCAAAGAAGAAATGGTCGATGATGTAAAGACCAGCGGCTATAGCGGCGTTGCTCACAAATGCGTAGGCTGTAAAGACAATCGTAAGTCCGACATATTCGAAAATTAGAATTCGCCGCTCACCTATATTGCCGATCAGTCTTCCCAAACGGGCCGCAAATAGCATGTTGAGTACTGCATTCACCAGAAACAGTATTGAAATCATTGCGACGTCAAATCCAAATTTCTCGACCATCAGAAATCCCGCAAACACGATAAAAATTTGGCGCCTTGCACCGGAGAGAAATGTGAGAGCGTAATACAACCAGTATCGTCGACGGAGCACCATCTGACGGTTCTGTTTGACTTTGACGGGGAACTGTTGAAACAGCAACCAACAAACTAAGCCTATTACTACAGTTGCGCAACCACCTAAAAAGTAAACAAGCGAAAAATCAATACCTAGGAGTTCGAACGCAATCCAAATAAAGCCATAGACCACGATAGAGGAAAATGCCCCCACTGCGATCACCCTTCCAAGTAATTCAGGTGCCTTGTCCTTATCGATCCACTGTAGACACAGCGAGGAATGAACAGTTTCAAAGTAGTGATATCCAAGCGACATCACGACGGTAGTGACATAGAGTCCAACAACACTTGGAAACCACCCAGTCACCAGTGTGCCCACACCCAGCAACAGTAACGACACGTAGGCTATGGTCTGCTCTCGACATAGAAACAAAAGAAACACCACTAGAAACGCCAGAAACCCCGGAACTTCGCGAAGGCTTTGCAGAATACCCATCTCTGCACCGCCGAAGGCAGCACGCTCAATCGCAAAGTTGTTGAGTAGTGCCTGCCAGGTTGCAAAGCTCAGGGGTACAGCAACCGCCGTAATCAAAAGGAGAAATTCTGGCCGGCCTCTAAATTTGGACAAATACATGTCTGATCGATTGGTCAGTCCATCAAATACACCAGTGAATTAGTGGATCAGACGGTCGGTTTATGGGTCGGATACTGATCGATCATACCCGGTCGCTAAACGATGTTAGAGTCGTACGGTAGCATATCTTGCTGTTCGAGTGAGTGGTCACCAGATGAGCGATACCCTGAAAAAACCGACAGTTGGATTGTTCGTGACCTGCCTCGTAGACATTATGAGGCCAAGGGTTGGGTTTGCAGCCGTTAAGCTACTGGAGCAGGCGGGTTGTGAGGTAGAGGTGCCACGCAGTCAGAGCTGTTGCGGCCAGCCCGCCTACAACAATGGCGATGAGGTCAACAGTCTCGCGATTGCAAAGCAGATCATCAAAGTCTTTGATCAGTTTGACTATGTCGTTGTTCCTTCAGGGTCGTGCGCAGGAATGTTCAGTGAACATTTTCCGAGACTGTTCAGATACGAATTAGATTGGCTTTATCGAGCTCAGCGAATGGCAGCCAAAACGTGGGAACTGACCCGCTTTTTGGTTGAGGTTATGCGGGTTGATTCGGTGGATTCGTGTTATCCGGCAAAGTGTGCCTATCATGACTCGTGTTCAGGTCTACGCGAACTTGGGATTCGGGAGCAGCCACGGCAGTTATTGTCTTTGGTCAAGGGTCTTTCATTGGCAGAATTTGACGATCGAGACGTCTGTTGTGGATTTGGGGGAACTTTCAGTGTCAAGTATCCGGAAATCTCTACTCGGCTGGTATCAAATAAGGTTTCTGATCTAGCTCAGACCTCGGCAGATACCCTGCTGGGCGGGGATCTAGGATGTTTGTTGAACATCGCCGGCCGCCTACGCCGCGAGGGAAGTGCAACCAAGGTGTTCCACATCGCAGAAGTACTTGCTGGTATGGCGGATGGACCGGGCATTGCTGAGCCGGAGGATGAGGCATGACGCAGGCGGCAACTTCTGCAGCGGTCTTTAAGAGTAAGGCACGGGAAGCATTGTCTGATCCTGCATTACAGCAGGCGATGGACCGGGCGAAAGGTGGTTTTGTCGGTGCAAGGCGGATTTCTATCGAGAACCTAGCGGAGTTTGATTCCCTACGTGATACAGCTCGGGATATCAAAGATCATGTGCTCAACCACCTCGATCTCTATCTGGAACGCTATGAGCGTAAGACCATCGAGAATGGCGGTCATGTTCACTGGGCGCAGACGGCCGAAGAAGCCTGCCAAATTGTCAAGAAGATATGTCTCGATGCTGATGCCCGACTCGTCGCAAAAGGTAAGTCGATGGTATCCGAAGAGATGGGACTCAACAGAGTGCTTGAGGAGGCCGGCATTGAGGTCGCCGAAACTGATCTAGGCGAATATATTATTCAGCTTGCAGGTGAGTCACCCAGTCACATCATCGCCCCGGCGATTCATAAGACTCGAGAGCAGATCACCGAACTGTTTTACAAAAATCACAAAAGACATGGATTTTCTGAGCAGGTCACACGCCGGGAAGCCATCGTCAACGAAGCACGCAGTGTATTGCGCAGCGTATTTGCCCGCGCCGATGTGGGTATTACCGGCGCTAATTTTTTGATCGCCGAGTCTGGTGCAAATGTCATTGTCACGAATGAGGGAAACGGAGATCTCTCCAGCACCTTGCCTCGCGTTCAGATCATTACAGCAGGCATCGAGAAGGTCATCCCCTCACTGGATGATCTTTCGACGTTCCTGCGAATCCTGGGTCGCAGTGCCACTGGCCAGGAGATGTCTGCCTACACAACTTTATATTCAGGACCGCGTCGCGACGGGGAGGTCGAAGGTCCAACCGAATACCATGTTGTGCTATTGGACAACGGTCGATCTGCTATGCTGGCTGGCCGTTATCGGTCAATGTTGCGTTGTATACGCTGTGGTGCTTGTTTGAATCACTGTCCAGTGTATTCAGCGGTCGGGGGCCATGCTTACGGTTGGGTCTATCCAGGCCCTATGGGGTCAGTGCTCTCGCCACTCATGCAGGGGTTTGAGCAGTCGTACGATCTACCCAACGCCTGTACCCTAAATGGTCGCTGTAATGATGTGTGCCCGGTGCGGATTCCACTGTCAGATATGCTCCGAAGTCACAGGTTTGAACAATATCGCCGAAATCTCAACCCGTGGTTGGGTAGGCGCCTGTTGTCGTTGTGGGCCTGGCTTGTACGTCGGCCAAGACTCTACCAGGGTGTCGTAGCATTACCGGTCTGGTTGATGAACCGATTTGGCAGAGTACAGGGTGCCCTACGTAGACTGCCGGGTGCAGGTGGATGGACAGGGGGTCGCGATATGGCCGCGCCGGAAAAGCGTACTTTTCAGGTTCAGTGGCAGGCCAAAAGAGACAATGACAGATGACAGGCGCAAGGAGTGAAATTCTTCAGGCTGTGCGGTCCTCTCTGGATCTTGGAGAACAACGTTCTGCAAGCCGCGTCGAATTGGTAGAAAAGCGGATCTCAGCGTCAGAAGCCCACGTTCAGCCCCTCGTAGAAGATCCACTGATACGGCGATTTTGTGACAAGCATGCTGCGGTCCATGGTACTTACGAACGGGTACAGGGCCTGGCTGAAGTGCCGTCTGCAATTCTGCGCCACTTGACGACCAAAGAAATTCCTATCGAACTTCTGGTCGGGCAGGGTGAACTATTGGATGCGGTGTTGTGGCCCAGTGAAATGTCCGTCGAGAAGCGCCCAGCAACAGTCGAAGATTCGGTAGCAATCAGCGAAGCTTACGCCGGTATTGCCGAGACAGGCACTCTAGTGCTCCTCAGCGGAGAAAAGCGGTGGACTTCCCACAATTTCCTGCCCGATGACCATATTATTATTTTAGATTCGACCTTAATTGTGAGACACCAAGAAGATGTTTGGACGCGACTGCGTGCGTTGCCAGACGGATTGCCCCGCGTAGTGAACCTGATTACCGGACCGTCAAAGACAGCAGACGTCGAACAGACGGTCCAGTATGGTGCTCACGGCCCGCGTAGACTTCATCTTATCGTGGTTGAGGGTTAATCTGTCCGCTCAGCTTGGTACTGGGCCGCGATATAATCCTCATCAACTTTTCGGATGTTCCGAATTGTTTTTGGTATGCTGAGTGATTAGCCAACGAGTCGACGAATGAATTTCGAGCAACAGAACTCCTATCAGCAAGCCGAATTGCTGGCTTGTGGCCACGGCCAGATGTTTGGTGATGGCAACGCACAGTTACCTTTACCTCCTATGTTGATGTTTGATCGTATTACACATATTTCTGACAAAGGAGGCGCTTATGGTCGGGGTGAGGTAATCGCTGAACTCGACATTAACCCGGAACAGTGGTTCTTCGCGTGTCACTTTGAAAATGACCCTGTGATGCCAGGTTGTCTGGGAGTCGATGCCCTCTGGCAATTGGTGGGCTTTTTCCTCGGTTGGAAGGGAGGGCTAGGACACGGTCGTGCGCTAGGGTCGGGAGAAATACGCTTTACTGGGCAAGTGACGCCGGACTGTAAATTAGTGCGTTATCATCTGTCGCTGAAGAGGGTAGTGATGAGAAAACTTTTCATGGGTATTGCAGATGGCCAAGTCGAGGCCGACGGAAAGGTTATCTATACCAGTAAAGATCTCCGCGTTGGCTTATTCGTCGGCTCTCAAACTGGAGGTGAAATATGAGACGGGTGGTCGTGACCGGTGTAGGCATAATTTCGAGTATCGGGGTCAGTCGCCAGGCAGTCACAGCTGCTCTTCGACAAGGCAGTTCCGGAATTAGCTACAGTGAAGAATATGAAGAACTCGGTTTCCGATCGAAGGTCTGCGGCAGTATCGATATTGATTTGACGGCAGAAATAGACCGAAAGGTAAAACGGTTTATGGGCGATGCCGCAGCCTACAACTATTTGGCAATGCGTGATGCCCTGGAAGATTCGGGCCTAGAAGATGGCATGATATCGAATCCGAGAACGGGGTTAGTCGTAGGCTCGGGCGGCGGGTCACCTGAAAATATTGTCGAGGCGGTGGACTCGCTTCGGGCGAAGGGCGTAAAACGGGTGGGGCCCTATATGGTGACGCGAACTATGGCCAGCAGTACGGCAGCATGTTTAGGGACGGCATTCAAAATCAAAGGCGTGTCATATTCGATCAGTTCAGCCTGTGCAACCAGCGCTCACTGTATTGGAAATGCGGCGGAATTGATTCAGCTTGGCAAACAGGACGTCGTATTTGCCGGTGGTGGTGAGGAACTTCATTGGTCAACGACAGTACTTTTTGATGCCATGGGTGCTCTGTCATCAAAGTACAACGACCACCCACAGAGCGCCTCGCGAGCCTATGATGCCCACAGGGACGGCTTCGTGATTTCGGGTGGTGGTGGTGTATTGGTTATGGAGGAACTCGAACACGCAGTAAAACGCGGAGCAAAAATCTATGCTGAGCTGGTAGGATATGGTGCAACTTCTGATGGTTTTGACATGGTACAACCCTCAGGAGAAGGCGCGGTTCGGTGCATGCGCCAGGCATTAGAAGGGGTTGAAGAATCTGTTGATTATGTGAATACCCATGGAACCAGTACACCGGTTGGCGATATTCGGGAACTCAATGCTATTGCAGAAGTGTTCGGCGACCAGATACCACCCATCAGTGCGACAAAGTCTCTTACGGGGCATGCGCTTGGCGCAGCGGGTGTTAACGAAGCGGTCTATTCGTTGCTGATGCTTGACGGTGACTTTATAGCAGGGTCTGCTAATATTTCCACGCTCGACTCCGAGGCCGACGGATTCCCAATTGTGCTGACCTGCCAGGAAAATGCAGGTTTGAGCGTGGTGATGTCAAACAGTTTCGGTTTTGGTGGCACCAACTCGACATTGGTGTTCCGGTCAATGGACCGGGATAACACGTAAGTTGTCTGATCGGCGGATCTGTACGGCAGGATCAGTTGTCTGCAAACCGATTTTGAATATAGTTTTCCACCCGCGCTAGGAATTGAGCGGCGATGTCGTCGCCACGGAGGGTGACTGTTTTCTCCCCATCCTCGTAAACCGGCGCGACAGGATGTTCGCCACTGCCGGGAAGACTAATTCCGATATCGGCATGGCGGCTCTCGCCGGGCCCATTGACCACACAGCCCATGACTGCCACAGAGAGTGACTCTACCCCGGGATATTGTAGGCGCCACACAGGCATCTGCTGTTTGAGGTGAGTCTGCACCTGATTTGCCAGGTGCTGAAAGAAGTCGCTGGTTGTCCTGCCACACCCGGGACAGGCTATGACCTGCGGGCTAAAGGAACGAAGACCCATGCTCTGCAGCAGATCCTGTGCGACGCGGACTTCGCGCGTGCGATCACCTCCTGGTTCTGGTGTCAGTGACATCCGGATGGTGTCGCCAATTCCTTCCTGGAGCAGGATGGACAGAGCAGCTGAAGAGGCGATGATACCTTTATCGCCCATGCCAGCTTCAGTCAGCCCTAAATGCAGCGACATGTCGCTTCGCTCGGAGAGATCTCGGTACACTGAAATGAGGTCCTGCACCCGACTGACTTTGCATGAGAGGATGATGGCATCGTGTGTCAGTCCCTCGCGTACGGCAAATTCAGCGCTTTGCACAGCAGATTCTACCAGTGCATCTCGGGTGACTTCCGCGAGTGATTTTGGGGTTGGCTGGGCAGCGTTTTCGTCAAGCTGCTGTGCAAGAAGATTCTGATCCAGAGATCCCCAATTAACTCCGATGCGAATCGGTTTTTCGTAGCGGCAGGCAATTTGGATCATTTGTCTGAACTGGCTGTCGTGACGATCACCCCGACCCACGTTGCCGGGATTGATGCGGTATTTGGCAAGGATTTCTGCACACGCTGGGAATTTGGCCAGAAGTTTGTGACCGTTGTAGTGGAAGTCACCCACCAGTGGCACTGTGCAGCCTGCTGCATCAAGCCGTTTACGAATGTCTTCAACGGCCGATGCTGCTTGGTCTGTGTTGACCGTAATGCGGACGAGTTCCGATCCTGCTTCAGCCAGTTGAATGACTTGTTCAGCGGTTGCCGCACTGTCGGTGGTATCGGTATTGGTCATCGACTGTACGACAATGGGCGCATCCCCTCCGACCCTGATACCCCCTATACGAACCTGCCGGGTGGTTCGGCGCACAATGCGGCTGGATTCAAGCATGGTTTACCTTAAGTTGGACAACAAAATAATATTGTACCGTGCTGCCTGGCGTAATGGTGTTATAGCGTCCACCGATTCAACCCGTTTCCAGAAAGGGTTAAACAGCAGGATATTGCTTCACCCGCGTAGAATTGGTCAGGTATCATCCACTGTGTAGCGGGGGTGTACACCTGACCAATGAAGGTTTCAGTAGCTGGGAGATTACCGATGGAAAAAGAGAAAATCAAAGAATTCGCAGGCAAGGTGATGAGGGACTTATCCGGCGGTATGGCAGCTGGCCTTGCATATGTGGGCGCGCAGACCGGCCTGTTTCAGACTCTTTCCGGTCAAGGACCAATGACGATGGAGAATGTCATTGAAAAAAGCGGTTTGCAGCCGCGCTATGTTGAAGAGTGGCTGAAAGGGATGGTGTGTGCCGAATATCTCCAATACGACGTGGATAATGACACGTTTGAACTGCCTGATGAACTCGGTTTTCTTCTGGCTTCTGAAGGAACCGATCACTATATGGGAGGATTACTCCACTCATTACCAATGATGTTGAGCGTTGCACCCAGAGTGTCGGATGCTTTTATCAATGGCGGCGGTGTTCCGTTCGAGGATTATGGGCAGGACGGGATACTGGCTATAGACCTGATGAACCGGGGGCTGTACGAGCAGCGTTTTGTCAGCTATTGGTTGAAATCAATGCCGACAGTGTACGAAAAGCTAACCGCAGGAGGGCGTGTGCTTGATTTTGGTTGTGGTACGGGACACGCAACGCTTACGATGGCCGACGCTTTTCCTAAATCACAGTTCATCGGTCTGGACATTGACCCAGCGTCGATCGAGCAGGCTTGCAAAAATGCCCAGGATGCAGGGCTTACCGGTAATCTTAATTTTGTTCAGGGTACGTTTTCGGATCTCGAACCCGGGCGGCAATTTGATTTGATCACCACTTGTGACTGTATTCATGATCTGACAGATCCTGTGGGGGTGCTGAAGAAACTATGCGAATTGCTCAGTGCTGATGGGACAGTGTTCATAATTGAACCGAAGGTCGCGGACAGCCTCACTGAGAATATTAATCCTATTGGCGCGTTGTACTACGGCATGAGTGTGTTTCACTGTATGACGCAGTCGTTAGCTGCTGGCGGTCCTGGCCTTGGAACGTGTCTTGGCCCATCGGGCATGGAGTCGTTGGTGAAGCAGGCCGGCTTTAATGGTTTTGAAGTACTTGAGCTTAAGAGTCAGATGACGATTTTCTACGCGGTTCGCCACTGATAAAGCATTTCGGTTGTGATTGAGGGTGAGTTGTTCAGAGAGTTTTATATAGATGCCTATTTCGTGACTCAGTTTATCAAGGTAGACTGACCGGCCTAGGGCCTGAAGCGATATAGCCTGTAAATTTTCACTACGGTGTTGTACAACGATTATTAAGGGAACTGCAATGAATGGTGCTGAAAGTCTGGTTCGAACACTGCTGGCCGGTGACGTCGACGTTTGTTTTACCAATCCAGGCACATCAGAGATGCATTTCTGCGCTGCTTTGGACAAGATTAATGGGATGCGTTGCATCCTCTGTTTGTTTGAAGGCGTCGTGACCGGTGCTGCGGATGGTTACGGTCGAATGTCAGACAAACCCGCGGGCACGTTGCTGCACCTGGGCCCTGGACTCGGCAACGGCCTGTCAAATCTTCACAACGCCAAAAAAGCCAGAACGCCGATTGTCAACATTGTCGGAGAGCACGCGACTTACCACGTAGCCTACGACGCACCGTTGACCGCCGATATCGAAGGTATCGCACGCCCTGTCTCTGACTGGGTTAGAACTTCTGCTGATTCAAAATCCGTTGCTTCTGATGCAGCCGAGGCGATCGCTGCTGCGCGGACACACCCCGGCGCCATTTCAACGTTAATTCTACCGGCTGATACGGCTTGGACCGACGCAGCCGGTGTTGCCGCAGTTCCCACCCGAGAGAATCCTGAGACAGCCAGTGAGGCCGCTGTAGAAAATTGCACCCAGGCGCTGCAGTCTGGTGAGCCCGCTATGTTACTGCTGGGTGGAAAGGCACTGCGTGCACCAACCCTCGAGAACGCTAGCCGGATTTCTGTGCACAGTAACGCAGCAATACGTTCTGAACTGATGTCAGCCAGAACCGAGCGCGGGGCAGGGCGTGTCGGTATTGAACGAATTCCCTACGTGGTTGACGAGGCAGTTAAGGTTCTCGACGGCATCCGTCACTTGATTCTGGTTGGCGCGAAGCCACCGGTCGCATTTTTTGCTTATCCAGACAAGCCAAGCCTGCTCATTCCACAGGATTGTGAAGTCCATGTTCTAGCAACGGCTGAACAGGACATTGAGGATGCTCTTGAACGCCTGTGTGATTCGGTAGGTGCACAGTCGACGTTGCCTGATTTGGAATCTGCGAAACGCCCTGAACTGTCTTCCGGTGAACTGACTCTCGAGGCTGTTTGGGCCGCAGTCGGTCACTTCCTTCCCGAAGGCGCGATCGTCTCTGATGAGTCGATCACGTCAGGTCGCGGGCTTCATCCATTTACTCGAGGCTGTCCCCCACACGACTGGTTGTCCGGTACCGGTGGAGCGATCGGACGCGCTTTGCCGGAAGCGACCGGTGCCGCTGTGGCTTGTCCTGAACGACCGGTGCTGTGTCTTTCCGGTGATGGGAGTGCGATGTACACAGTACAGGCGTTATGGACGCAGGCACGAGAAAATCTCAATGTCACGACTGTCATATTCAATAATCGATCGTATGCTGTACTGCACGGGGAACTTAGAAATGTAGGCGCTGTGCCTGGACCGACTGCACACGATATTTTTGATCTCGATAGACCTTATTTGGACTGGGTTGCGATGGCGGCAGGTATGGGGGTTGAGGGGATAAGGGTAGATACAGCCGAGCAGTTCAACACTGCGTTGGCAGCGGGATTTAGTAACAGTGGGCCGATGCTGATTGAAGCGATGGTCTGAAGAAGGAATTAAAGTTTAACTCTCGGTCAACGGTGTAGGCTCTGAATCGATCGTAGCCACGATGACTCCTTGTTCGACAAGTTGGTCTAGGTTCGTGTCCAGGGTGCGTACCTGTCCGGTCACAGGCGCTCTCAGGCTGTGCTCCATTTTCATGGCTTCCAGAACGACTACAGGATCTCCCTTGACCACCTGATCTCCTGGTTTTGCCAGGATTTGGATAACTCGGCCGGTCATTGTTGCTTGGACAGTTCCCGAATTCTGGTCAATCTGACTTGACTGGGCGCTCTGGGAATCGGTCACGGTGAAGAACAGGCCGTTAACGCCGACTAAAAGATTGTGGCCGGACATAAACGCGGTGCCCCGCAGCATCTGTCCGTCCAGCACGATAAACAAGTCCTCACCGGGCGTCATCGACTCGAACACTTGGTAGCAACGGTCCTCTATCTGGCTATCAAGTGTATTGCCGTTGGCCTTTGCAACCACTTCTCGGGCAATGCCGTCGATCTCGAAGTTGAATCGCAGCTCTGGCGGTAAATTCAATCGCCAACCACTGGCACCGGACCAGGGGGAATCGGCGTCGCCACGTCGGTGGTGTCTTTGGCAGAATGGATCATTTCGCCAAAGGTAAAATGCAGCGAGCGCACTTGCCGCATCAACATCGGTGGGGTTGGTATCCACGAATTCATTGGCATTGCGTTCAATAAATTCAGTATCGGTATCGGCGCACCGAACCCCCGTGTGGCTGGATAACCCACGCAGCAGAGACAGATTGGTGCCCAGGCCCGCAACACCACAGTGTTGCAGCGCTTGCGTCATCCTTTGCCAGCTTCGCCGGGGTTCACAATCGTGAACAATGAGTTTAGCGATCATAGGATCGTAATAAATACCGATGGTATCGCCCATTTTGACACCAGTGTCGACGCGGACATGCTTGTTGTTTGGCGGAAAGCGCAGCCACAACAAATCACCAGCACTGGGCAGAAATCCGTTCTGGATTTCCTCGGCATACAGCCTTGCCTCTACTGAATGCCCCAAGCACAGAATCTGATTTTGTTTACAGGGTAGGTGTTCACCTGCAGCAACCTTAAATTGCCATTCAACGAGATCGATTCCAGTGATCATTTCAGTTACTGGATGTTCGACCTGGAGTCGGGTATTCATCTCCATAAAGAAAAACTCATCACCACTGACCAGAAATTCCACGGTACCTGCTCCGCAGTAACTGATCGCTTTTGCGATAGCGACAGCCGCCTCGGTTAATTGCGAGCGGAGTTCCGGTCGCAAGTTCTGAGCTGGGGCCTCTTCAATGACTTTCTGGTGCCGCCGTTGAAGAGAGCAGTCGCGCTCGAACATGTGAACTACGTTGCCGTGTTGATCTCCGAATATCTGGACTTCGATATGGCGTGGTTGATCTAGGTATCGTTCAAGAAGGAGACGTTCGTCGCCAAAAGCTGTTTGTGCTTCCCGTTGACTGGTTGGAATAAGCACTTGGAGTTCGGCAGGTGTACGTGCAACATGCATACCTTTGCCCCCGCCACCGGATACTGGTTTGATGATCAGCGGAAAACCCAGTATGGATCCAGTTGAGACAAGACCCGCGACTGACTGGTCTTCACTGCGGATTCCGGCCAGTACCGGCACACCAGCTTGCTCAGCGACTTGTCTGGCTTGGGCCTTGTCGCTCATCGTTTCAATGGTGTGAACATGGGGGCCGACGAATATCATGCCGGCAGTTTCACAGTCGCGTGCGAAAGCGGCATTTTCTGACAGGAATCCATAGCCAGGATGAATCGTATCGCTGGCCGATGACCTCGCCGCATCAAGAATACGGTTAGGGTTCAGGTAGCTTTCCGCAACTGGCGCTGGCCCGATGTTGATCGCCTCGTCAGCCATCTCCACGTGTCGGGCACGAATGTCGGCCTCAGAATAAACGGCGACAGTCCGAAGTCCAACGCGTTTTGCAGTTTGGATGATTCGGCAGGCAATTTCCCCCCGATTGGCGACCAGAACGGTATGTAGCATCAGGGCTTGGAGTGCCAGGGCGGAGGCGTTTTATTGAGGAATGCACTGATTCCGCTTTTGGCTTCATCCGTGGCCCTAATTTCAGCAATCAGCCTGGCGGTCCAGATTACAGAGTCTTCTTCATCGTTCTTGTCACGTAGGCGTGACAGTAGTGCTTTGGCAGCAATCTGAGACTGAGGCCCGCCAACCAGAATTTGCTTAATCATGGCGTCAGTCGCCTCAGCGAGGTCTGAATCTGGAACAACATCGTGGATCAGACCGATTCGGGCCGCTGTTGCTGCGTCAAATCGCTCACCCGTTAGGAAATAACGACGGGCTGAGCGCTGGCCAATGGCGTTAACGACGAAAGGGCTGATAGTCGCGGGTATCAGCCCTAACCGGACTTCCGACAAGGAGAATAGGGCGCGGTCTGAAGCCAGCGCGATGTCACAGGATGCAACGAGTCCGACTCCTCCCCCGAATGCGGCACCGTTAACCACGACGACTGTCGGCACCGGAAAGTTGTCTAGTGTATGCAGCATGACTGCCAGTCTGTCAGCGTCCGCCTGATTTTCTTCAGGGCTATAATCCGCAGCACGATGCATCCAATTTAGATCGGCCCCCGCGGAAAAACTCTTTCCTTTTCCACTGAGCACGAGCGCTCTTATTCCAGCCTCGCCAGCTGACTTTTCCAATGAGCCTGTTAACTCCATAATCAATTCATCGTTGAAAGCATTGTGTACCGCCGGACGGTTTAAAGTCAGGTGAACAACACCGCGGTCGTCAATTTCCCAGGTCACAGTCTTCATGGCACTCACATACGGAAGACGCCGTATCGCGTCGGTTCGACAGGAGCATTCAACGCAGCGGAGATTCCCAGCGCGACTACTTGACGGGTATCAACCGGGTCTATCACACCATCGTCCCAGAGTCTGGCGCTGGCATAAAAAGGATGCCCTTGTGTTTCGTACTGGTCGCGTATGCTGTTTTTGAATGCTGTTTCGTCATCATCAGTCCAGGCCTTACCCTGGCCCTGGGTGTTGTCCCGACGCACTTCCGTCAGCACAGATGCAGCCTGTTCACCACCCATCACTGAAATCCTGGCGTTAGGCCACATCCACAGAAATTTTGGGTCGTAGGCACGACCACACATCCCATAATTTCCTGCACCAAAGCTACCACCGATGATCACCGTAAATCGGGGTACGCGGCTACAGGCAACCGCAGTAACCATCTTCGCACCATCCCGGGCGATTCCCTGATTTTCATAGCGTCTGCCTACCATGAAACCGGTAATATTCTGAAGAAACAACAACGGGATTTGTCGCTGGCTGCACAACTCAATAAAATGTGCGCCCTTGAGTGCAGATTCGGAAAAAAGAACACCATTGTTCGCGACAATCCCGATGGGATATCCGTGAATACGGGCAAATGCGCATACCAGCGTCGTTCCGTATCGGGCCTTAAATTCCGTAAATTCACTGGCGTCAACGATTCGACAGATTATTTCGCGAACATCGTAGGCTTTTTTGACATCGCTTGGAATCACTCCATATAGTTCTTGTGGATCGTAGACGGGTTCCCTGGGTTCGATCCGCTCAATGGGTGTATTTAATGGTGAGTTCAAGTTCGCGACGAGAGTACGAGTGAGTTCAAGTGCATGGTGATCGTTGTCAGCGAGATAGTCGGCAACACCTGAAATTCGGGTGTGTACGTCAGCACCTCCAAGGTCTTCAGCAGTGACTTCCTCACCAATTGCGGCTTTTACAAGCGGTGGCCCGCCGAGAAAAATAGTACCCTGATCACGTACGATAATGGTCTGATCCGACATGGCAGGAACATAAGCGCCGCCAGCAGTGCATGATCCCATCACAACAGCGATCTGCGGGATGCCGGCTGCAGACATATTTGCCTGATTAAAGAATATTCGACCGAAATGTTCCCGATCCGGAAATACCTCGTCCTGTTTGGGTAAAAAAGCACCGCCGGAATCAACCAGGTAGATACAGGGCAGCCTATTCTCTGAAGCAATGGTCTGGGCACGCAGGTGTTTCTTGACGGTAAGTGGGAAGTACGTACCACCCTTGACGGTTGCGTCATTGGCAACTACAACACATTCTCGGCCACTGATTCTGCCAATTCCGGTGATGATGCCAGCGGCCGGTACTTTGCCATCGTACATATCCCACGCGGCAAGCTGGGAAAGTTCAAGAAATGGTGTTGCTGGATCAATAAGTTTACTGACCCGTTCACGTACTGGTAATTTATCTCGATCAAGATGTTTTTGGCGAGCGATCTGTGAGCCACCGATTGCGACGGTGGATACAGCCTGACGAAGTTCTTCAACCTTATCCCGCATGGCGCTGCGGTTTTGTTGAAAATCACCACCACTGATCTCGATTGCACTGTTAAATATGGTCATGACTGTGTGTACTTACTGACAACCGGTCAGTTCAGTCGCTCAAAGGCCATGGCAGTTGCTTCACCTCCACCGATGCACAGTGCAGCAATGCCTTTGTGCATATCGTATCTCTGAAGCGCTGAGAGTAGGGTCACGATTATTCTTGCACCTGAGGCACCTATAGGGTGACCCAGAGCACAGGCGCCGCCGTGTCGGTTGACCTGTTGGTGGTCCAGTTCAAGATCACGCATCGCCGCCATTGTGACTACTGCAAATGCCTCGTTGATCTCATAGAGATCAACGTCTGTCGCTTTCCAGTTGAGTTTTTCGAGCAGCTTTCTAATTGCAAACACGGGCGCAGTTGTGAACAGAGCAGGTTCCTGGGCGTGACTGGCATGCCCGACAATTTTGGCCAATGGGACGTGGCCGCCCTTTTCAGCAGCAGATAGACGCATCAAAACCAGCGCAGCGGCACCATCTGAAATTGAGCTTGAATTGGCAGCAGTCACAGTACCGCCTTTGCGAAACGCTGGTTTGAGGCGTGGTATGTTTTCGACGTTTCCTTTAAGCGGTTGCTCGTCATAATCGACCAGGTGCTCGCCTGTCCGATCCGAAACGGTAACTGGAACAACTTCATTCTGAAAAGCGCCGCTTTCGATGGCTTCTTTGGCACGGGTCAGGGATTCAATCGCGAAATCGTCCTGATCTTCTCTCGAAAACACATATCGATCAGCACAGTCTTCGGCAAACGTACCCATCAGTCGACCGGGTTCATAGGCATCCTCGAGACCATCCAGAAACATGTGATCAACCACTTCTCCGTGACCCAATCGGTATCCACCCCTGGCTTTTGGCAGGAGAAATGGCGCATTGCTCATGCTTTCTTGACCACCACCAATTGCTGTATTCGCACTCCCTGATGCGATCAGGTCGTTTGCAAGCATCACTGCCTTCATACCGGAACCACACATTTTATTGATTGTGGTACAGCCGACGTGCAACGGCAGGCCGGCTCCGAGAGCGGCCTGCCTTGCGGGTGCCTGGCCTTGGCCTGCGGGCAATACACACCCCATCAACACTTCGTCGATGGTCTCTGGGGCGATACGGGATCGTTCTACAGCGGCGTCTATGGCTATGGCACCAAGTTCCGGTGCTGTAACCGAGCCCAGGTCACCTTGAAAGCCTCCGAGTGGAGTCCGTGCTGCACCAGTAATTACGATCGAGTCTTCACTCATACGTTCTCCGTTTTGTGTCATCGTGTGTCGTCAAAAAGTTCTCTGCCGATCAACATACGTCGGATTTCGCTGGTGCCGGCACCGATTTCGTAAAGTTTTGCGTCTCGGAGCAGTCGACCGGTGGGATAGTCGTTGATGTAACCATTACCCCCCAGAGCCTGGATGGATTCAAGCGCCATCCATGTGGCTTTTTCTGCAGCATAGAGAATGGCGCCAGCCGCATCCTTTCTTGTTGTTTCTCCTCTGTCGCACGCCGCAGCGACAGCATAAACATAAGCTCGTGAGGCATTCATAGTCGTGTACATATCGGCCAGCTTACCTTGCATCAGCTGGAACTGGCCGATGGGTTGACCAAATTGTGTGCGTTCATGCACGTAGGGGAGCACCACGTCCATACAGGCCTGCATGATTCCTAGGGGACCACCGGAAAGCACAACACGCTCGTAGTCAAGGCCGCTCATCAGTAACTGAACGCCGGTATTCAGTTCACCCAGCATGTTTTCTTCCGGTACCGCACAGTCTTCAAATATCAGCTCACTGGTATTGGAACCTCGCATGCCAAGTTTGTCGAGTTTTTTACCGGTGGAAAATCCGGTGAACGATTTTTCAATCAGAAATGCGCTGATTCCATTAGATCCTGCTTTGGGTTCCGTCTTGGCATAGATGACGAGCACATCAGCGTCGGGCCCGTTGGTAATCCACATTTTGTTGCCGTTGAGTAGAAAACCGTCGTCAACCCGATCAGCGTGAAGCTGCATGCTGACAACGTCTGAACCACTGCTAGGTTCGCTCATGGCCAATGCACCGATGTGCTCGCCACTGATCAGCTTGGGGAGGTATTTGTGTTTCTGGTCGTCGGTACCGTTACGACGGATCTGGTTGACGCAAAGATTCGAGTGGGCGCCATAAGATAATGCGACAGCCGCTGACGCACGGCTGATTTCCTCCATGGCCACGGTGTGCTGTAAATAGCCCATCCCAGCTCCACCAAAGGCTTCCTCTACCGTGATACCGAGCAGGCCCAAGTCTCCCATTTTCCCCCATAATTCACGGGGGAAGTGATTATTTTGGTCAATCTCTGATGCCTGCGGCGCGATTTCGGCACGAGCAAATTCACGGATCGAGTCACGCAGAAGATCGGTCGTTTCCCCAAGAGCAAAATTGAGTGCAGTTGCGGATTCCATGGGGTGTTTCCCGAGGCTAAAATCAATGTTGTAAGGCGATATTGCCGTACAGGGTGAATTGTAGATTGACGTTTACGTAAACGTCAATCATTTTGGAATTCCTGACTTCAAATAGTCGCTGCTTGTCAGGTGGTCAACGAAGGTGTGAAACTGTACGCCTTAATGACCGCGCAGCGGCCGGTGACAGACTTTGTGTCGACTCCAGTTACGATGGCTAAAACCGAATTTATACTGAACGCGGCCGCACAAAAACTCGCTTATGTGTTTGAACCCGGGCGGGCTCCTTGCGTTGTATTCCTGAGCGGTTACCGCTCCGATATGTCCGGCACCAAAGCACAGTATCTTGCCGACCTTTGCCGGGCGCAGGGACATGCAATGCTGCGATTTGATTATTCCGGACACGGGGCCTCCGGCGGTCAATTTGAAAGCGGCAGCATCAGCGCATGGACCCAGGACGCCCTAACAGTGATCAAGGCCGTCGTCGATGGTCCATTGATACTGATCGGTTCCAGCATGGGCGGTTGGATCATGCTGCATGTCGCCCTCGCGCTGGGGCCGCAGATCAGTGGCATGATCGGAATTGCCGCGGCACCGGACTTCACCCGAGACCTGATGTGGCGGGACTTGACTGCCGAGCAGCGACAGACGCTGAACCGTGACGGTATCATTCTGCTGGATTCGGAGCATGACTCAGAAGGTTATCCGGTAACCAAAGCGTTTATCGAAGACGGGGAAAAAAATTTGTTGATGGAAAATCCCATCGATATTCACTGTCCCGTGCGTCTGATCCAGGGTATGCTGGACACGGAGGTACCCTGGGAAACCGCTGTTCAATTGAGTCAAGCGCTGACCACATCCGATGTTCGAGTCTGCCTGGTAAAGAACGGTGATCATCGACTGTCAGAGAATGTTCAGCTTCAGCTATTGGGTAGCACGCTAGAAGAAGTACTCGAGAGCCTGAATCAGTGTGCAGAACAGAGAATACGTCCCTGATCTGTTACGATATTCCGCGATGCTGTACAGAGTTGGCCGGGGAAGGATATGCAGGAGTTGATCGACAAGATTACCAACGAAGGTGTCCACGTCGGCGGTGGGATTGTCAAGCTGGACAGTTTTCTGAACCACCAGGTTGAGCCTGGACTCACTTTGCGCATGGCAGTAGAGCTCTGCTCACAGTTTCAGGCGTGTGGCGTTGATCTGGTGACTAAAGTCGTCACCGCGGAAGTCAGTGGTATTCCTGTAGCGCTGGGTGTGGCGTCAACATTTGGTGCGGAGTTGATTTATGCCCGCAAAGGTCGCTCTGCTCTGATGACAGGTACTTATTATGTCGCCGAGGCTATCAGTCGAACCCGAGGCTCCCACATCGACCTTATGGTAGATCGCCGTTTTCTAGGGCCGGATGACTGTGTGCTGATTATCGATGATTTTCTGGCTACAGGGTCGACGCTCAGTGCACTCGTTCGTCTTGTGCGTGAAAGCCAAGCGAATCTAGTCGGCATTGGTTGTGTGATCGAAAAACCTGCTGAAGGTGGCCGAGAGATGTTGTCGGATGTCGATGCACCTATTCTGACGTTGGCGACTATCGAGTTTGTGGGTGACCACATGAAGGTGTGCTGAGTGATCAGTTAAACCCGGGCTTAACCAGGATGAGCAGCGCTACAGAATCTTTCTCAGTACGCCATCAAACGATTTACGAGGTTGTGAAGACAATCCCGGCGGGTGTTGTTGCGACCTATGGGCAGGTTGCTGCCATCGTGGGGTGTGGCCCAAGGCTCGTCGGCTATGCTCTGGCATCGCTCCCAGCCGGGATGGATGTGCCCTGGCAGCGGGTGATCAACAGCCAGGGAAAGATCAGCACCCGCAGCGATGGTGCAGCAGACCCGCGTCAGCGCCAGGCATTAATCCGTGAGGGAATTGTGTTTAGCCTTAAAGGGACAGTAGACCTTAAGAGGTTTGGATGGGACGGTCCGGATTGGGACTGGCTCTACGAGAGGGGTCTGCAACCACCCCCACGGCGTGACACTGACGCAAGCGGGAGATTTCCCTAGCGTCAGCTAGATCACTCTGGCCAGAGTAGGGCGGCACCGCGGACACCGCCGCTGTCTCCATGATTATTCGATACGATCGGCGTGCGGAAGTCTTCGTTGAATACGTAAAGCGCAGTGCGCTGGCGCCCCTCGATATATAGACGCTCGATTTTGGAAAGGCCACCCCCAAGGACGACCAAATCAGGGTCCAGGATATTGATCACCATTGCCAGGGCCCGACCAAATCGATCTAAAAACACATTCAGTGCTTCCCCCGCTGTGGGGTCGTGTGCGGCTCGTGTCGCCACCGTGGTAGCGTCCACGCTGGTGTCACCGCCCTGTCTGACATACTCAGCCACCAGACCTGGTCCCGAGAGAAACGTTTCTACACAGCCGTTATTGCCGCAGTAGCATAGCGGGCCATCGGCTTCCAGTACATTGTGACCCCACTCACCGGCGATGTGATGCAGTCCTTTGAACAGAGTCCTGTTGATGACAATGCCTGCACCCACCCCGGTCCCCAGAATGATTCCGAAAACACTGCCGGCATTCTTGCCGGCACCATCGATGGCCTCAGCAAGGGCGAAACAGTTGGCATCATTCTCCAGCCGAACCGGCCGGCCGATAAGGTTTTCCAAATCACTAGCGACTGGTCGACCATTCATGCACACTGTATTTGAATTCTTCAAGCACCCGTTGACTTGTGACACTGCACCGGGTGTGCAGACACCAACTGTGCACTGATACCCGGCGAACTGGTCAAGTTCCGCAATCAGAGATCCGATAGTGTTTAGGATGGCCTCGTAGCCTTCAGCTCGGGGGGTGGGGTAGCGACGACGGACAAGTTCTTTACCGCCCCGGTCGAGTATGACACCCTCGGTCTTGGTTCCGCCCAGATCAATCCCTATACGCATGCGTAGAGGGCCTAATCAATTGAGGTGTTGACGGTTGTTACCGTGCGCCGGAGAAAAATCACCTGATCCATCGGAGAATGCGACTAAAAGCGCCGCGGGGCGTTGTTCAGTCTTGCTGTTCGCAGTGGATCTGCGCGTAAGCGGAATGATTATGGATAGATTCGAAGTTTTCGGCTTCAACGGTATAGCTGCTGATTCTTTGGTCCTGATTCAGTTGACCGGCAATATCGCGAACAAGGTCTTCGACGAACTTTGGATTATCGTACGCTTTTTCGGTGACATATTTCTCGTCAGGTCTTTTGAGTAGACCATACAATTCGCAACTCGCCTGTGCTTCGACTGTTTCGATCAACTCCTCGATCCAGATAAACGCACTAGAGCGGACGCTTACGGTGACATGAGAACGCTGGTTGTGGGCCCCATAGTTAGATATTTCCTTGGAGCAGGGGCACAGGCTGGTCACGGGCACGACAATACGAATTTCCGTGACGACGCTACTCTGATTGACCTGACCGGTCAGCGTCACCTGATAGTCGAGCAAACTCTCAACTCCGGTAACCGGGGCTTTCTTTTGCAGAAAAAATGGAAAACTCATTTCGATATGCCCTGTGTGGGCATCCAAGTGCTCGATCATCTCATGTAGCATGACCCGGAAAGACTGAACAGTGGTTTCCCGTTCATGCTGGTTGAGGATCTCGATGAAACGGGACATGTGCGTGCCCTTGAAATTATGGGGCAGTTCAACAAACATATTGAAGTTGGCAACGGTGTGTTGTTCCCAGCCACTCCGATCTTTGACAATGACAGGATGACGGACATCTTTCACCCCCACTTTGTCAATGGTCAGGTTCCGGTTGTCCGGACTCCCTTGGACATCCGCAATCGTCGAGTCGATGACGGGTTCGGGTAGGGGTTTGTTCATAAGATAGAGTACTTCGTGAGTTAGAGCACACACGCTCCCACAAGTCTAAGCAGATTCAAGAATAGGGGCAAGCTGGGATTGCATCGCTTGCTTGATTGCTTGATGTATCCCGGCAGCATCAAGGCCACAGGCGGCGAGCATGTCATTTGCTGAACCGTGTTCGATATGAATATCGGGCAGGCCCAGACTCAGCATCGGCACGGTGAATTGCTTGTTCCGCAAGATTTCCGAGACACCCGAACCCGCACCACCAAGCACAGTGTTCTCTTCAACGGTAATCAGCATGTCATGGCTCCCGGCCATGTCCAGAATAAGAGATTCATCTAATGGTTTCACAAAACGCATATTAACTACGGTTGCATCGAGAGAATTTGCCGCCTCCAGTGCGGGTGAAACCATAGTGCCAAAGGCAAGTATTGCGATTCTCTTTCCGGTCCTTATGGTTTGTGCACGACCAAGCGGTAGTCTATTCATAACCTTGTTTTCGGGCTTCCCCGGACCGCCACCACGGGGATAACGCACAGCCGCAGGACCCTGATGGTGGTAGGCGGTATACAGCATGTCTCGGCATTCAGCTTCATCTGCCGGCGCCATCACGACCATATTGGGCAGGCAGCGAAGAAAAGTGAGATCGAAAGCGCCCTGGTGGGTTGGCCCATCTGCGCCGACAATGCCGGCGCGGTCTATGGCCAATGTTACATCCAATCCCTGAACGCTGACATCATGTATCAGCTGATCGTAAGCTCGTTGTAAGAAGGTTGAGTAGATGGCGACGACCGGTTTCAGACCCTCGCAGGCGACACCTGCAGCAAATGTCATTGCGTGCTGTTCTGCAATGCCGACATCAAAGTAGCGTTCTGGAAATTCTTCAGAAAATCTCACTAGACCCGAACCTTCACGCATGGCAGGTGTAATTCCGATGAGTTTTCCATCCTCTTCGGCCATGTCACACAGCCAATCACCAAAAACGTGGCTGTAGGTCCGACTGCTGGTTTTCTTTTCGACTTTGCCGGTAGACGGATCGAACGGGCCGACACCATGAAAGACGCTGGGGTCTCCTTCAGCCGGTTCGTAGCCACGTCCTTTCTGGGTCACCACGTGCAGAAAACGCGGGCCGCGCATGGACTTGAGGTTCTTCAGGGTAGAGATCAGGGTGTGTGTGTCGTGCCCGTTGATTGGACCGATATAGTAGAACCCAAGTTCTTCGAAAAGCGTGCTCGGCATGACCATGCCTTTCATGTGTTCTTCCCAGCGCCTCGCCAGTGCCTGCATGGGCGGTATGGTGCCCAGGACCGTTTTACTGCCTTCTCTGACCGTGGTATAGGCTTTCCCTGAAAGGATTCTGGCAAGGTAGTTCGATATGGCGCCTACGTTCCGTGAGATCGACATTTCGTTGTCATTGAGAACCACAAGAATGTCGTTGTCATTGGCACCGGCATTGTTTAGAGCTTCCATCGCAAGACCCGCGGTCAGTCCTCCGTCTCCAATGATGGCAACAACTTCGCGCTGTTGATTATCGAGCCTTGATGCCACAGCCATGCCAAGGGCAGCGCTGATTGATGTGCTGGAATGCCCAGCACCAAAAACGTCATAGTCGCTTTCAGTGCGACTCAGAAATCCCGAAAGTCCAGACTGCTGACGGATTGTATGGAGTTGATGTTTCCGGCCCGTCAATATTTTGTGCGGATAGGCTTGGTGACCGATATCCCAGACTAGGCGGTCACGGGGGGTGTCAAACACATAATGCAGTGCCAGCGTGAGTTCAACTGCACCCAGACCAGGCGCCAGATGTCCGCCGGTAGCCGAGATTGTGTTGATCAGGTAGTCGCGGATCTCCTGGGCCAGTTGGGGCAGTTGTGCTTGCTTGAGTTGGCGTAGATCAGATGGTGAATCTATGCGGTCCAGAAGATTATTTTGTGACGCTTTATTCATAGGGGAAGTCGAATTAGGGTCGACGTTTGGCCTGAGCCAAGGTGATCGGTATCAGTGCGTTCTGTGGATAGTAAATCCAGCGAGGTCCCTGAGCAAATTGGTGTTCATCGATAAGTCGTCCAGTGAACTGATCGCACGCTCGTGCAGATTCTGCGCAAACTCACGTGCGTTCTGTTCACCGAGTTCAGTGAGGTACGTGAATTTGTCAGCGTGGCGGTCGGAGTCGCTGTCTTTGCCGAGAATGTCTGTGCTGACGGTACCGTCGAGAACATCATCAATGACCTGATAAGCCAGTCCAATTGCATCGGCAAATTTATCCAGATGATCTAATGTCGTTTGATCGGCCGAACCGGTCAGCGCGCCCAATGCCACAGATGCCCGTATTAGACTGCCGGTTTTGAGCGCATGTCTATTCGCCAATGATTCCATCCCGATAGCGGATGATTCTGTCAGATCCAGGGCCTGGCCGCCGGCGAGACCCCGTGTCCCTGCTGCGCTGGCGAGTAATTGACACATCCCAAGGCGCCGTTCAGCGTCAACCGTTAGGGCGCTGTCGGATGCGAGCAGCTCAAAAGCCAATGCCTGTAAGGCATCGCCTGCCAGGATCGCAGTCGCCTCATCAAAAGCCTTGTGGCAGGTGGGTTGTCCACGCCGCAGATCGTCATCATCCATTGCAGGTAGATCATCGTGAATCAGTGAGAAAGTGTGCACCAGTTCAACTGCACACGCTGGAACATCTAGTGCGCTGTCCGCCGCACCGGTATGTCTGCCAGCGGCATAAACCAACGCTGCCCGGAAACGTTTGCCTACAGCCAGTGTACTGTAGCGCATGGCACTGTGCAGCAGGCCCGGTTGATCTGCAGTTACGGGTAGTATTCGATCCAGATAATCAGCTACACGTTGTCGCCATACCGTCCAGACTGGTTCAAGAAAGTCCTTGCCGGGCACTAGTTTTCTGGCTCGAAGGGTTCGGTTTGTAGCGCGCCGTTTTTCTCAATCAGCATTTGTACCTTCTGTTCTGCAGTATCCAGGCTGGATC
The DNA here is from genome assembly GCA_002456995.1 of Candidatus Thioglobus sp. MED-G25. Lineage (GTDB taxonomy): Bacteria > Pseudomonadota > Gammaproteobacteria > Arenicellales > UBA868 > REDSEA-S09-B13. Next base: position 19,945 of record NTKC01000008.1, on the reverse strand, counting down.
TGCAGATCTGAGCGAGTGCCATACCCCGCTCAAAATCTTTCAGGGAGGCTTCCAGCGACTGATCACCTTCCTCCATCCTTACAACAATGGTTTCAAGTTCCTTTAGGGACTTCTCGAAATCCCCAATTTTCGGTTTTGTTTGTCTGGCCATAGATAAGTTGCCTCGTTGACCTTGATTGAAGCCTCGATTTAGACTCAGGATCACCCACTCTATTTTATCGCAAGCTGAAATTCTTCAGCAATTCGGTTATGGAGGCGGTGATATGACATTCAAAGGGAGTCAAACAGAACAGCATCTCAAAGATGCATTTGCCGGAGAGTCGCAGGCAAACCGGCGTTATTTGTATTTCGCGGCCAAGGCCGATGTAGAGGGGTATAACGATGTTGCGGCTGTGTTTAGATCAACTGCGGAAGGGGAAACTGGTCACGCCCACGGCCATCTGGAGTATCTGGAGCAAAGTGGTGACCCTGCCACGGGGCTGCCTATAGGTGCAACCAGCCAGAACCTGCAGGCGGCCATAGCGGGCGAAACCCATGAATACACCGATATGTGTCCAGGGATGTCTAAAACCGCACGAGAGGAAGGTTTTGACGAGATCGCAGACTGGTTTGAAACTCTAGCCAAGGCCGAACGGTCGCACGCCAACCGGTTCCAGAAGGCTCTCGATAATCTTGATGACTGATGCCAGAGCAATCAGAATTATTCGCATAAAGGGCCGGTCGTAACTGGCCCTTTATGTCTAAAACCGGCACAAGATAAGGTCCGAAAACAAGTATAGGATCAGCGTCTATGTGAGTCGTGTATTATTCGCGCCGCGCCCCAACAATCACTTCAAATATAGATTTGATGACCGCCAGCTACGATGCAAGTGCAATTGAAGTTCTGACAGGTTTGCAACCGGTCAGAAAGCGACCCGGTATGTATACGGAGACTGAGCGACCAGATCATCTGGCGCAGGAAGTGATCGACAACAGCGTTGATGAGGCAATTGCGGGTTACGCTCACCGCATTGAGGTTACGTTACACAAAGACCAGTCTATGACGGTAACAGACGACGGTCGCGGTATGCCTGTAGATCAGCACAAGGGTGAGCAAGTCAGCGGTGTTGAGGTGATTCTCACCCGGCTTCACGCCGGAGGTAAGTTCTCTGACAAAAGCTACAGTTATGCCGGCGGTCTGCATGGTGTTGGCGTGTCTGTTGTAAATGCGCTCTCATCCAGACTGGAAGTTTGGGTCAAGCGCAGCGGTAAGGAATATCACATGGCATTTCGTGATGGTGTGGCACTGGCTCGACTCAAGTCGACTGGCAAGGTTGGTGCTAGGAATTCGGGTACGCGGCTTCGGTTCTGGCCAGACCCTGAATATTTTGACAGCTCTGGCTTTTCGGTTAGCCGACTTAAAAGGCTGTTAAGAGCGAAGGCAGTCCTGTGTTCTGGACTGTGTATAGCACTCAAGGACGAGAATAATTCAAAGAACAGCGAATCCTGGGAATACGAAGACGGGCTGGAAGATTATTTGTTGAGTGAAATCGGAGATTTTGAGATTGTCCCAGCGGCTCCGTTTGTGGGACATGTTAAGACTGGAGAACAAGAAGCCGACTGGGTAGTGTCCTGGCTGGCTAATGGGGGTGACCCAGTCGCAGAAAGCTATGTCAATCTTATCCCCACAGCCCAGGGCGGCTCGCACGTGAGCGGATTTCGCGGTGGGTTGACCGATGCGGTTAGAGAATTCTGTGAATTCAGGGAACTGCTGCCACGAGGTATCAAACTGGCGCCGGAAGATGTCTGGAACAGCTGTTGTTTTGTGTTATCTGTGAGAATGAAGGATCCCCAGTTCAGCGGCCAGACCAAAGAGCGGTTGTCCTCTCGCGATGCCGGAATTTTTGTCAACGCCATGTCTCGCGATGCTTTCAGCCTGTGGCTGAACCAGCATACTGCAGAGGCAGAGCAGATCGCGAATCTAGCCATTGAAAACGCACAGCATCGACTCAAGGCGGGTCGTCAGGTAGCACGGAAAAAAGTAGCGACCGGGCCGGCGCTTCCCGGAAAACTGGCAGACTGTGCCAGCCAGGACCTTGAGCAGACCGAGCTATTTCTGGTCGAAGGAGATTCAGCCGGAGGATCGGCAAAGCAGGCCCGGGACAAGGACTTTCAGGCCATCATGCCGCTACGTGGCAAGATACTGAACACCTGGGAGGTCGATTCGGCTGAGGTGTTGGCGTCGCAGGAGGTGCACGATATTGCGATTGCGCTGGGGGTTGATCCGGGTTTTTCGGACTTTTCGAGCCTGCGCTATGGCAAGGTCTGTATTCTTGCTGATGCCGATTCCGACGGTGCGCACATCGCAACATTACTCTGCGCTCTATTTGTACGTCACTTCAGGGCATTGGTTGAAGCCGGTCGAGTCTGCGTCGCAATGCCACCATTGTTTCGAGTGGATGTCGGCAAGCACGTTTTCTACGCGTTGGATGAAAAAGAGCGGCGCAGTATTCTAGGGCATATCGAAAAAGAGAAACTCCGCGGTACAGTGAATGTGCAACGATTTAAGGGATTAGGAGAGATGAATCCGTCACAGCTGCGAGAAACGACAATGAATCCTGCAACACGTCGGCTTATCCAACTGGATTTTGATCGTCACGCCAAGGCGGAAAAGACGCTGGATCTACTGCTCGCGCGCAAGCGCTCAGGCGACCGCAAGACTTGGCTGGGTCGGAAGGGCGACCAGGCAGAAGTCGACTAGCTGAGCAAGGAAGTTTTACAGTCCCAGCTGAGCCTGTGGGTTGTAATCCGAACCGGGCTTGCCGTAATCACCAGTTCGGCTGCGTTCTGGGATCCCATATAGTGAGAGTCTGCCGCTCATAGATCACAAAACCGGTGCGTTGATACAGCGCTAGCGCAGCTGGGTGATCGAGCGTACACGTATTGACCCAGATTCTGTCTGGGCTTTGTGATTGGGCTTCACGTACTGCCCAATACAGGAACCAGGGACCAAGCTTACAGCCGATATATTCCGGCAGTAGTCCAAAATATGCGATCTCGACCTCGCCGGGGACACGGTTGTCCAGTTCGACATATCCGGCTGGTGTGCCTTCGATGTAGAGCACATGAATTGCAACCGCATCGTTTGTAATGATGGCATGGAGATCTGAGTCGGACATCCCGCGTCGTTCATACCACAACCAAGGTTCACCGACCTGGTAGTAAAGATAACGATAAAAAGAAACGGTAGGGTTTTTGGTGCGCAGCAGCGTGAGGCTTGAGATTTGTGACGGGATCGTCGGTGCGGGTTCAACCAGTGTACTGAGATTCAGGTAGGTAACGGTGACCTTAAGTGTTTTGCTGGAGTGGACAGGAGGCGCAGACGATCGCATCATGACTTGCTCGCAGGTTCACCGGCATCATCTGAATCAAAAGTGAGGTTTCGATCCGACGGGTGTCGTTGACGGTCCAGGAGTAGTAGAACACCCCCTGCCAACGACCATATCATAACGTGGGTGCGGTGGAGCACTGACAGTGCGATCCCCCTCGTTCGCATCATCTGCTCGGCGTCGGCAATTCCGGGCAAAGCAGCAGCGCCAAATTTTCCGATCAGCGCACCGTAAGCAGCCTCGCCGATACCCCAACCGGCTGGTGCAATCGGAATTGCCTGTGCCACAGCAGCGACCGGTACTATGACGAAATAGTCTGTGAGTGACAGTCCAACACCCAATGCCCGGTCCATTAGGAAAACGCTCAGGCAGAATAAGCTGTAAGTCAGGGGGCTGATCAGGATCCACACACCGATACCCCTGAGGTGAGCACGATACTGCAACAGGGCATGGTCGATATCAGTCACGACAGTTCCAATCCGTAAAGGTAGTTTCTGGACCAGGGCCTCAAACCGAAGTAGGCGTCGCAGCCGCGGACTCAGCAGCAGTGCTGCCACCGCAGCAGCACCCAGTGCACAGACCCAGATGACCCCAGCAAAAAGCGGAAAACGATCGAATACCAACGGTACGGAGAGGCTGCATACTGTGAGCAAAGACAAGAGCCCAACAATGCGATCGACCACCACTGATACTACGGCACGGACTTTGTCGCCACTGCAGCGGCGGACGATGAAGACGGCTTTGACAATATCACCGCCGGTCGCACCGGGCAGCACGTTACTGCAGAAAAGCCCGATCCAGGCGAATCGCTGAGTTTCAAAAAAACCCACTCCCAGCCTATTGGCGCGCATCAGCCACCACCATCGCGAATTGATGATCACGACAAAGATGAAAAATGCGGTAGCACCGAGCAAAAACAGTGGAACATCGAGATTAGAGAAATAGGTCAGGATACCCGGACTGAGGTTGACGGAGGGTTGACCATCGGCATTAGTCAGCTGGAGGGGTTTTGGAACAGATGCATCATCCGCACGGAAAAGAACAGGATTGGTATCCCATGGGCCGACAATCTCACCGTAGATGGTCTCTTGGTGGCCGTCTTTACTGGAGATGATCGTGTAGCTGTCGTGCCAGTCTACCGCGAAATAAATGACTGTCAGCAGAACTGCGACGACGATGATCTTTAAAAAGCTGACTAAGTGTCTGCGCAATGGTCCCTATCTCAAGTATGCCCTGGTGATTGGAGGGGAATTCTAACGGTTGTGCAGTTTCAGTGCCGTCGCTGGCCGTGACAGTGCTCACACAGGTTGAATTCGGTCATTGAACGTGTACCATAGCGGTTAGATCGCCGGTTTAAGTCCGTCGTCTCAGATTCAAGGTAAAAAAGAAATCAAAATGCTCAAAGCACTCCGAATGGACAGCGACACGTGTACCGGTTGTCATCAATGTGAAATGATGTGTTCCTACGGTAAAGTGGGTGCATTCAATCCGGCCAAGTCCGTGATGGACGTGTCGCTATACAATGGCGGGGCTGTCAATATTCCCTCAACCTGTACTCAGTGTGAAGAAGCCTGGTGTATGGTGGTGTGCCCGGTTGAGGCGATCACGATTAATCCGACAACGGGTGCCAAAGAGATCTCGGCTGAAGTCTGTGTGGGCTGTAAGGTTTGCAGTATCGCCTGTCCTTATGGCGCCATTAATTATGATGCGGATTCCGGAGTGGTCACCAAGTGCGATCTGTGTGGCGGTGAGCCGATGTGCGTTGAGGCGTGCCCAACTCCGGCCCTGGCTTTTGTTGATAAAGACAGTACTGGTTATGACAGGATTTGGAATCATGTTACCGCTGATTTGGTAGACTGTGACAGTACGGTGAGGCATTAAACATAAAACACAACCGGAAGTATTTAGCGAGACAAATGAACCTAGAGAGGAGGCACGAGCTATGAGCTGGTCTGAAAAAATATTACGAGTGGATTTGGGCGCGGGTACCTGCACCAGTGAGCCATTGAACATGGAATGGGCGCAGGACTACATGGGCCAGCGTGGTTTGGCGACCAAGTATCTGGTAGAGGAGACCGACCCTAATGTCGACCCATTTTCGCCAGACAACAAAATGATAATCGCAACTGGCCCGCTGACGGGTACCATTGCACCGACATCGGGTCGCTGGTCGGTGGTCTGTAAAAGTCCGCTAACTGGAGCTATTGCCTGTTCCAATTCCGGAGGTTTTTTTGGCGGTGAGTTGAAAAATGCCGGGTGGGATATGATTATTTTTGAAGGCAAGTCGGATACACCTGTATATCTTGACATTACCAACGACAAAGCTGAGCTCAAGGATGCATCAGATCTATGGGGTAAATCAGTGTGGGAAACAGAAACCACTCTGCGTGAGCGTCGTGGTGACAATGATGTTCGTGTCGCCTCGATTGGTCTCGCGGGTGAGAATGGTGTTCTGTACGCAGCGGTCGTAAATGATATGGACCGGGCAGCTGGTCGTTCCGGGGTCGGTGCTGTAATGGGCTCGAAAAATCTCAAAGCCATGGTGGTACGCGGTACTGTCGGCGTGAAGGTCAAAGACCCGATGGCTATGATGAAAACATCGAACACGGCCAAAGAGATTCTGGCTGAGAATGCCATTACTGGTGAAGGACTACCAACGCACGGCACGCAGGTGCTGATGAATGTCATTAATGAGTTGGGTGCACTACCTACACGTAACGGTCACGACGTCCAGTTTGAAGGCGCGCACGATATCAGCGCTGAGGCAATGGCCGAGCCACGAGAAAGCGACGGCGAGGCTAATCTTGTTTCAAATGCCGCATGTTTCAATTGTCCGATATCCTGCCAGCGGCGCTCTAAGATAGATCCGAGTCATTTTACTGTGAAGGATAAACCAGAATACCAGATGGTCAGCGGTGGGTTGGAGTACGAAGCCGCCTGGGCACTCGGAGCCGCTTGTGGAGTCAAAGATTTAGATGCAGTGACTTACGCTAATTTTGTTTGTAATGAGCAGGGTCTTGATCCAATTACATTGGGCTCAACGCTGGGTGCGGCCATGGACCTGTACGCGGCAGGCGCGATCACCAGTGACGATACCGGGGGTCACGAGCTTACATTTGGGAATACAGAAGTTTTTGTGGCGATGGTTGATGCAACCGCCAAAGGCGAAGGTTTCGGAAAGGAGCTTGGTCAAGGGTCGAAACGCTTATGCGCTAAATACGGTCACCCTGAGTTTTCGATGACGGTCAAGGGTCAAGAATTTCCTGCGTATGATCCGCGAGCTATTCAGGGAATGGGGTTAGGTTATGCGACCTCAAATCGTGGAGCCTGTCATCTCCGAGCCTATACCGTATCGTCTGAGGTGCTCGGTATAGGGGGGAAAACCGATCCGCTGGTGACGGAAGGGAAAGCCGGACTCGTGAAGGCATTCCAGGACTTAACTGCCGCGGTCGATTCGAGTGGTACCTGCGTATTTACTACTTTTGCGCTTACTGGTGACGATATCGCACCGATGATTGATGCTGCTTGTGAGGGAGACTGGGGTGTCGAGCGCCTTAATGAGGTCGGCGAACGCATTTGGAATATGGAGCGCCAGTACAATATTGCCGCTGGGTTTACCGGTGCTGACGATACTTTACCCGAGCGCATGCTTAAGGATATCGCAAAAACTGGGTCAGCTAAAGGCTCTGTCAATCGTCTTGACGAGATGTTACCGGAGTACTATCAAGTTCGCGGTTGGGATGAATCTGGCGTTCCTACACAAGATACTCTGTCGCGATTGAGCCTCTAACGTAAACTTTCGATTGCAAATCGACTCAACGAGCCCGGTGGCACGTATCGTGCCACCGGGTGTTTCGTCTCTAGCTTGAGAGAAATTCAGTGCATTACGTGATAATCGGTGCCGGGCCCGCCGCTGTTGCTGCGGCTGAGAAGCTTCGTGTACTGGATGAAGACGGACAGATCACAATGATTGGGTCACAGGCACAACAGCCTTACTCCAGAATGGCTATTCCCTATTATTTGACTGGCAAAGTAGAAGAGTCAGGGACCTACCTGCGCCGCTCTTCCGATCACTTCGAGAGCCATCGAATCGAACTGGTGCATGGCGAGGCCACCGCTGTTGATGCTGCAGGGCACAAGGTCATACTGGGCGACGGTTCCGCTATGGCTTACGACAAGCTACTGATCGCTACCGGTGCTGAACCCATAATACCGCCGGTTGCTGGGATGGATGATCCTCGTGTTCAACAATGCTGGCATCTGGAAGACGCAGAACGCATTATCGAACTTGCCAAACCGGGTGCACGCGCGGTCCAGGTTGGTGCGGGATTTATTGGCTGTATTATTCTGGAATCGTGGGTGCTTCGTGAAGTTGACCTGACCGTCGTCGAAATGGGTCCGCGCATGGTGCCGCGGATGCTGGGTGAGAAAGCTGGTAATTTGCTGAAAACCTGGTGTGAAAGTAAGGGTGTTACCGTTCACACGGGGACGACAGTGGAGACAATTGAGTCAACCCAGAATGAACTCAACGTCGTACTCAATAATGGTGAAGCTTACCCTGCGGATGTTGTCATTGTGTCTACCGGTGTAAAACCGAATGTTGGATTTCTTCAGGATCTGGACATTAAGATTGATCAGGGTATAGAGGTCGACGAGTTCATGCAGACTAGTATCTCTGATGTCTATGCTGCTGGTGATTGTGCGCAAGGGTTGGATTTCTCGACCGGTGAGACCGCCGTTCACGCTGTTCAGCCTACGGCCACTGAACACGGTCGAGTGGCTGCGACCAACATGGCGACCAACAACTCTTTCAGTTACAAGGGTAGCCTCAATATGAATATTCTTGATACGCTTGGCCTTGTAACGTCATCTTTCGGTGCCTGGGAAGGCGTAGACGGTAGTGACTCGGCTGAGATATACAACCCGGACAATTACCAGTACATCAACTTGCAGTTCAAGGATGATGTTCTCGTCGGTGCGAATACGGTGGGTTACCATGCGCACTTGGGTGTATTACGCGGATTGATTGAAAGCCGTGTCCCCCTTGGTGTGTGGAAAGAGCGGTTGAAAAAAAATCCAGTTGGTTTAATGGAAGCCTACATCGGGGTGACACAGGAAGTTGCTGGATCTGCTTGATGGCATTGCGACGCTTTGGTTTTGAAGATCACACTTAAACTATTTGCCGGACTTTCCGAATATCTGCCCGACGGTGCTCATCAGAATGCAGTGGAGGTTGTCTTGGATCGTGAGCAGAGTATCAGTCAAGTCATTGAACAGTTTAAAGTGCCCGCTGAAAAAGCCCATCTTGTGCTTGTGAATGGTGTGTATTGCGCGCCGTCCGATCGAGATCAGAACAAGCTAAAGGAAGGTGACATACTGGCAATTTGGCCGCCCGTCGCCGGTGGTTAATTGACGCTTTCATGCCAACCGAGATGACATTACGCAGGGAAATGGGTCTCACCTACTCGGATTTTTTCCGCTCGCTCAGTCAGTTACCCGGTGGCTGGGTTCATAAGACTTATTCAGATGGGGCTACTTTGCAATATGCAGATGGCACAATTCAGATCTCGCTCGGACCTCAGTGCGAAAGACGTTTAACGGCTTTGGTAAAAATACCTTTTATCGAAGTGATCTTTAAGTACGTTAATCTCTCGGTAGCAGAAAGAGAGCGGTTCCAGTCCAGGTTTGACTTAACCTTTCAGCGAGGTGGGGGTTAATCAAGGATGGCTTCGACGGCAGCAATAAGTTCAGTGGATGCCTTCGGTCGGTCGATCAGGGATCTCCGGATCTCAGTTACTGACCGCTGCAATTTTCGTTGTGTGTACTGCATGCCGCGGGAGATTTTCGGCCCAGGTTATGCATTTGTTCCCCGGGATGAACTATTGCAATTGGAGGAAATTGTAAGGATTGCAAAGGTATTTGCAGCGTGCGGTGTAAAGAAAGTCCGGATCACAGGCGGCGAGCCGATGATTCGACGGAATCTGGAGCACCTGATCGAAATGATTGCATCCATTGAAGGGATCGATGACATCAGTATGACCACCAATGCCTCGTATTTGAGCAAGGGCCGTGCTGTTGCGCTGAAAGACGCCGGCTTGAAACGAATTACGGTGAGTCTGGACGCTCTGGATGAGGAAACCTTCAGAACGGTATGTGATGTCGAGTTTCCAGTTTCACGGGTGCTTGAGGGGATTGAAAATGCCCGGCAGGCGGGGTTTGAAAACATTAAGATCAATGCTGTGATCAAGCGCGGTCTTAACGAGCACAGTGTACTGCCGCTGGCTCGCTATTTTCACGGTACCGGTTCAATCTTGCGGTTTATCGAGTACATGGACGTGGGCTCGACCAACAATTGGAAGCTTGATGAAGTTGTGTCAGCCAGAGAACTGGTCGCCATGATAAATAAAGAGATGCCGATCGAGCCGGTGTCTCCCAACTACCGGGGAGAGGTCGCAAAGCGCTGGCGCTATGTGGATGATGGTGGAGAAGTTGGGTTCATCACTTCTGTTACTGAGTCTTTCTGTGGAGACTGCTCTAGGGTACGACTGTCGGCGGTAGGGCAGATTTACACCTGCCTGTTTGCTACCGAAGGATTTGATATTCGTGATCCGCTTCGTGCGGGGGCCAGTGATCAGGATTTGCTTGAAATCGTACAGACGTTGTGGGGCAAGCGGGAGGATCGTTATTCCGAGCTCCGCGGACAAATTCCGGTAGATGTCTTTTCAGACGCCAAGGTCGAGATGTCTCATATCGGTGGATAATTGATCTAAAAAGCCGGGATTTCGACAGCATGGCATCTTGGTTTAGGCGCAGGATTTGCATTACCTAAGCTTCCAGATACCGCTTATAACTTTCCTTCAGATCTAACCAAGTGTCTGAACAACAATTGTTTTAATAGTCTTTTTCGAAACTTATAGAAGATGCATAAAAAGTTAATTTTACCGAATAATTCACGGTGAAGCGCATCCCTCAGGTTGAAATAGCCTCGAGGGATTTGGCGAGAGCGGTCACTCGCTCCGCCCGATAGGGAGTACTTAGCATAAAAATCACTTTGTCCACACCGGCTGCAAACAGCGCAGCTGCTTCGTCCGCGACTTCGACCGGATCTTGATCTGCCCCGGATATGATTTGGACCGATCGAGTAATCAAGGACGAATCTCGACCCACTGATTCACAATGTGCCAACAGAATCTCATTCTTTTTGATAAATTGATCTGGTGTCACGAAGGAAATATTCCAGTGTTGTGCAAATCTGGCAGCAATACGCAGGGTACGCTTTTCGCCAGCCCCGCCAATCACAATAGGTGGCCTGGGCTGTTGGGGACCCTTGGGCTCACAACGTGCTTGCTCCAGTTGGAAATATTTTCCTCTAAATGTCGTGAATTCATTCGAAAGCAGGCTGTCAACTACCTCGACGGCCTCTTCGAATCGATCCATCCGTTGGCCTATAGGAAGCAGGTCGATGCCGTAGGCCTCAGTCTCTTGTTCATTCCAGCCAGCGCCCAAGCCTAATTCCAAACGGCCGTCAGAAACAATGTCCAGAGATGCAGCCATATTGGCGACCAAAGCCGGGTGACGATAGGGAACTCCGTTCACCATACAGCCGATCCGAATACGGGAAGTCGCTTGGGCCAAAGCCGACAGTGTGACCCAGGCTTCTAAACAGGGGCCATCTCCATCGCCAATAATCGGGTAGAAATGGTCAAAGTTCCAGGCTGTTTCAAAGAGTTCAATCTCATCGGCCGCCCGCCAGACATCCAACATATCGCCCCAACTTGTATGCTCAGGTACTGTCTTGATCCCGAATCGCATCGCTATTGCCTCTCTTGGTATCTAGGAGCCTGTTATTTATAGAGGTTTAGGATAGTTGGTGAGGAGCGTTCTGCCTTCATACGGCAGTAATCGCCAGATTTTCCATCATTTGTAGGGTAAATGCGACTTTGTGGAGCGGTTAGTCTTCGACGCTCGGTCGTAAGTTGCTGCTTTATTGGTGCACCCAGCGAGATTCGAACTCCCCACCCCGTGGTTCGTAAGCACTCACGTGCAAACGGACTTCACGATGATTTTCTACATTAGTGTACAACGGCTACCCCAGATAATTCTGAGGTCCAAAGAGCTTCGCGTTAGTAATAGCGGGATGGGCCATTTAAATTGGAACGATAAAGGATACGCAATAAGACTTTATAATCAATCAAAGAACAAGATGTCTTCGTGATGGGGATTGGATTACAGGCTCTAAATGTGTTGAAGCTCAGGATTCTCTAGCATGCGATATTCATTGTTCTCTATTGCCCGCCATGCACTAAACAGCCACAAAGGCTGGACTGAAGCATGGAAAAAGCCACCATTACAAAAACAATATGACGTCGTCATTATTGGTGGTGGTGGTCATGGTTTAGCAACTGCTTACTACCTTGCAAAATTTAATAACAATTTACGTGTGGCTGTATTAGAAAAAGGGTGGATAGGCGGTGGTAATACAGGAAGAAATACTACTGGCATCAGATCCAATTATTTTCTAACAGAGAATGCTAAGTTTTATGACCACTCTTTGAAGTTGTGGGAAAACCTAACTCAAGAGCTAAATTTTAACTTGATGTTCTCCCAACGTGGCATGGTCTCTCTTTGTCATAGTTCCAGCGATGGCGAAAGACTAGCCACCCGTTACAACGCCCTTCGTTTGAACGATATAGATGGCGATACGCTTACTCTTGACCAACTTAAGATCATGTTACCTGACCTGAATTACTCACCAGCAGCCCGATTTCCGATTTCTGGTGCAGTGATCCAGCGACGTGCTGGAGTTGCACGTCATGATGCTGTGGCATGGGGATTTGCGCGTGCGGCTAGTCGACTTGGCGTGGACATCATCGAAAACTGCGAGGTGACAAACATTGATATCAGCAAGAATTGTGTTACTAGCATACAGACTTCGAAAGGCAACGTTGCGTGCGAGAAGATTGGAATTTGTGTCGCTGGCCATACGAGTGAAATTGCCCGGATGGTAGGACTAAAACTACCCATGGAGACTCATCTACTACAAGCTATGGTAACCGAACCGGTAAAACCCTTTCTCAATACTCTCGTAGTCTCTCCAGCTCTACACTGCTATATCAGCCAAACTGACAAAGGAGAAATTCTTATCGGCGGGGGAATCGATGGCTACAATTCTTATTCTCAGCGAGGTACCTGGCCGAAAATTGAGGAGATTGTCTCAGGTGCGATAAGCATGTTTCCTCGTCTGCGAGGCCTGAGGTTGATGAGAACATGGGCTGGTATCATGGATATGACCATGGATGGAGCTCCCATAATCGGTCAGACTCCAATAAAGCATCTATATATTAATGGGGGTTGGTGTATTGGCGGATTCAAGGCCATACCTGGAGCCGGCTGGTGTTTTGCTCAAACCATACTTAACGATCAACCACATCCGTTGACTGAACCATTTAGCCTAGATCGATTTCGTACCGGTCGGTTATTGAGCGAATCTGGTGCTGGGAATCAACCCCACAAGCAATAGACAAATGTTACTGATTCCTTGTCCATTTTGTGGCCCTCGCTCTGAAGACGAATTTACATTCGGGGGGGACGCAACTCTTGTCACTCCAAAAGAAGAAGGCAACATTGAAGCCGCTGCGGACCATATATTTCTCCGGGACAACCCAAAGGGTTGGCACAAGGAATATTGGGTCCATCGGTACGGCTGCCGCCGTTGGATGATTGTTGTGAGACACACAGTTACCCATAAAATTAAATCAGTATCACTAGCCACAGCAATCAACCAGTAAGTTAGAAATGACGCCTATTGGTGATTCAATGCGAGTACCAGGCTATGGACTTACCTCCAGTCATCCAAGAGTTAATTTTGTATTCGACAATCAGCCTTTACAGGGCATTGAAGGGGAAAGTCTAAGCGCGGCACTTCTTGCAAATGAGATTCGACTGATCGGTCGAAGTTTCAAATTTCATCGACCTCGCGGGATAGTCAGCATAGGTTCAGAAGAACCAAATGCTCTCGTTACCATCGAGCGGCCAACTGGCAGTGAACCAAACAATCGGGCAACAATGGTTCGTGTCTATGCGGGTTTAACCGTTAAATCACAAAACCATTGGCCGTCCTTAGAAAATGATGTCGGAGCATTAATTGGTTATTTCGGCCCACTGCTACCAGCCGGGTTCTACTACAAAACATTTATGAGCCCATCAAGAGCCTGGCATTTTTATGAACGTGTAATTCGAAGAATGGCCGGATTAGGTAAAGTCCCTGAGCAACCAGATAGCGATTTTTCGACGAAAATACACGTACATTGCGATTTGTTAGTTGCCGGCGGCGGGGCTGCTGGGCTTGCAAGCGCTCTAGCAGCTGGACGGGCTGGGGCTAGAGTTATTCTGGCGGATGAAAATCCATGGTTTGGACTTGGCTTGCTCGACGAAAATCACACGATTGACGGTATTCAAGCCTACGAATGGGCCAAACAAACGATAAATGAGCTTGCCTCGCTACCCAATGTCACCGTAGCCCCTAACACCACAGTCATAGGACGATATGAAGACGGTTTCGTGACTATGATCGAAACGCTACGTGATGCACCCAATCTTACCGGTGACCGAACGCCTCGCTTTCGGTTCTGGAAGGTTCGATCGAAAAGCACAATCATGGCTACTGGTGCGCTAGAACGGCCTCTTATATTTCCCAACAATGATCGGCCTGGAGTCATGCTAGCAACCGCAGTTTCGGGGTACTTGAACAGATATGGTGTACTCGCTGGAAAACAAATTATCATTTTTACGAACAATTCAATTGGACACCGTACTGCCAGTGCCATTTCAAATACTCAGGCTGAAGTAGTCAGTATCATCGACAGCCGGCCTGAAAGCTTGGGACCTTGGGAGCGGGCAAACTTAACAAAAGGAATTCCAATACGCTGGCAGTCGAAAGTATTCAACACACGAGGTCGAAAAAATATAAGTGGCACTCTCGTAGGTTCAATTGAGGGTCAACGTCGAGAATGGTTGGACTGTGATCTGCTGGCGATAAGTGGTGGATTTTCTCCTACAATCAGTTTATATGCGCATACCGGTGGAAAAGCAGTTTGGAACGAGGGTCGTGGCACATTTTTACCAGGCTTATCTGAAAATAATTTCACAGCAGTCGGATTATGTAATGAAGATCAGACACTCTATGATTCTCTAGTTAATGGTTACAAAGCTGGGCAGCTAGCAGCTTCTAATCAGAATTATCGGCCAGATCGAACCTGGTCACCAACAGTAATTGGAGACGACCTTCTGGCGACTTTCGATCCAATTACGCCATTAATTCAGGACTCTCAATCAAACAAGGCTTTTGTCGACTTCCAAAATGATGTCACAGCTGCGGATATGAGCCTTGCTGTACGAGAAGGTTACCGTTCAATTGAACATGTTAAGCGGTATACCACACTTGGAATGGGCACCGATCAAGGGAAACTAGGCAATGTAAATGGAATCGAGCTTATTGCGAATGCCCGGGGTGAGGCCGTACAGCAAGTGGGGACGACTCGATTCCGCCCCCCAGTAGTACCAACTTCGATGTCAGCTATTGCCGGCGTACTAGATGAACATCTCACTCATCCCATGCGACGCACTGCCGCTCACCAACTTCATGAGGAAGCTGGAGCTGTATGGGTAAACGCGGGCGCATGGCTACGACCACAATTCTACCGATGCTCGGGAGAAAGCGACGTTGATGCGGTAAATCGAGAGGTCACAATGGTCCGAAATAATGTTGGACTAGGTGATGTTGCAACACTGGGTAAATTTGAAATCTGGGGACCAGATAGTATGGCTTTCCTAGAAAAAGTGTACATGAACAATTTTTCTAGCCTGCCAATTGGTAAAGGTCGGTACGGTGTCATGCTGCGTGAAGATGGCATGGTCTACGATGATGGTGTTACAAGCCGGCTTGGCGAACACCATTTTCTGATGAACACTTCAACGGGCAATACAAATAGTGTCTTCGAATGGATGACCCAACTGCTTGAAACCCGGTGGAATTCGCTAAGGGTTGCTATTGTTCCAGTCACTGATCAGTGGTTTGCAGCAGCACTAGTTGGACCGAATGCTCGTAAAGTCCTAAATCGTGTCGTTGAGGGTTTAGACGTATCTAATAATGACTTTCCATTTATGGGTGTCCGCTCAGGCAAAGTAGCAGGAATTCCTGCTCGTATATTTCGAATTAGTTTTTCCGGTGAAATCTCCTACGAAATTAATGTTCCAACTGACTATGGAAAATCCTTGTGGCTGTCGTTGATGGAGGCTGGAAAACCAGAACAATTAACACCCAATGGTGTTGAGTCTATGGGTGTATTGCGAATAGAAAAAGGCCACTTTGTTGTTGGGCGGGAAGCCGATGGGCGCACTAACCCATACGATGTTGGACTAGGTCGCATGGTTAGTACTAAGAAATGGTTTATCGGCAAAGAGGCGCTACGACTGCCCATCATGTCAGATGTGAGCCGCCGTCAGCTAGTAGGCATTGTTCCTATCAAAACTGGAGAGCGTCTACCTTATAGTGCACATTTAGTATCCGCTAGCCAACCAACAAACCTAGCAGGCTCACAAGGTTGGATAACTTCCCTTACCTACAGTCCAACCTTAGGCCACGATATCGCACTGGCCCTACTTGAAAATGGCCGGAGTCGGATTGGTGAGGAACTTGTAGCCTCAGCACCGATCGCAGGCCATAGCGTTGGAGTGCAAGTGGTCTCACCTCAATTTTTTGATCCTAATGGCAAACGTCAAAATGCATGAAATTGTGAAAATGCGACATGGCATTGAGAATATTTTGATCAGCGACTTGGTAGCAGAGAACGAATCGAACGTTCAAATCGCGCATAAGCCATTTCTCTCTAAACTATTGACCAAAGGCATCCATTGGGATTCTAAAATCGAGAACGCTATTCAGAATCGTTTTGGTGTACTCCCGGAAAGAGGTCGAGCTGTTTCAAACAATTCCTGGACCGCTATATCGTGGGGAGGAAGTGAATATTTAATGATCAATACCAATACTCCGTCTGTCCTAAAAGGTTTGGATGATCATAAACAATCGGGAGAAGATGGTATTATTATGGTTGATGTATCCTCAGCCTATGAATGTTTTTCCATATCTGGAACAGCAGCGATCGATTTAATAAAGACCTGTTGTTTCCTTGATGTCGACGACCCCAGCTTTTCCATTAACAGTGTGGCTACATGTCGCCTTGGTTCTTTTCGTATCGTTATGCATAAAATCTCTCAGCCCGCATTATTCGATTTCTATGTCGAGCGCAGTCTCGCGATTCCATTTGTAAGATATTTGGCAGTGAATGGTTATCCGTTTAAGGTCTCTTACTCGAAGTCTTAAATACTCCACAACGAATAAGGGTCATAACCTATGACTGCATTATTCGGTATTCACGAAGTTAGATATGGGTAACCGAGTATCAGATCAATCTAAGTAAGTGGGGTGATCCTGACAGGCGGGACAGTTGTGATTTCTAGATAGCGTAATGGTCTGCCATTCCATGGCAATGCCGTCAGTCAAATATCCATTAATCCCCAGCGTTTTTTCGCTCTTGTCTCAATTGTGCACACACTTGGGAGAAGAAAATGGGAAGCATCAGAGTGCGACAAGGCCGTTATCAGGCTAATGTCAGACGCAAAGGTTATGCACCTGTAACCAAGACCTTTACCAGCAGAGAGGTCGCCAAGCGCTGGATAAAATCCACCGAGATTGCGATTGAGAAGGGGGAACACTCCCCGAAGATCAGCACCACAGTCGGCGAAATGCTGGACAAATACAAATTAATCTGTCTGGCCGCTCATATGGAAGAGCAACCAATATTTCAAATTACTGGAAGCTGATTATTCAAAGATTTCCAGAAACTAAGAGAAGAGATTGGAATGATTGACTTCCGCTGGCACGATTTACGTCATGAGGCGACATCAAGACTCTTTGAGAAAGGCCTCAACCTCATGGAAGTAGCATCGATTACAGGTCACCAAGATTTAAAGATGCTCAAGCGCTATACGTATTTAAGAGCAGAGGATTTGATGGGGAGGTTAGGTTAAGGTTATAGCTTGCACCACAAGACAGTATCTAGACTATGTACCCGATAACGGTCAGACATTCTGAACTGATCCAGTATCATCGGTTCTGAATGGCTGGCCTGACAACCAGAGGGCGTCAGTAATGATTATCTATCTGCTCAGTTTCATATTCAGAACCTTACTCTGGGAAAAACTCAGGGTTCTGGAGTTTGGCTATGCAAATCCACCTGACTGGTCCAGCCCTGTAATAATCATTGCTTGGTTCCTTGAGTTTCTGATTCTCTACTTCCTAGTCAGGCGATACCGCACCAAGAAGAACGCATCTTGGGGCAAGGTAATAGTGGTCGTTGTAATTACAGACCTGCTTTACTTAGTTGCAGGGTTCATATCGATCTATGTACTAGTAGCTACCTCGCTCTGGATGCGTTTTCCACAAGGCGTATGAATGGAGAGATGGTGGATTTTAGAAAGGCGCGGTAGATATGAGTAACGAACCTACAAGACGAAAACTGTTTCATGTAGATATCAAGCAAGAAAGGGTTGCACCCGTCTTATGTTACTTCGTGCTGGCCATGATAGTTACTGAAGTGTATGAGATCCGTTTTCTGGTGGCAGGTATATGGTGCTTACTGATGTTTCCTTTATGGTGGTTGGGCTGGTGGTTGGGCAAGATGCTATGGGAGCGTAAGGGTGGGGGTGGATAGGACATCAGTTCTGAACTGATCCAGTATCATCGGTTCTGAATGACTGGCCTGACAACCGAAGGACGTCAGATATGACAATTACTAAACTGCATATTCTAGTCATCGTTAGTGGTATCGCGTTGCTAGCGTTGCCTTACATGCAAGACATAGTAGGTATATTCCGATTGCTATGGGTGGTCTACACCAATGCATGGACTGACGGGTGGTAAGGAGTATGAGTAACGAGCCAACAAAAGATACTGATCGTTGGAAAATCGGGAAGTCAAACCTCCTATACAACTTAGTGTATTTACTGGTGGCCTTAACAGTAAGTCATCTATTCAACTTAACTTTTGTTGCAGCAGTGCTATGGTGCCTACCGCTTATACCTGCATGGTTGTTGCTCCAAAAGCGATTGAAGCGAAAGAAATAGTATGAGTACAGCCAGTATGAGTACACCTAGGTGGCGGTAATATACGATTGCGGTATGGATTATCCTGGCCGTGATAACTGGGCTGATTCTGTGGTTCGGTTGGCCAGCTATAAGAGCAGTAATAGCCGTTATCCAGTTCTACTGGATCATATTGACAACTGGGCCACATAGTGGGGAATGGTTTTAGAAAGGCGTGATTAGGGGAATGTGTAGATGTGTTTCATTACCAACATCCGACTAGCAACCTGAGTTATTTATTGTCCCATCAGGCATTGTGGTCCTACACAGGATCGCTTTGTTTAGGTTTTTGACCCACATCAATTTTGCATCAGTCAAGACTGCATCTGTGAGATCTGCGTTTTCAAGGTTGGTGCCCTCCAAAACTGTGCCGGTGAGATTGGCCATCGTTAGGTTCGCGCCCGTCAGATCTGTGGCTTCCAGATAGGCTTTGGTCAGATTTGCCCCAGTCAGATTCGCGTCCTGTAGATTGGTGTCCTCCATAAAGGTATCTATTAGATTCGCCCCTGTAAGATTTGTACCTGTAAGATTTACGTTTTCCAGATTTGCCTTATACAAATTTGCTCCAGTCAGATCTGCATTAGTCAGATTTGCCCTATAGAAACCTGCTCCAGTCAGATCTGCTCCGGTCATATTTGCTTCCGCCAAATTTGTAGCCCGCATACGTGCATCCCCTAGATTTGCTCCACTAAAGTCACACTTGTTGCATTCGTTGGTTGACTTCAGTTTCTCCAAATCTGCTTCACTAAACGCATCCACCTGTCCAACACCACTAAGTAGAAGCAGACAAAGGAATGTGTAGATGTGTTTCATTCCCAACATCCCACTAAAACTGTAAACCTTTTTGATGACATGAGTACTCTAGTTGCTAGGTCAATTCCTTCCACATTAGGACAACGTCGCCAGTGTCCTCGGAACCGGGGAAATGGACATATGGCCTACGATCTACTTCGACATACCCGTTACTCTGATAAGCTTTGAAAGCAACCTCGTTTACCTCTTCAACCTGTAAAGCAATCCTATTCGTACCAGAATCCTTAGCTACACTTTCCGCTTTGTCTAAAAGTTGTCGGGCTAATCCTTTCCCTCGATATTGCGGCAATATGGCTATTGCTTGAAGTAGCCAACATCCACTAGCTACTCTTTCAAGTTCTATACAGGGTCGAAAACACTCTGGTACAGCATCAAGGTCGATTTCTGGGTAGGGATCCTCGACAGAAAATCCAAAAAATGCGCCTACAAACTTAGATTGAGACTCTGCAACCAGCCAGTTTTTAAAATAAGCACTGTTATTGGCATCGGTTCTTATTATTTCTCTGCCATACTCAAAATAGGATTGTCCTTGTCCCGTTTCCTGGCTCCAAAGGTAAGATGGC
>NTKC01000007.1 GCA_002456995.1 Candidatus Thioglobus sp. MED-G25 | reverse complement strand
CTGCAACAATCTGCGTTATCCTAAGGCTCATGATGCCTTTTTAAATTACCCACATTACTCTCGCTTCAGACAATACCCACCTCGCTATGACACAAATACCGGTAAGAAACCCCCATACGGGTGACATTGACTATGCATTCGAGGAGCTCACAAAAAGTGAACTGGCATCCAAAATATCACGACTTCGCGAAAATCAGGTCGATTGGACTTCCTTAGAAGTCAGTGACAGGGGTGAGATTCTGACGCAGTTTGCCGATGGACTTGCCCGGCACAAAGATCAATTGGCACAGGCTCTCTGTGTCGATACCGGCCGTTGGCGCCTGTCGCTAATGGAAGTTGATGCGCTCGAAGCGATTACACACAGTCGCGTGAACCAAGCGATCGACACCCTACAAACCAAACGTATGAAATCGGGAAGCAACGACATTTCTCATCTGCAGGTCTTTGTCCCATATCCTGTCGTTGGCGTTATTTCGC
This sequence comes from Candidatus Thioglobus sp. MED-G25, assembly GCA_002456995.1. GTDB lineage: Bacteria > Pseudomonadota > Gammaproteobacteria > Arenicellales > UBA868 > REDSEA-S09-B13. Next base: position 84,240 of record NTKC01000007.1, on the reverse strand, counting down.
CTTGGAACTATCCTCTAATTCTCTCCTTTCTGGACGCTGTACCGGCGCTTTTAGCTGGCTGCTCTGTCATCATTAAACCCAGTGAAATCACGCCCCGCTTTATCGAAGTTGTTAACCAAGTGCTGAGCGATACAGTCGAATTAGGTGCCGTAGTAACTGTAGTTCCAGGCACAGCGTCTACTGGGAACAATCTCATCGATCTTGTGGATGTCATCAATTTTACGGGCAGCGTCGAAACAGGACGACAGGTTGCAACGCGTGCAGCCAGCCAGTTAAAGCCAGCGTTTCTGGAACTTGGCGGGAAAGATCCCGCTATCGTTTTGGAAAGTGCTGATATTGAACGCGCGGCACAAGCGATTTTGCATTGCGCGACCGTGAACACAGGCCAAGCCTGTTTTTCGATCGAAAGAGTATACGTACATGAGGCGTTAGCTTCGAAATTTATCCATCTAATTTCGTCCTTGGCTGAAGAAATTTCGCTGAATACAGAAGATCCTGCCAAGGGTGTAATTGGTCCAATTATTTCCGCTAAACAGATTCAGGTTATAGACCTGCACCTGAATGACGCCAGGGAAAAAAAGGCCAGCTTTTTGACTGGTGGGGTCATCGAACAACACGGCGGTAGCTGGCTTCGACCGACAGTCGTCACCGATGTCGATCATTCGATGTTATTAATGCAAAAAGAGACATTCGCACCCATCATCCCCATCATGACATTTAAAGAAACTTCAGAAGCCGTCTATTTGGCCAATGACTCAGAATATGGACTTAGCGCGGCGATTTTTGGCGACTTGGACAAATCGGAAGCTGTGGCTCTAAACCTAGATGCCGGTGGGATCTATTGCAACGACGTCGACCTGATCGGTAGTGCCCATGGGTCGGCAGAAAAGATGAGTTTCAAAAATTCTGGTCTTGGTGGTTCTCGTTACGGCCCCGAAGGTATTACACGGTTTACCCGTAAACAGTCCGTGGTATTCCAACATGGCAGGGGTGTCACCATAGATGACTTATAGCGTATTCCAGTTAATTCACTAAATTTTGTTTTAATCTCTTACAGCCAAGTCTTTGGGACAACATCGCATATATCTTGAATAGTAGCCGTAAGTCATTGATTAGATGTGATAACTAGATGTGATTTCTCTAACTAGACAGGTATTCACTGTGCTAAAATTAGACCACAAACAGACGTTAACCCTTGATTTATGCATAAACGACTCATTCAACTAATTCTAGGGGCCCTGTGCCTGTCGGCACCTGGACTCACATTGGGGCAAACCGGTTTACAGGCATTGCAATTAAGTGCGTGGGGATATCCGACTGGTTATACCGAAACCGCGCACACGATCAATTTCAATAAGTTTCTTGGCGATACCGGTCAGCAACCCTTTTTCCATATTCAAAGCCGTTTCCCAGCTCTATCGTTCCTCGTCGGAACGACCACTGGAACAGAATTCGCCACTGGACTTGGTTCTAATGCCTATCAGCAGTTTGCTACGCTTAAGGACGTTGGGCTATATCTTTCCTATAGATCTAGCGGTAACTTGTATTTTCGTGGACTCGTCGGCGGACCGTTGTATGCAGACACAAATAGTCTCCAGAACTACTTTCACAATAGTCAGAATGTCGACATAGAGTACCGCGGCGCCATTGGCCTGCGTCTAGGCGAGCGTGGCGCCTTCAATATAGAACTTGAGTTCCTGCGTAGCCGGCTAACCAGTGAGTCCAACATGATCTCTATTGGCGCACGCTATCAGTTCTGAACAGTTGGGATGGGGATGTTGGTGCAACCACATGTACCGGCAACGATGGTGAATATACAAACTTCAGTTCTGCATGTGACCGCTCCAATGATCTGACAACTTTGTCTGTTGACTCTGCTTCCGCAAAAATAAATCCTGGGTAGGCGCAACCCTCTGGCCAGGGAGTCAGAATCTGGCCCGGCCTGGCATCTAACTCTACCCCCGTTACACCAGGCACATCGACTGCATTTCCGAGCCCTTCTATCCTTCTAAGAATTCCCCCATTTCCGGGTACCGGTATCATCATCACTCCGACAGCCTTTTCAATCACTTTACTTTTAGTATCTTCCCCAACTGAATTCCGGACAATCATCTCTTCGAGTGTAATGCCGGTACCGGCCTTTATTAGCAGGCTACACTGCCCACCGATTGATCGACTGGCGATATCGATAATCCAGATTCCTTGATCATTCAATCGAAATTCGGCGTGTACCGGGCCCTGCCGCAACTCTAGCTGTTGGCAGGCATGGGACAGCACAGTTTTCACTTCTTGTTGTTCGGCCTCACTCAATGCCGACGGTGTTACATAGATAGTTTCCTCAAAATGTGGACCATTCAAAGGTATCGGCTTGTCAAAAATTGCTAAAGTGCTTAGGACACCATTCAAAAGCAATCCTTCAACAGCGATCTCCTTACCTGGAATAAACCGCTCTACCAGTGCAATAGGATACTTGTCTTCGCCTTCTTTCTGAATCAGCTTCCAGATTCTTGCCAGTGCCGCCTTCAATTCGGTAGGATTGTCAGCTCTTATAACTCCTCGACTAGCTGATAATGTCAGCGGTTTGGCAACGCAGGGATAAGTGGAAAATGATATCTGAGATTCAAAGGGCTGATCCAGTCGCACTTCGAATCCACTTGGCGAAAGTACAGAAGAGTTAAGCAATGCATTTTTGAGTAAATCTTTACGACAAGTGCGACGAACGGCTTCGACTGAATTTCCTGGCAGGTGTAAGCGCTTAGCTAATGCAGCTGCGATCTCTACGACAGAGTCATCCGTAGCGATAACCCCGTCAAATGGAGTACGGCTATGTTGCTTCTGCAGTCGTTCCAAATCCAAATCGGTACTGCCATGATCCAGATTGATGATTGTGCTACCCGGCACATCTGAAACTGCATGGTACCCAGTTGATCCGACGATACAATCAAATCCTAATTGCTTCGCTATTTTTATATAGGCAGCTGTTCTATAACTTCCATTAGGGGCAATGAGAAGGATTCGCTTTACCCGCTTCACGAACTCCTCCAGCAGTGCGCTTGTCTGAACAGCACTGTGGAGTTTCGAAACCTATCTAGTGTGCACCACCACAACCGCCACAGGCACCGCTGCCACCGACTGCTTTAAAAACGTTATTGAATACAAAACTGGTGTTAACCCCATCGTCGACGTAGTCCACTTCTGCCCCCTGCAGATAACAAAGTGCAATTGGATCCACGACAACTTTGCAACCTTCCGAATCGTCTAGGACACTATCCCTTTTCTCTTCAGATTCAGAAAAAGTCATGCCATATGTCATACCGCCACAACCACCACCAGATACAAATATCCTGACCGAATCTATTGACTGGTCGGCTTCTTTGAGCAGTTCTACGATTTTGGCTCGAGCAGGCGCAGTGACAGCCAACTGTTCAGATAATGTTGCATTCATAGCATAGTCCTTGTGACTTGTGAGGTTGGTATGTGCATCAAACTACATCTGAGCTCATGTCTAGTTTGCTGATTGTGGCACATACTGGTTATGATGAGAGCTTTCCACCACAATTATATAATTCTATTTTACCATGGCAACTGTGCAATGCGTTGTTCTTGAACGAGAAGCTGAGGCACTCGATGCCCCGCCCTACCCGGGCGAACTCGGCCAAAGAATTGTTGAGAGCGTTTCAAAAGAGGGGTGGACACAATGGCTTGAGCGACTTGTCCTAATCATCAATGAAAACCAACTGTCTTCTGCTGATCCAGAAAGTTTAGACCACATTGAACAACATATGGTCGGATTTCTCTTCGGTGAGGGCGATCTCGGGGATGTACCACAAGGTTTTGGACCTAAAAAGAAGTAGCTCCTTTTTAAGAAGATACCGAATCGATCAGCCTTTTCATTTCTGTGACTGCTTCTCCAAGACCCGAAAATAATGCCCGTGCAATAATAGCGTGACCGATATTGAGTTCGGCAAAACCAGGGATTGCTGCGACTGACTTCACGTTATGATAATGCAACCCATGGCCTCCATTTACCCGAAGCGGCAAATTTGACGCCACAGCTACAGCATCCTTTATCCGCTCGAGTTCTTCGTCGCAATTACCGCGACTAGCATCCGCGTAAGCACCGGTGTGGATCTCTACTGCTTCAGCACCAACTTCACAGGATGCGTGTATTTGTTCGGGATCCGGATCGATAAACAATGAGACGCGTATCCCAGCTTGCCTCAGACAGATGATATGTTCTTCTAGTTCTATTCTGTTGGCTATTACGTTGAGCCCGCCTTCGGTAGTCAACTCTTCGCGCTTTTCGGGCACGATACAGACATCCTCCGGTTGCACGTCAGAGGCAATTTTGACCATTTCTGAGGTCCCCGCCATTTCCAGATTCATTCGCGTCTGGATAACTTGTCTCAACAGATAAACATCTCTATCTACTATGTGACGCCGGTCCTCCCGTAAATGCAGTGTAATCAGATCAGCTCCGGACTGTTCGGCGATCACAACCGCTTGTGCTGGTTCTGGATAAGACGTACCGCGTGCTTGTCTCAAAGTTGCGACGTGGTCAATGTTTACACCTAAGTCAATCACTGGCTTATTCCTCTTGTCTGAACGGGTTAGAATTCGACGTGCTTCGCCTGTGTTTCGGCTGAATCTTTGCCAGGGTACAATTGAGCAAACATGCGACGACTATTTAGTGGTTTTCCCTGTAAGTGTGTCGCGAGAACTGTTCGATTTAATTGTTTGAGTTCTCGCCTAACACGTTCCGTAAACACCTCTTCCTGGTCAAGCGCGATTAATGCATCCCCGTGAATCAGAACGCCGTCGCTCCGGCTACTATTATTAACGATCGGGCCTACCTCGGGCAGATAGCGGTACACAACATGCTCATCAATCGGCAGCCCAGTGGACATGTCGCGCTGCAGATGAAGGCCATATCCGACCTGCTCAAGTAAGTATTTTTCGAATCTTCTCAACGTGAATTCAGCATCCGACTTGCGCGATAGTTCATCCAGTGCACGCTCGTACACGGGATAAAGGGTTTCATAAGGATCGTAACGGTAAAGCATCTTTAGGATCAGTTCGTTCAGATAGAATCCGCACATCAGATGATCTCTTGACAGAATTATTCGCGAACGGACCGGTTCAGCTCCCGTCAATGTTTTCACATCGCCTTTACCTGTGAACAGAACGGATAATGGCTGAAATGGCAGCAAAACCCCCCGATAACTAGATTTAAGTCGCCGGGCCCCTTTTGCGATTGCAGTGATTCGACCGGATTTTTCAGTAAATAGATCAACCAACAGACTCGTTTCCGAGTAAGGTCGATGCTGAAGTAGAAAAGCGGACTGGTTTTGGAATCGTCTGGGGAATGTCGTCATCACTCACTCCCACCTACTGTATCCCACTTTAGCCAGCATTCTTTTATCGTCAGCCCAACCCTTTTTCACTTTGATCCACTGTTCAAGATAGACCTTCTTGCCCAAGTAGCGCTGGATCTGTTCTCGAGCTTTAGATCCAATTGTCTTCAACCGATCGCCATCGTCACCAATCAGAATAGATCGCTGGCGCTTATTCTCACACCATATATCCACTTCAATACTTACCAAGCCATCTTTTCGTTCACTAAAGCTACGGATATCCACGGCTGTCTCGTAGGGTATCTCATCCCCCACAAGACGGAATATCTGCTCTCTGATAAATTCTGCAGCAATGAATACGTCACTCGAGTCAGTTACTTGTTGGGTTGGATAACCTGATGGACCTTCGGGCATCACTCCAGCCACTAATGTCATTAGGTGGTCGAGATTATCCCCCGTTTTCGCAGACAAGGGCACGATCTCTCCAAAGTCGTAACGTCGACGCACCTGATCAATTCTTGGAAGCACTAGGTCAGGCCTGCCCAGTAGATCTATTTTATTCAGGATCAACCAAACCGATGATTCAGTTGCCCCAGCATCAACCAGAACTCGGGTGTCGCCTGAAGTCCATCTTCTAGCATCCACTACCATCAAGATTAGATCCACCTCGTTAAGGCTAGAACGAGCTGTACGGTTTAGAATCTTATTCATCGCAACACCGGCTGATTCATGAATTCCCGGGGTATCGACAAAAACGATCTGATATTCATCCGTGCTACAGATTCCCTGAATCCGATGCCGAGTTGTTTGAGGTTTACGCGACGTAATACTGACTTTGTTGCCTATAAGCCCGTTCATTATGCTTGACTTGCCGACATTCGGTCTGCCGACTAGAGTTACCACGCCAAATCTAAAGCTTTCTGTACCCATTTGTCTCAACGAAGGATAAGCAATATATTTTTTGCTGCTGCTTGCTCTGCACTCTTTCGGCTTGGGCCCGTTCCAATTTGCACCAGTTGGTCTTCTTCTACATAACAACTAACTACAAAACCTGGTTCGTGGGAAGAACCCGATATGCTTTCTACTTTATATTTGGGTAGCAACATTCCCTTACCCTGGAGAAGTTCTTGCAACTCCGTTTTGGGATCTTTTGCGGTAAGCCTAGGGTCAATAGCGTTAAGCTCTTCCTCGAATATCTCCTCCACACAGATTTGAGCCTGCTCTAATCCCGCATCGAGATAAACAGCCCCGATTAGAGATTCAAGCGCATCAGCCAGTATAGAATCGTTATCCGCTCCCCCCCCCTTCGATGCACTGCCACCGAGTTTGAGGTAGTTTCCAAGTTGGAGACGACGCGCTATCTGCGCAAGAGTATCTTTTTTAACAACCTGTGCGCGCATTCTAGTCAACTCACCTTCTTCACTTTCAGCGTAAAGACGATAGAGAATCGTAGACACGATAACCCCCAACACACTATCTCCAAGGAACTCCAGCCGTTCATTGTTGTACCCACTGAAGCTTCGATGCGTCAGTGCGCGATCGAGTAGTCTTGAGTCAAGAAAATGATAACCAACGATCGATTCAAGCTTATCCAGATTGCTGATCATACCTAGAACTGGCGGTCTTATAACTTCCTTAGAAACAGTTAAGCCTGACTTATTGGTTTTCGACTTGATGTACTAGGCTAGGGACTTTGATGTGTAGATTTTAATTATCAATCTGGCGATATACAAACAATTCAACCTAGTCTATGGTAGTTCCAATTCTCGGCCAGTTGGCGCCACCACCAATGTAATCATTCCAGAAATGATCATTTTTATTGCCATCCCAACTGAACCAGACGAAGAACGCCCGCCCTACAATGTTTTCTTCTGGCACAAAACCCCAGAACCGACTGTCATTGCTGTGGTCCCGATTGTCCCCCATAACAAAAAATTTATCTGGCGGGACAATTATTCTCGTGTAGTCTCTCGACCCCCGACTGGTGTCGAGGAGTATCCCATGCGACGACACGCCAAGACGTTCGATGTGTACCCTAACCTGCTCATTCGATTGTGTGCCTTGTTCTTTGTCTTCTCGGTTTGACTTCTGAAGATCAACTACATTGCCATTAATACGAAGTCTCTTATTTTTATAATCAACAACATCGCCCGGCAATCCAACAACTCGCTTAATATAATTTGTTTTCTCGTCATGTGGGTACCTGAACACCAGTACTTCTCCGCGTTTAGGGGTGCCGATCGAAAAGACTTTCTGGTTAATCAGAGGCAGTCTTATACCGTAGCTAAACTTTGATACAAGAATAAAATCGCCAATATAGAGACTCGGCAACATTGATCCTGAGGGAATTCTGAACGGCTCGACAATAAATGATCTAAGGACAAATACAACCAGTATCACGGGGAAAAAAGCACGGGCATACTCGATAACGATTCCGGCCGTTCTTGAGTCCGCACCTATAGTCTCTTTTGATCTTTGTAGGCGATCCCAAAGCACAACTCCGCCAGTTATTACCAATCCACCGAACAAAGCAAATGCAAAATCCATTCTAGCTACCCACTCGCAAAACAGATAGAAATGCTTCCTGGGGTATGGACACAGAGCCAATCTGTTTCATCCTTTTCTTGCCCTCTTTTTGTTTCTCCAACAGTTTGCGTTTCCGCGTAATGTCGCCGCCATAGCATTTTGCTGTAACATTTTTCCGCAACGCCTTGACCGTCTCCCTTGAAATTACTCTCGAACCAATGGAAGCCTGAATCGCCACGTCAAACATTTGTCTCGGAATAAGTTTACGCATTCGACTGACTAGATCTCGTGCACGATATTTTGCCTGCTCACGATGAACCAATACAGACAAAGGATCAATACGATCCCCATTAATCAATATATCAAGCTTGACCATATCGGCCTTCCGATGATCTAGCAGCTCATAATCTAAAGACGCATATCCCCGACTTACTGATTTTAACTGATCATGAAAATCCAACACCACTTCAGCTAGCGGCAGATCAAACTCGATCAAGACCTGCCTCCCGTGGTAATTGATATTCTGCTGAAGCCCACGTTTGTCGATGCACAATGAAATGATCGAGCCGACTTGATCTTGCGGCGACAATATTCTTGCGCGAATAAACGGCTCACGTATTTCGCTGATCACTGCCGAGTCCGGAAGGTCGGCTGGATTTTCCACCTTTACCAACTTTTGTTCAGTTGTTAGAACGTGATACAAGACGGTAGGCGCTGTCGTAATCAACTCAAGTTCATATTCACGTTCAAGGCGTTCCTGAATAATCTCTAGGTGAAGTAAGCCCAAAAACCCACACCGGAAACCAAATCCCAAAGCAGGCGACACTTCTGGTTCATGTCTCAACGATGCGTCATTCAGGCTCAACTTCTCAAGTGCGACACGAAAACTGTCATAATCAGCATTATTCACCGGATACAGACCCGCGAAAACAGTTGGCTTTTCTTCCTTGAACCCAGGCAGAGCAGTCGTACCTACCGATTTGGCATCAATTATTGTGTCACCGACTTTCGCTGCTTTTACATCCTTAATGCCGGCAATCATGTAGCCGACATCGCCCGCTACTAGTTCTCCAACTGGGTTCTTTTTCGGCGTAAATATGCCCACCTCCTCAACCTGGTGCACTCCACCAGTAGAACTCATCTTAACTTTACCGCGTTTGGCGATTTTTCCGTCTACCACCCTAACCAATGAAACAGTGCCATGATAGTTATCAAACCACGAATCTATGATAAGTGCCTTTAAGGGATCTCTTTCCTCGCCTTTAGGACCTGGTAATGATGAAACAATAGACTCTAGGACCTGTTCGACTCCAGCACCGGTTTTTGCGCTGATCGACAGAGCGTTCGAACAGTCCAGGCCGATAAGCTCTTCAATTTCTTGCAAAACTCGCTCTGGTTCTGCGGAAGGCAAGTCTATTTTGTTAAGCACTGGGATCACTTCTAAGCCTAAGTCGACTGCCGCATAACAGTTTGCAAGTGTCTGCGCCTCAACACCTTGGGAAGCATCAACCACGAGCAAAGCACCTTCACACGCACTTAATGATCTGGAAACTTCATAAGCGAAATCCACATGACCCGGCGTGTCAATGAAATTGAGGGAATACTGCTCCCCATTACACGATTTGTACTTCAAGGATACACTCTGAGATTTGATCGTGATCCCCCGTTCGCGTTCGAGTTCCATCGAATCAAGAACCTGCTCTGACATCTCTCGGTCAGTCAAGCCACCACACATCTGAATCAATCGATCTGATAGGGTTGATTTTCCATGATCTATGTGAGCAATTATCGCGAAATTGCGAATCTTCTTTTGATTCCTGGGCAGCATGGGCTCTCAGTCGAGTCTGTAAGATAGGAGATGTACAACTGATGGAAGAAAAGTTTGTCCGGCCTTTAAGCTTTTGTATTCTAACGGCTAGACAGCGCCTGTTAAAGACTCTAAGCGAAAAGTACCTGTAACAGCCTTCCGGTGTATCCGATTTCCGGAAAGTTAGATAATCGCATACTAAGTCGTAAGCTATATTGGACGCTTTATTGTGCAGCAGTATAGGCTAGGCGGGTAGCCCTGCATGCTCCGGCAGACCCAACATCAGATTGAGGCACTGTACGGCTACTCCGGAAGCACCTTTACCTAGATTATCCAGCAAGCCAACCAGCAAAATATGCCCTGCGGGATTAGGGTAGACATGAATCTGAAGTTGATTACTCTCATTAAACCGAGTTGGGTCCAGATCGAATTCACTGGTCGCCTCAAAACCGGCAAACGGTGCGACATGAACAAACCGCTCGCCTTCGTAACGTTGATCAAGTAGTGACCAGATCTCTTCGCCATCGGGCTTGTTGCAAAAAATACTCTCGTGAAGTGGCACCTGGACTCGCATGCCGCTGTGAAATGAACCCACAGCTGGCAGGAACTGAGGCTGGACTGTTAGGCCCGTGTAACGCTGCATCTCAGGAATGTGCTTGTGGATCCGCTCCAATGCGTAAGGTGCTTCATAGGGGATGTTCACCAACTCATTATCTGGATTTTCCCAGCGCTCAATCATTGACTTACCGCCACCGCTATAACCGGACAGGGCATGAATAAATATCGGAGCATCTGTTGGCATCAGTCCGGCATCTATCAACGGCCGTAACAGCAGAATAAATGTCGAGGAATAGCAACCTGGATTACTCACACGATCAGCCGAAGTTATCCTGGCGCGTTGCTCTTCACATAGTTCAGGAAGTCCATACGTCCAATCATCCGCAACACGGTGGCAGGTGCTGGCATCCAGAACCCGAGTACCAGCATTATTTGCCCAGATGGCGGCTTCCGCAGCAGCCTCATCCGGCAGGCAGAGAATGGTTAGATCGGCCAGGGATATCGCTTGTTGCCGTGCTGTCGCGGAGCGGCGGTCACTATCAGCAAGTGTCAGGAGTTCGATATCGCGACGATCCTGAATCCATTGCCTGATTCTAAGACCGGTCGTCCCAGCTTGACCATCTATAAATATTTTCTGTTTCAAAACGGAGCGCGATTCTATCACTACTGGTTATCCGGATATAGAAGTTTTGGCAAGGTCCGATCTAACAGGTCACGCCACCACGAGAATACGCTTTCTAGCTAGATCCAGACTTCTAAACCGACTAGGTTACCCTCGACTCTTTCGAATACCGAATGATCGAGTCGAGAAGCGTTTGAAGGCCTTTTTTATCAGGTATCTCCCGTCCGAGAATCCAGTCAAGTATCTGAGTGTCTTGGTGGCCAAGAAGCGTCTGCAGTAGATTTTTGTCTAGAGGTGACAGTTCGTCGTAGCAGTCTTCAACAAAGGGCTTTAAAACCGAGTCGAGTTCCCGAATACCCCGGCGACATCGCCACAATATCTTTGCTCTGTCTGCCTTCACTCCTTTATTGAGATCGCGCGATCATTTTTTTGATCTGCCCAATTGCCTTTGCTGGATTCAAGCCCTTCGGACACGCGTTAGTGCAGTTCATAATTGTGTGACAGCGATACAATTTGAAGGTGTCATCTAGTTGATCGAGCCGATCTTCGGTTGCCCTATCACGGCTGTCAACAATCCAACGATATGCTTGCAGGAGTGCTGCTGGTCCTAAATAACGTTCACTATTCCACCAGTAACTCGGACAACTTGTTGAACAACAAGCACAAAGAATACACTCGTAGGAACCATCAAGGCGTTTTCTTTCGTCAACAGTCTGAGTGCTCTCAGTTAATCCTGTCGATTCATTTGTCTTGAGCCACGGCTCCACCGAAGCAAGTTGTTGAAAGAAATGAGTCAGATCGGATACAAGATCCTTAATAACCGGCATGTGGGGGAGAGGATATATTTTTACCTTGCCTTTTACTTCCTTAATCGGCTTTGTACATGCCAGAGTGTTTACGCCATCAATATTCATTGCACACGATCCGCAGATCCCCTCCCGACAGGACCGCCTGAAAGTGAGCGTAGAATCTGTTTCATTTTTTATTTTTATAACTGCATCCAACACCATAGGGCCACAGTTTTTGAGATCAACATGAAAAACGTCGAGACGCGGATTCTCGTTTTTATCGGGATCCCAACGATAGATCTGAAACTCTCGATTCTCCGCACCTATCTCGCCCCCGTGCGTGCGGCCAGGTCTTACCCTAGAATCTTTTGGTAACCGTAAATTTGCCACAATCTGTTCTCTTCAATAGACCCTGTCTGTTGGTGGAACCGATTCTACCTCGGTGGTTCCAGTCTCAAGCGTGACAGGTCGATAAGCTATCATGGGTTCATGGCTGCCATTGTCCCAGGTAAGCGTATGTTTTAACCATTTTTCATCGTCTCGTTTTGGATAATCTTCCCGAGCGTGGGCTCCTCGACTCTCCTCTCGTCGATCGGCACTATGGATTGTCGCAACCGATTGGATCAAGAGATTTTCAAGCTCGAGCGTCTCAACCAGATCTGTATTCCAGATCATAGATCTGTCAGTGATGCTGACATCCATAAATTGATCTCTTATAACCTGAATTTTTTCGATACCTTCCTTCAATACCTCTTCTGTCCTAAATACTGCACAGTTATCCTGCATTGCTTTTTGCATGGCCAGTCGGAGTACAGCTGTGGGATAGCTACCCTGACTAAGCCGAATTTGATCGAATCGGCTTAGCGCTTGTTCAATATCACTATCCCCTGCTTTTGGACACGAAGACCGGTGATCCAGGATTTCCACCAACCTTTCCGAGGCCGCTCTACCAAACACTATAAGGTCCAATAGAGAGTTCGATCCCAGTCGGTTCGCACCATGAACAGACACACAAGCCGCCTCACCAATTGCAAACAAACCACCAACGACTTTATCATTGCCTCCGGTTCCCTGCGTAATGACCTCGCCCCAAAAATTGGTTGGTATACCTCCCATGTTGTAGTGTACCGTTGGTATCACCGGGATCGGCTCCCGTGTAACATCCACCCCAGCAAATACTTGCGCCGTCTCCGAGATTCCTGGCAGTCGTTCAGCCAAAATGTCTGGTCCGAGTTGCTCAAGATGAAGATGTAAATGATCTTTATGTTGCCCAATACCCTTACCGGATCGGATTTCTTTAGTCATGGCCCGGCTAACGACATCACGAGATGCGAGATCCTTCGCATTAGGCGCGTAACGTTCCATAAATCGTTCGCCGTCAGAATTAGTCAAATAACCACCTTCGCCTCGCGCGCCTTCTGTTATCAGACAGCCCGATCCATAAATACCGGTTGGGTGAAACTGCACGAACTCCATATCCTGAAGGGGCAACCCAGCCCGCAGTACCATTGCGTTGCCATCACCCGTACAGGTATGCGCTGATGTTGCTGAGAAATAAGCGCGACCATAACCCCCAGTCGCCAAGACAACACTCTTGGCAGAAAATCGATGCAAAGTGCCGTCATCTAAATTCCAACCAATAACACCGATACAGGCACCATCGCGCATGATTAAATCAAGTGCTACATATTCAATAAAGAACTCAACTTCGTGCCGCAATGATTGTTGATAGAGAGTGTGTAGTATCGCGTGGCCTGTTCTATCGGCCGCTGCACAGGTTCGCTGGGCTCGGCCTTCTCCGAAATTAGTCGTCATACCACCGAACGCCCGCTGATAGATCTTGCCGTCTTCAGTTCGCGAAAAAGGTACTCCGTAACGCTCCAGCTCAATGACCGCGGCGGGCGCTTCTTTACACATATAAGCGATCGAGTCTTGATCACCCAACCAATCCGAACCTTTGATCGTATCGTACATGTGCCAACGCCAGTCATCTTCTCCCATATTACCTAATGCAGCGCTCATGCCACCTTGGGCCGCTACAGTATGCGATCTAGTCGGGAAAACTTTGGTTAAACATGCTGTTTTCAGACCACCCTGCGCCAAGCCAAGACAGGCTCTGAGGCCGGCTCCGCCGGCTCCAACCACCACTACATCATAAGTGTGGTCGATAATTGTGTATGCTTTCTTCAATTAATTATTGGGTCCACATAAAAATGATCGCACATACTGAACTTGCCGCCATTAGAATTGCAATCCACCTCACCAGATTAACGAGTTGTTTTTGTAGACGATCGCTGGATATGTAATCTTCAAGTACAACTTGAATTCCAATTGCTGCGTGGAACCACAGCACGCATATCGTCGGGACCAAAAGTAGAGAAGATAAGGGAAGAATTACCCACTGTTTCACCTCAACATAGCTCAAGTCTGGGTAAAAGATGATCCTGACAAAAAACCAAAGCATTACTGGCGCTAACACCAAAGAAGAATAGCGCTGATATTTCCAATGTTTTGATCCTAGATTGTTTACCACGCCCTTCGTCCATTTCTCATTTCAAACTACTAAAGCCAGGCTCGAACAACAATGAGCAGCGTAACAACAATAGACAACAGAAAAACTATTCCGCCGCTTAAATAGACACTTGTTAACTCGAATCCATAGCCACAGTCCCAAACAAGATGGCGAATACCGTTAAAACAGTGATAGACCAAACTGAATACCAACCCCAAGGACAATATCTTCCCGGCTAGCGTTGACCCAATTGAGTTGAACATCTGAAAAGACTCCTCCCCAAGAGCAACACAGACTAACCAACTGCAGATCACAATCAATCCAAGCACTAGAAACAGGCCTGTCGCCCGGTGCAGAATCGACAGCATCGATGGCAACTGCGGTCGGTAAATCTGAATATGGGGCGAAACAGGACGTTGCTTAATTGGCATCTTCGATTGCAGGCGGTACGCGAGTTTGATGTAAGTTGATCGACTGCTAAAAATCGATGCAACGACCGGCATGTTCCCAATCACCGAATCGAGTTGGATCGGGATGAGATGTTATTGGACCGTTGCCGACAGTTCGTTTTACAGATTTAGACTCAGGCTGATTTACCTTTGGAACCGCATCGACAACCGCGTTACCGTACTTACTCGATGCTGGCGACGAGACTACTGTTTTTTTATCTTTACCTTCTTTGCCCACAGATTAATTTTCTCCGCTTTGTGGCTATAATACAAGTTCGGTAGTCAACGTTAGGTGAGTAATTCGCTTTGAGAACTCATCAGTTGCTTACGAAACTGGAATCTATAGGCAAACCAAATCACTCTCTGAGGAAACAACGTTAAAACTCATGAGTGAATTAGCAACGACGCGCGACAACTATACATCACCAATGAATCGATCCTGGTTGGCATTTCTCCAGTCAAAAAGCGGGGAAATTGGTGAAAGCCAACGAACGGTATTTCCTCATTTTCAACAAGAAATACCCGATCAGTACGTAATTCCCTGTACGCAAGAGTCTGTCATATGCTTCGAGGGGGAAGATGTTGAGTCTTTTTTGCAAAGTCAATTCACATGTAATATCAATGACTTACAAGACAATAAATTTCTTTTCGGGGCTTATTGCAACCCCAAAGGACGGGTTCTAGCGACGTTTCGCCTCTTCACAATGAATGGTGCCATCTACATGGTGTGTCACCATTCAATCGTTACATCTTTGCTTGAACGTCTGAAGATGTTCGTTTTGCGTGCAGACGTGGCCTTCCGTACTCGTCCTGATTTGGCGGTGATGTGCCACAATAAATTTACAGAACCTGGTCGTTTCTCACTACTTAGCTGGTGCAAAACTGGACCTGCGTGGCCTAAAGAGTGTTATGGCGATTTGGAATCCACTCAACCCGCACAGCTTATTGTTCTCCCAGTTTCTGATGCAATCCAGTTAATTGAAGAATCTGAAGAGGATATTACGCTCTTAGATTCCGATTATTGGAATCTGCTCCAGATTCGCCATGGCGTTGCCAGCATCACTGAATCAGCTAGTGGCCTTTTTACACCACAAAATCTCAATCTTGATTTGATATCTGGTGTCAGCTTCAGCAAGGGTTGCTATCCAGGGCAGGAAATTGTTGCGCGTCTGCGGTATCTCGGTCGAGTCAAGCAACGTTTATTGCGAGGAAGATTCCAAGACGAGTGTGAAGTCCGAGTTGGTGGGTCTGTTACTTTACTCGACACAACAGATAGCAAGGCCGGTGTAATCGTAAACGCGAGTGTCATGGAGGGAGTAACAACAGAGTGTCTGTTGAGTGTTTACGGTTTCTTGGAAGCCGAAACAATTTACTGTTATAGCGCTCAACCTAGCAAGCAAATCACCACCCTGCCTCTGCCTTATCCGCTTCAATGACCTAGGTGGGGATTGTTATCTTCAAGTCAATCTCTGATTCACTGTCTATTTTTCGATAATTTGAAAAAACGTCTCACCGGGCTTAATCAAGCCCAGTTCAGATCGTGCGTGTGCTTCTATCGCACTCAATCGACTTTTAATATCAATTACCTCAGCGTGTAACCGATCGTTTCTCATTCGCAATTTCGCATTCTGCTCTGTTAACTCGTTCAGTGTTGAATCCAAAATGAACAGGTCAAGCACGTTGTTTTTCCCAGCCCACAGAGCATATTGAAGAAGCACAAAAAGCAACACCAGTACACCGAGCAATACTCTGTGGGACATACATTTCTATCCGCTGGATGTCGGAGGCTTCGATGTCGAACCACTCGTTTTACAATGGGGAAAACCGCTCAGCCCGGCAAATGAGGCTGTCGAACCCAGTTCTTCTTCAATCATCATCAGTCTGTTGTATTTCGAAACACGTTCCGATCTACAAAGAGAACCTGTTTTAATCTGTCCAGCACCCGTGGCGACCGCTAAGTCAGCTATCGTCGTATCTTCAGTTTCTCCTGATCGATGTGAAATCGTGACACCATAGTTCGCTGCTTTAGCCATATGAATTGCTTCAAATGTCTCAGACAATGTCCCAATCTGATTGACCTTGATTAGTATTGAATTTGCAATTTTACGGTCTATCCCTTTTTCAAATATTCTAGGATTGGTTACAAACAAATCATCACCTGTTAACTGGATACGATTACCAACAGCTCGAGTGATCAATTCCCATCCATCCCAGTCATCTTCTGCCATCGCATCCTCAATAGTCAAAATCGGATAGCGCTCTATCCAGTCCATAATAAGTTGGACAAACTCTCCAGACGTATACGTCTGGCCGTCACCTTCTAAACAGTATTGGCCATCACAGAAAAACTCTGAACTCGCGACGTCCAAGCCGAGACAAACGTCTACCCCGGGTGTATAGCCCGCTTGGGTTATAGCCTCGAGCACAGTCTCTATGGCCTGTTCATTGGAACCTATTTCCGGAGCGAATCCACCCTCATCACCCACGCCAGTGTTCAGACCCATTTGCTTAAGAATTCTTCTCAGCGTGTGAAATACATCGGCACCCACCCTGACCGCGTCGGAAATACTAGTCGAACCAACCGGTAGAATCATAAACTCCTGGAAATCAACACGGTTGTCTGCATGAGCCCCTCCATTCAAAATATTCATTTGGGGCACAGGTAGAACCCAGTCTCCACCACCAAATATTTGCCGAAGGTAGCCATACAATGGCTGTTTGGTACTGCATGCACTGGCCCGTGCTATCGCAAGCGAAACGCCTAAGATGGCATTGGCGCCCAGGCGTGATTTGTTGGCTGTGCCGTCGAGATCAATCAGTGCATTATCTATCGCTGACTGCTCAAATGGGTCTAGTTTAAATACGCATTCTGAGATTTCAGTATTTACATTTTCAACCGCACGTAAAACACCAAGACCAGAATACCTTGATGGGTCACCATCCCTGAGTTCTACTGCCTCAAGGCTACCGGTTGAAGCACCAGAAGGCACTGCGGCACTGCCAATTGAGCCGTCGGATAAGACGACAACTGCCTGTATAGTCGGGTTACCTCGTGAATCGATAACCTCACGACCTGTAACACTGGCAATTCTCACACTCACCGCATTTTCTCCCCAGTCAACCAAATAATCGGCGCAAAATCTAAAACTCGTGTGATCTCACCGCGATCCCATCCAATGCAATGAGCTCAATCAACAGTGATTCAAGCTGATTGAGTGGCCATGAATTGGCGCCGTCGCTCAACGCCTTATCCGGATCTGGGTGTACTTCCATAAAAAGACCAGACACCCCAGCCGCAATGGCCGCACGCGCCAGAATCGGCACGAATTCTCTCTCACCGCCCGATTTATCTCCACCCTGACCCGGAAGCTGTACGGAGTGTGTTGCGTCAAATACGACTGGGCATTCAAAACTCGCCATGATTGCAAGAGATCGCATGTCAACGACGAGATTGTTATAACCAAATGACGTACCTCGCTCACATAGCATAATCTCCGAACCGCCGACCATCCGAGCTTTAGACAGCACGGACTTCATCTCGTAGGGCGACATGAATTGACCTTTCTTGATATTAACTGGCTTACCTGAAGCCGCCACTGCCTCGATGAGGTCAGTTTGTCTGCACAAGAATGCAGGTGTCTGAAGAATGTCAACAACCGAAGCAACAGCAGACACCTGATCGACAGAATGCACATCGGTAAGCAACGGTAGACCGCTGCTGTTTCGTACGTCGCTGAGTATCTCAAGACCTTCATCCAGCCCAGGTCCGCGGTAGCTCTCGCCTGCAGTTCTGTTTGCCTTATCGAATGAAGACTTGAAAATCAGCAAAATGTTAAGTCGGTCGCTGATTTCCCGCAATGCTGTAGCGACCTCCAGAACAGCCTGTCTCGATTCGATAACGCAAGGACCAGCTATCAAGAAGAACGGATGACTACGCCCGACTTCTCTACCCAACAAATTCACAGTGTCGCAGCTTCCTTAAAGCTCGTTTCACCCTTGGAATCGGTCATAGCCGCCTGTATATAACTGGTAAATAATGGATGGCCGTCCCGAGGTGTCGAAGTAAATTCGGGATGGAATTGACAAGCAATAAACCATGGATGCTCAGATAATTCAATCATTTCAACAAGCTCATCCATCGATTTGCCAGAAAATGTAAGCCCATTTTTTTCCAAAACATCTATGAATCGATTGTTTACCTCGTATCGATGACGATGACGCTCCCAGATTTTTTGTTGTTGGTATATGTCTGAACATGCACTGCCTTTCTCCAGGTTCGCGTACTGTGCTCCCAGGCGCATCGTACCACCAAGATCGGCATAGGTGTCCCTGCTTTCTGTCTCACCTGCTTGGTTTGTCCACTCGGTAACCAGAGCAATCACTGGATGCTTGCATTCTTTATCGAATTCAGTGCTATTTGCATCTGACAGACCAACAACATTACGGGCATATTCAATAACAGCAATTTGAAGACCAAGGCATATACCCAGGTACGGTACGTTTCGCTCACGTGCATACCGAGCTGTTTCGATCATTCCCTCGACGCCTCTGACTCCAAATCCACCAGGAACTAGAATCGCATCACTCTGCTCCAATACACTCGTGCCTTCCTTTTCAATATTTTCTGCATCTATATAGTTGACATTAACCTTACAGTCATTCGCAATTCCGGCATGCACAAGTGCTTCTGACAACGATTTGTAAGATTCGGTGAGACTGACGTACTTACCAACCATTGCAATATCGACCTCTGAAGCTGGATTCTCTAACGCTTCTGTAACCCGATTCCACTCGGTCAAATCGGCAGAATCTCCCGATAGATGAAGATGCTCAACGATAATCTGATCCAAACCTTGTTCGTGGTATCGCCGTGGAATGGAATAGATGCTGTCCACATCTTCGCCTGAGATAACCGCAAATTCCTCTACATTCGTAAAAAGAGATATTTTAATTCTGGATTCATCAGGAATTGGCTTGCGTGCTCGACACACAAGAACATCGGGTTGAATCCCAATGCTGCGTAACTCTTTTACTGAGTGTTGAGTAGGCTTGGTCTTAATTTCACCCGCTGACGCCAATTCAGGAATAAGTGTTAAATGAACAAAAGCAGTATTACTTCTGCCCTCCTCAATTCTCATCTGCCGAATTGCTTCCAAAAAAGGCTGGGATTCTATATCACCAACAGTACCGCCGATCTCAACCATGCAAACGTCGTATCCCTCGCCTGCTGCTTTTATCGAATCCTTGATCTCGTTAGTAATGTGTGGAATAACTTGAACAGTTCCTCCCAGATAATCGCCGCGTCGCTCCTTTCGAATTACTCGCTCGTAAATTTGTCCAGTAGTAAAGTTGTTCAACTGAGTCATCCGCGTACGGACAAATCGCTCATAATGGCCCAGATCTAAATCCGTTTCCGCACCGTCATCGGTAACGAACACTTCTCCATGCTGAAACGGACTCATCGTGCCGGGGTCAACGTTGATATAAGGATCCAACTTAACCAGCGTTACCTTCAATGCGCGCGCCTCCAACAGGGCAGCCAAAGACGCCGAAGAAATGCCTTTTCCTAACGACGACACCACACCACCGGTCACAAAAACGTATTTAGTCATTATTTCCTCGGCCATGAACGGTGTCATGTGCTCGCATACTGGACAACAACGTACAAATGCTTAAGGATCGGCGGAGATAAAACAGCACACTCGAACGAGCGTGCTCCGCCATACCTGACGGACATCTAGACTACCAGACATGACCGCTGGGAACAACGGTTAAACATTAATCCCAATCTAGTTGATCTGATCGTGTGCTGGAAATGTAGATTTCCAGCCCAATTTCGGTGCCCGAGGCGGCATAGGCTTTTTCCACAGCCAAACCCGGTATACACACCAAATCGTCACCCAAATAGACATAAGGCAGCCTGCATCGTTCCCACGGCGGTACCCCGCTTTCTTGAAAAAGATTCTTAATGGTTCGATTGTGACGAGACCTAGAAGGATGAATAACGCGATCTTTATGCTGCCAATCAAGAATAAATTGCGAGCCTTCAATGAAAGAAAGCTTGATTCCACTGCCCGTGCAACGGCGTACCGACAGTGCGACCTCTACTTCCTTTATGCACACCGTATCCAGCCCCCGCCAGCGTTGTGTCGCTGGGCTACACAATTTGGGCTGCACCGGCAGTAGGTAAAGAAATCCTCGATATGCACGAAATTCACCCTCTTTCCATCGTATACCTCCACGACCTCTAGAGTCCTTCTCAAAAACCTGGCGGATCAGTTCATTCATTTTTCCAGTGCTGGGTAGCGTCAACCCTTCGCACCGAATCCAGTAGCGTAATACGTCAACAATCCGAGATTGATCGAGACTGATTAGGTCACTAATTCTTACGCATCCATAATCACCCAAAAGAGTACCTGTACTAAGACAAAGAAACATTTTGAGATCCACCTGGGCACCCTTGTCCAAGCTAGACTGTATCGTTTTTAGGTGACCTGAACTCCGGAATATTGTTTGATCGACACTGGGCCAGCGCGAACGAATTAGAGGCAGTATCTCGTGTCGTACAAAGTTCCTATCTATATGGGTATCAAGGTTACTTGGATCTTCGATGTATCGAAGATCGTTTTTTTTAGCATAGGCTATGATCTCTTCTTTGGACACTCCCAGCAGTGGTCGTGCAATCCAACCCAAACCAAATTGCCTGATCTCATGCATTGCCCCGAGCCCAAGCAACCCTGATCCTCTAAATAAACGCAACAAGACAGTCTCAACCTGATCCCCCATATGATGTGCCATTACCAAAACATCGGCAGGGCTGATCTGAGACTGAAACCAATCGTAGCGGGCTTGCCTTGCTGCTGCCTCTGGTCCGCGTCCGGAATCTTGTAAATTCAGTTTTACAGTTTTTAAAGGCACCTTGAGGTGGTCACACTGAGCCTGACAGTGTCTCATCCAATGTTCAGATTCAGTCTGAATCTGATGATCAACATGTAATGCAGCTATAGAGAGGTCATAGTGTGTACGTAATTCACACAACTTATGCAGTAGAGAAAGCGAATCTACACCGCCGCTTAACGCTACCAATAGTCGACGAGCGTCTTTGTGCTTTGCAAATCGTTCTACATCACTATCAAACTTAGACACGCTATTTGTCGTGCTTACTTTGCACTCTGGAATTCACCAAATGACTGTAACCGTTCGTAACGTTTGCCTAATAGTTCCGGGGTTGTCATGTTTGAAACTTCCTCAAGGTGCCGAACCAAACTGGCATTTAGATGTGCAGCTGCACGTTCGTAGTTTCGGTGTGCTCCTCCTAAAGGTTCCTGAACAATCTCATCAACTAGCCCTAACCGCTTTAGATCAGCTGATGTGATCTTCATAGCCGCTGCGGCCTCGGGTGCTTTATCTGCATTTTTCCACAAGATAGAGGCACAGCCCTCCGGCGAAATCACCGAATATGTCGAATACTCCATCATTATTAAACGATCACAAATCCCAATAGCTAGAGCCCCCCCGGACCCCCCCTCACCGATTACTGCCGAAATAACAGGCACCCTTAACCCAGTCATTACTGACAACGAACGAGCTATTGCCTCACTCTGTCCTCTCTCCTCTGCATCAATGCCAGGATAAGCACCTGGCGTATCGATCAAGGTTACGATCGGGAGATTAAACTTTTCTGCAAGTTTCATAACCCTCTGCGCCTTCCGGTAACCTTCCGGCTTAGGCATACCGAAATTGCGTCGCAACTTCTCTCGTGTATCTCGACCTTTTTGATGCCCTATTAGTGCAACGTTCCATCGGTCAAATTTTCCAATGCCCGCAACAATCGATCTATCATCGGCAAACATACGGTCACCGTGTAGTTCTTGGAACCCATCAAAAGTTAGACCCACGTAGTCAAGCGTGTAAGGGCGCATCGGGTGACGCGCAAGCTGAGTTACTTGCCAAGGATCAAGTGAGGAAAAAATATCTTGGGTAACTTTCTGTCTTCGGGTTTCAAGCTTACTGATCTCATTACCGAGGTCTATATTTTGGGTCTGACTAACCCTTTCAAGCTCGTCTATTTTTGCCGAAAGTTCTTCGATCGGTCTTTCAAACTCCAGAAAATTATCCACAACACAGTTACCTAAGCCTCACACCAGATCAGCTCATTTTATCTGAATTTCCACGCTATAACCCTGTTTCAGGCGGCCCAAGATGACATCTGGTCCAACCGGTCTTTGAATCTGCTTTTATCGAAGGTGTAACGGAGTGATCCTGGCCCAAATATTGCAATCAGTTGCTCTATCATTTCTTCATCCACTTGAACCGTCCAGTCAGAACCTAAATCTATAACGGCCCTATCCCCTTTTGCATTACAGTACTCTACACAGACGGTAGTTGGGCCTGGTCGACAAATATCAAGCACGCCTTGCAATCCTACTATCTGGCTCTCGATATTACTCTTTATGTCCAGTAGCACTGCCACCCTGCTAAGGCACGCTTCCCGAATCTGCCGTAGAGTTCTGATCTGCTCAGCTTTTAATCGCAATTGTCCGCTGCGATCATCAAGTGAGCACAAACCTTCGACCAGCAGGATCTCTGAAGATTCAATAATGTTTCTAACCTGTTGGAAAAGGTCACTTGATACACTGACATCCGCGTAGGCAGATCCATCGTGCAAACTAAAGAACGCGGCAGTTTCACCTCTTTTATTGCTGAAAATGCGTAGCGCAGAACCCAGCCCAGCTAAGTATATTCTTCTCTCTGGGGTTGGGTTAGTCTCAGAGATCATTCCAGTTATCAGGCCGTCGAGTTGATCATGCACATGATCGATGGGATGTCCGCTTAGATATAGTCCCAACGCTTGCCTTTCATTCTCTAGTGCTTTCCTTGGGGACCAATCTGGCACCGATACGGACAGATCACCGTTCACTGCACTTGACTCGAGGCCGAACATGTCATCTTGTCCAGAAGACTGATCTTCAGTTATTTGATCAACCAGTTCGATGGTCTGGGGCAGCTTTGCCCAATGTGTGGCTCTGCTCGAACCCAGACAATCCAAAGACCCGGACATAATCAATCCTTCGAACACCTTTTTGTTAATACGATGTTGGTCCACTCTTCGGCACAACGAGTGCAAATCATTGAATTCGCCATCAGTGTGTCGCTCATGCAACAAAGAGTCGATTGCACGCTCACCGATGCCTTTAATGGCGCCAAGTCCATAACGAATAGACTCATCCTCGTCGACTTTAAACTCATAACCGGACTGGTTTATATCCGGGGCACGTAACCGTATCCCCATCCGCTTTGTTTCACTAACAAGCACAACAAGCTTGTCCGTATGCTCCATATCTGCAGACATACAAGCCGCCATAAACTCCGATGGGTAATGTGTCTTGAGCCACGCCGTCTGATAGCTCAGAAGTGCGTAAGCCGCTGAATGAGATTTATTGAATCCGTAACCTGCAAATTTTTCGATTAAGTCAAAAATGTATGCTGCATTCTCCCGATCAACCTGTCTCTCAGCAGCGCCGTCAATAAACGACTGGCGTTGTTCACGCATCTCTGCTGGTTTTTTCTTTCCCATCGCCCGTCGTAGCAAGTCGGCTGATCCAAGTGTGTAACCAGATAAAACACGAGCAATCTCCATTACCTGTTCTTGGTAGAGAATCACTCCGTATGTTGGCTTTAGGATCTCGAGGAGAGTCGGATGGGGATAACGAATTTCTTCATGACCATGTTTTCTGCTGATAAAGTCGTCAACCATTCCGGATTGAAGCGGTCCTGGCCTAAACAAAGCCACCAAGGCAATTAGTTCGTCAAAATGATCTGGCCTTAATCTTTGGATTAACTCCTGCATGCCTCTGGATTCAAGCTGAAATAATCCGGTTGTATAACCCGTGCAGATAAGCGAATAGACTTTTGAATCACCCAGGGCAAGTTGCTCGATATCGATTAGCTCAAGACCTGCTGCTGATTGCTTACGATTAATATTTTTTACTGTCCAGTCAATGACCGTTAAGGTTCTTAACCCCAGAAAGTCGAATTTTACGAGCCCGATTGCCTCCAGGTCGTCCTTATCGAATTGAGTTACAGGCTGACTCATTCCTGGTTCCTGATACAAAGGGGTGTATCGAGTAATTGGGCCAGGTGCAATAACCAGACCGCCCGCATGTTTCCCAGCATTGCGCGGGAGCCCTTCGAGCAGTTTTGCGTTGTCAATCAACTGGGTAACATCAGGATCCTCACGGTATCTTTCCTTTAGACCTTCATCCTGGCCCAGAGCCTTGTCGAGAGTCATACCGACCTCAAAAGGAATCATCTTCGCCAGGGTATCGCAAAACCCATATGGCTGACTCATCACACGGCCGACGTCTCGAACGACAGCCCTGGCAGCCAGAGTGTTATAGGTGATGATCTGAGCAACGCGGTCTCTACCATATTTCTGGCTGACATACTCTATAACCCTGTCACGCCCGTACATACAAAAATCAATATCAAAATCTGGCAAGGAAACCCGTTCCGGGTTGAGAAAGCGCTCAAACAAAAGCCCATAACGAATCGGGTCGAGAGCTGTTATCTCCAATGAGTAAGCAGCTAAAGATCCAGCTCCAGAGCCCCGACCTGGGCCAACAGGAATCTCATTTTCTTTTGCCCATTTTACGAAATCTGCAACAATCAAAAAATAGCCAGAAAATCCCATCTGCATGATTGTTTCTAGCTCAGTATGCAACCGCTTCGTGTAGTGACTGTGGTCCGTATCTTTTATTTCATGTTGCACAAATCTGTGCTTTAGACCGGTTTCGGTAGCTTCCTTTAGCATTTCGTCTTCTGACTTGTGCTTCACAGATGGGTACAACGGCATATAGGTTTTGCCCATTTCGAGAAAGACATTACATCTCTTCGCAATTTCCAATGTATTTTCAAGAGCAGATGGAACATCATCAAACAGGGCAGCCATTTCCAGCGGACTTTTAAAATACTGCTGGTCGGTATAGCGCCTTACACGTCGGGGATCTTGCAGTACATTACCTTCATCAATACATACGCGAATATCATGCCCGGTAAAGTCATCGCGATTCAAAAAACGGACAGCATTGCCCGCAACGAGTGGTATTTTTCGCTCGGATGCTAGTTGCAGGACTTTCGATTCATACTCTTCTTCGCCCCGTCGGTTCGTCCTAGTTATTTCCAGATAGAAAGCATCGGGAAACATTTGAGAAAATCTATCGGCAATCACTTGTGCCTGATCTGACTTTCCTGAGCACAGCAGTTTGCCAATGGCACCGTCTATACTTGGCGAGATTGCTATAAGATCGCCGCAGCCTTTACTTAATTCGCTAAACTCGATTGTCACCGTTGCAGAATCTGCATCAAGCGTATAAGCATTCGTCAGCAACTCACAAACATGTTGATACCCGGCATTATTTCGGCAAAGTAGAATAAGACGTCCTTGTGGCATGCCATTGTTTTCGACAACCTCAACATCGACCCCAAGCAACGGCTTGACACCATGATCGATACAAGCACGGATAAATTTAATACCCCCGTATAGATTTGATAGGTCCGTCATCGCGACTGCAGGCATCGACATCGATTTCGCCGTTTCAACCAATTCCTTCACCCGGACAATACTGTCGCCAAGTGAATACTCGGTGTGCACATCTAGGTGAAGAAATGCTGTCTTAATCATTGGTCGAGTAAGCAATCGCGGTCAGTCCTGTCCTTCCAATAGTGTTCTTACCGGTCGGTAACTGGTCCGATGAATCGCACAGGGACCCAACCGACCTAGCGTATCCAGGTGCAAGGAAGTTGGATACCCCTTATGTCTCTCAAAGCCATAGCCGGGATATTCTTTACTCATTGCTACCATGACACTGTCTCTTGCTACCTTTGCCAGTATTGATGCTGCTGCCACCACGTGAATGCTTTGATCGGCTCGCACCACAGCTTTACCCGGGCAACGGACGTCTGGGTACACAGTACCATCAACATACAAATACGTTGGAGCCACATTCAACCCATAAACCGCTCGCCGCATGGCCAGCAATGTCGCCTGATGGATATTGTATTGATCCACTTCAGCAACAGTCGCAGCGCCTATCGCCCAAGAAACCGCCCTGCGGCGAATCAGATCAGATAACTCCCGCCTTTGACGCGCCGGAACCCTCTTTGAGTCCCGTATCCCCTCCAGGTGCACTCCTTGTTCGAATACAACCGCTGCCGCGACAACTGGACCGGCTAAAGGGCCTCTTCCCACTTCATCAACACCCCCCTTAAGATCTGTAGCACTCACACGTCTAGTCTGTCATATACACCAACTCTTTCGCGATCGTATCGCTCGCATTGTTGCGAAGCATCCCTGTAAGACCTTGAAAAGCGTGTTCAATTTGTTCTCGATAAAGACGGTCAGTTAATAGACGTTGAATCTCACCGCTCAGATTTTCTACGTTGGCATTGCCTTGAAGAAATTCTTTGACCATGGGCTGCTCAGTAAGATGGTTGGGCATCGAAACATGTCGCACCTTAGCGAACAACCTTGCCAGCAGATATGACAACCGCGAGACCTTATAGGCTACGACCATCGGCCTAGCCAGGAGCGCAGCTTCAAGCGCAGCGGTGCCAGATGCGATGAGACCCACATCGGCAGCTGCAATAGCAAGCCTTGCATTCTGCTCAGTCAAAAAAACATTCGAGACTCCTTTGTACTCATCCACAAGATCTCGAAGCTGCTCAACAACAGACGTACTCGCAACTGGCAGAATAAACTGTATATCGGAGTTGACTTGTGTGATCCGTTCTGCAGTTTCAAGGAACAGTCTACCCAGGTTATCTATTTCCGATCGCCTGCTTCCCGGCAGGAGAGCGATAGTTGTACGATCAACTTGTACACCTTCTCCAGTGAACTTTTCTCGCGCTTGCTTCCTAGTGATCTGTTCGATTTCATCTGCAGCAGGATGGCCAACGAACTTTGCCGACACTCCCTGTGATCTATAAAAAGTCTCCTCGAAAGGAAACAACACCATCATTCGGTCAACGGCTCTTCTAATCTTCCGAATCCTGTACGACCGCCATGCCCATACCGTGGGACTTACTAGATGCGCGGTAGGTATCCGGTGAGCTTTCAATCTTTGTTCTAGCGATATA
This sequence comes from Candidatus Thioglobus sp. MED-G25, assembly GCA_002456995.1. Lineage (GTDB taxonomy): Bacteria > Pseudomonadota > Gammaproteobacteria > Arenicellales > UBA868 > REDSEA-S09-B13. The sequence goes on along the minus strand of NTKC01000007.1, from coordinate 56,487 downwards.
TTAAAATCGGGTATATCAATACCTAGGAATACGTCAGGTGGGTCATCTAAAAACGTATTGAAAAGTGATCTACGAATTCGAATGGCCCTTAAAAGCTTTTCTGTGACTCCGTCGAGCCCCATCAAGGAGATATCTTCCATGGCATGCAGCGACTCAAGGCCTTGTGTCGCCATGGCGTTCCCACCGACCCCGGTGACCCTCAGATTTCCAACCAAACCACGTAGAGAAGCCAGGACACCGCTACCTAGTTGATCCCCAGAAGTTTCACCGGCCACCACAGCGACATGCATTATTACCGCTCCCTCTAGTTCCCTCTAACGAACAATACCTCGATCTGAAGTCATGACGAATGACGCAAGTTGTTCTACTTCTTTTTGCGTTGTACCTAGTGACTGAAGTTCCTCGATAGCTGTCTGTAAATCATTGTTTGATCGATAAAGACAGCGATAACCAGACTTAATCGCTGATACGACATCCTCGCCGAAACCTCGTCGTCGCAGTCCCTTGCTGTTTATGCCGTAGGGCTTTGCAGGGTTCCCAGACACCATCAGGAATGGGGGTGTATCCTTAAGACAAACGGTGCCTATGCCCGTAATGGCATGAGCACCAACCCGACAAAATTGGTGTACCAGTGTGAAACCACCCAGTATTGCACAGTCTCCTATCTCTACATGCCCGGCAAGACTTGCACCATTAGCGAATGTAATGCCGTCGCCTAACCGGCTATCATGTGCAATATGCACGTAGGCCATCAAAAAATTGTTATCGCCGATTTGCGTTACACCAGTTCCTGCTGGTGAACCACGGTTTAACGTCACATACTCCCGGATAACATTCCCGTTGCCTACGATCAACGAAGTTTTCTCTCCTTTATAAGCTGCGAACTGTGGATCTTCTCCTATCGACGAAAATTGATAGATTTTATTACAGGAACCGATTTTTGTTCCATTCCGAATGACAACATGCGAACCAATCCATGTATCGTCGCCAATCTCAACTTCTTGCTCGATAATAGAAAAAGCACCGATCGAAACGTTTTTGCCAATAGTTGCTCCCTGCGCTACTGATGCGCGCTGATCGATCAAGACAAGTCCTTGTGGGTAAAAAGTATCTCAGCGCTACATGCCAGAACACCATCTACCGTAATTGTTCCAGCGCAACGCCATACTTGCTGTTTATGATTCTTTAGCTCAACATCTATACACATCTGATCACCAGGTTCAACGATCTTCTTAAATCTGGCACGGTCGACTCCTGCAAAAAGATAAAGACGCTGTCGGTTTGCCGTGGCATCTAGAATGAGACTCGCCAATAATGCAGATGCTTGAGCGATACATTCGATCATCAAAACGCCGGGGAAAATTGGCCGATGCTCAAAATGTCCTGTAAAAATAGGTTCGTTTATCGTTACGTTTTTAACCGCCGTTAAACTTTTTCCATCAACCACCTGCGTAACTCTGTCGATAAGCAGAAACGGATAACGGTGGGGGAGTATTTCCCGAATCTGGTTAATATCTAGTACAGTCAAATGAAATTACCGGCCTGTTAATGAATAAATTGACATCTATGTTAGTTCAAGTTGCGTAACAACGAGTGGGTCATTCTTTTTGGAGTCTCTGTAATACCCGTTCAGTCAAGTCTATTCTATTATTGACATAAACAGCCTGTTCAACTATTAAATCGAACCCCTCTTCATTCGCAATTGTGACGATCATTTCGCGAACCAGTCGCTGCAGCTTGGCGAGTTCTTCGTTTCTACGAATGTTGTAGTCTTCCCGAGCCTCTTGCTGATCTCTTTTTACTTTCCGTCTAATGCTATCGATAGCTCTTTGCTTTTTTTTGATTTCAGATGCCTGGAGGACTAGTCGATTCTTATCCAGATCCACTTCCAGTGCTAAAGCCTTTTCTCGAAGGTCGATCAATTCTTGATCTCTCGGCCGGAACTCCTCTTCTAACAACCGCAAAGCTTTTTCCCCCTGCGGTGATAGTTCGAGCAATTTAACAGGGTTAACAAACCCAATCTTGAGTTGTTGCTGATCCGCGTGACTGCTCTGCAAAAGCGACTGGCCAGAAGTGACAAACAGCAAACTCAGTGTGGCAATTTTGATCGTTCTTAGAATCAACTTTGTCCTCGCTACCGGTACATGCTGCCTAGGGTAAACTGAAGTTTTTTAATATCGTCAGTTGACTCGTCATTAAACGGCATTGCATACGACAACGACATAGGTCCGACTGCGGTAAACCAATGGAAGGTGATACCGGTCGAGTAACGTAGTTGTGCTAGATCAATACTCTGATTTGAACCGTAAACCTGGCCCGCATCGATGAAAAAACTAAGCCGCTGATTTTTAGAATCATCTAGCCCCGGCACCGGGAAATACAATTCTGTTGTAGCGTTTATCCTTTTACTTCCCCCCAAGGAGTCATCCAAGCTGTCGCTTGCCCGAGGGCCAAGAGAACGTGGGCTATAGCCCCGTACCGTCCCAGTTCCCCCGACATAATAATTTCTGAAAAACGGCAACTCGTCGAGATCACCATACCCATCTCCATAACCAGCCACACCGCGTATATTCAAAGTCAGATTATCTCCTAAAGGCCTATACCACCGGCCACGGAGGGTCACTTTATAATATTCTAGGTCACTGCCAGGACCAGTAAACGCGAACAGAGCCCGTCGTAGATACCCTTTCTGGGGAAAAAATATGCTGTCCCTGGTATCCTTTGTGACACCGCCCGACAAAATTAGATTTTCACTGCTGGGGTGGTCAGTGATAAATAAACTGTATTCAGTTGGTGTGGTTGTGGTGCCCTCTAGTTCAAGTTGCTCAAAACCAAGACTTAAGTCTAGAGAGTTGAATTCCGATACAGGTATCTTTGTCCGTACGCCGAATAGACTACTATTAGATTCATAGTCTGCACTGGTCGTCTCAGCCGTATCAATATTTTCATACTCGACAAAATAGCCCAGACTTATGCCTTCTTTTGTGAAGTAAGGGTTCGTATAGGCCACTTCGTATACCTGCTCAATCGAGGATTGGTTGACCTTGAATTTTAACTCTCGGCCAGAACCGAAAAGATTTTCCCGATTAATCTCTGCCTGTAGTAAGACGCCGTCCGCGCCCGCATATCCGACCCCGAACATGAAGCTACCGGTTGATCGTTCTTGGACCGTAACATTAATATCGACCTGATCAAGAGTACCCGGCACGGCCGGTGTTTCTATCTTGACCTCATCAAAGTACCCCAAGCGCTGAATTCGCTCACGGGATCGTCGAATATCTTTCGCGGAATAAACAGCTCCCTCGATCTGTCGCATTTCCCGACGGATAACCTCATCTCGCGTGGACTGATTTCCGCGGACATTGACCTGTCTGACGTAAACTTTAGGACCAGGATCAACAACAAATGTGAAGTCAACAAGTTTACGCTCGTTGTCTAATTCTGGCACTGCATTCACACTGCAAAATGCGAATCCGATGTTAGTAAGTTTTGACTCCAGTGCTGATCTTGCTAACAACACCTGGTGGCGAGAAAACGGTTCACCAGAATGCGGTCGTACCGCATTAAAATCTTCTTTAGTTATATACTGTTGAGTGTCATCCAGCTCGACTTTGCCAAACGCGTAAGGCTCACCTTCGGTTATCGAAATGGTTACGAATATATCTTGCTTGTTCTGGCTGATCGCAACATCATGAGAATCAATTTCAAAATTGATGTATCCACGATCCAAATAGAAACTTGTCAACGCCTCCAGCGAGGCACTCAGCTTTTCAATTGAGTAGTTTCTCTTTGATGAAAGAAAACCCAGTAAGGAATCTTGTCGGAGCTCAAGTAATTTGAAAAGTTCCCGATCACTGAACTTATTGTTACCAACAATCCTCAGTTTCTCAATTCGGGCCACGCGGCCTTCGTCGATCTGGAGTCGAATGCGCACCCTACTGGCATCTAATGGCGTTACGGTCGCATCTATAGTGGCGGAGTAACGGCCTCGAGAAAAATATCTTTCACGCAGGATTTTCAATAGCTTGTCGAGTATTGGCTGGCTGAAGACCTTACCATCGACGAATCCGACTGAATGAAGAGTCTCTTCAATCTCTTCATCTCGAATATCTTTGTTCCCCAAATACTCTATCGAAGCGATTGAGGGCCGCTCACTAACCACAACTATAAGCGTATTCCCGTCCCGCTTAAGCTGAACATCATTGAAAAATCCAGTCGAAAACAGAATACGCACTGATTCTCGAGCTGTCTCGTCGGTTATCTGATCTCCGACTTTGACTGGGAGGTAGTTAAAGATCGTGCCAACCTCAATCCTTTGAGCCCCCTCGACGCGAATATCTTCGAGCTCGAAGGGATCAAGCGCCTGCACTGGTCCACTAAGGATAACGAGTGCAGTCACACAAAGTGCTCTACATAACCGGCCGAGTTTCATTGTTCCTAGAATTTGAAAATGTTAAGCACATCATTATAAAGTGCAAAGCTGATCAATACAGCAAGAACCGCGAATCCTAGCTGCTGAGACCTATACATAAATGCTTCTGAAACCGGCCCACCTTTTATAGCCTCGATAATAAAATAGACTAGGTGCCCTCCGTCCAAAACCGGAATGGGTAATAGATTCAAAATCCCGAGACTAATGCTCAGGATGGCCAAAAACGTCAGAAAAGCAGTGAGGCCGTACTGAGCCGATGCACCTGCATATTTTGCGATCGACAAGGGTCCACCAATATTCTTGGTTGATTCTTTGCCTTGGACCATCTGAACAATCATCCCGACGGTCAATTTGCTCAGAAGCCAGGTAGCCTCTACAGCACGATTTATAGCCTCGCCAGCACCCAGTCGAACCACCACATCCACATGATTGGCAGGCCCAACACCAATTCTACCCACGACACTATCCAAAGAATGTATCGCTTTCGGAACTACGACAATCGTTTTTAGTGATCCATTTCTGAGCACAGATACCCGAGTCGCCTGTTCCGGTCTGGACGATATAGTTTTGACCACATCCCGCCACCCATTGATAGTTATACCGTCAACCACCATAAATCGGTCATTCACTTTTATACCTGAAGCATCTGCAACTTCCCCTGCAATCAAGGTCCCGACAATGGGAGCTAATCGTGGCAGTACCCCGATCTGTTCCTCTAAAACCAACGGATTCAACTGCCCCGACTGCAATCTACTGGATTCTATGGAAACCGTCTTGTTCCGACCGGTAGGTGTCACAATAGCGAACGTTAACGTTTTACCAGCCTCAACCTGGTTCAAAAGATAGTAACGATGCTCACCCCAACTACCAACTTTCCGACCGTTAACGCGAGCTATCCGATCACCGCGTTGTAATCCAACTGCTTCTGCTGAACTTCCAGGTTCAACATAGCCGATTACTGGCTCAACACCTGGAACGCCAATCCCGAACACTAGCCAGTAGAAAAATATTGCTAATATAAAATTAGCACCCGGACCAGCAATTACAATAGCCGCCCTGACCCACAGCTTTTGGCGGTTAAATGCATTAGGCAAGTCTCGAGGATCCACATGATCCTCTCGTTCATCGATAAATTTTACATACCCGCCGAAAGGTAATACGCCGAGCACATATTCAGTACCGGAACGCCGAGACCGATACGAATACAGTGTCTTACCGAAACCGACTGAAAATTTCGATACGCCTACACCTAGAAGACGCGCAACACTAAAATGTCCTAATTCATGAAATGTAACCAGGATAAACACTGCAACCAGGAACCAGCCCGCATTTTCAACAGCCGCCATAATCAGTATCCCGAGACTATCTGCTGCAATGAAATGGTGCCTGCGTCTAACCTGTTTTGGAGTGTCTCACGAACCAATTGATCCAGCCGGGTTATAGAGACCACATCATCAACGGTCAGATCGCAAAAATTGTCAAGCGCACATTGGATAAAATCAGGAATATCGGTAAATCGTAGCCTACCCTCACAGAATCCGTTTACGGCAACTTCGTTCGCGGCATTCAGAACGATCGGTGCTGAGCCTCCAGCCTCTGCAACCTGGCGAGCCATCGCAAGACAAGGAAACTTCCTATCATCAGGGTTTTGAAAATTAAGTTGTCCCGCCCGAACAAGATCTAATCGTTCGACACCCGATTCAATACGCTCCGGATCAGCCAGAGCTGCAGCAATTGGCACACGCATATCAGGGTTTGCTAACTGAGCCACTATCGACCCATCCAGGTATTCCACAAGGGAATGAACAATACTTTCTGGATGAATGACCACTTCAACGTTCTGAGGATTAACACCAAAAAGGACACAGGCCTCTATCATCTCTAGGCCTTTGTTCATCATCGTCGCTGAATCAATCGAAATCTTGCGCCCCATGGTCCATCTAGGATGGGCAGCAGCCTGGTCAGGTGTAATATCTGACATTTCTTCCGGTGGTGTGTTTAGAAAAGGGCCACCAGACGCTGTCAGAATTATTCCTCGAATACCGTGCTGCAGTAATCCCTGACCTTTCTCTATTCCGCCACTCATGCAATCTACTTGGGCAGCTTTGGGCAGACACTGGAAAATTGCATTGTGCTCGCTATCGATGGGTACGATCTGAGCACCGGACTCCGCAACCAGCTTTCGCAGTAATCCACCGAGCATGACCAGTGGCTCTTTGTTCGCAATTAAGACCTTCTTTCCTGCTCTGATTGCAGATACCGTCGAAGCGAACCCCGCGGCACCGGCAATTCCAGCTATAACTATATCAACCTCTTCGGCAGAGGCTATCGTGTTGATACCCTGATCACCTTCTAGTAACTCTACTGAACCAAAACCATCTGTCAGAAAGCGACCCACACCACCCATCATCTCCGAAGAGACTGCAACCATCTTCGGCTCGAATTTCTTAATCAGTGCACAGCAATTTTCTGTACGCGTATGACTCGTCAAACCCCAGATAGCAAATCGATCAGGATGTTTTTCGATAACCTCTAACGCGGAGGTACCGATAGAGCCAGTTGCTCCCAGAATTGCGACGTTTTTGATCATTCCTCTACGACGCTACTGTTGCGCCTAATTCGCACAAAAAGATCCAACTGCCGAATATTGGCGCCGCACATAACAGACTATCAACCCGGTCAAGTACCCCACCATGGCCAGGCACCAGTGTGCCACTGTCTTTCTGATTTGCTGACCGTTTGACAGCACTCTCTACTAGATCACCGATGACTGCCATTACAGCTACCGAAGTCGTAATTAAGCACCACAATCCAAATCCAATGACTCCAACCTTATTATTTTCCATCAGGACAAAAAAGAAGATAATCCCCGTTCCAATAGCACCCACTATACCACCCAGGGTTCCCTCCAGTGTTTTCCCAGGACTGATGCTCGGTGCCAATTTTCTGCGCCCAAATCGTTTACCAACTGCATAAGCAAAAGTATCCGTACCCCAGACTACGACGCAGCTCATCAAGACCAAAAATCGGCCCTGATCCAGACTCTGCTGAATTGCAATCAAAGCAACTGGGCCAGGCACGAGCAGAATCAGGCCAAGGAGAAGGCTGGAATGAATCTGAACTTTAGATTGGCGATATATCTGAAACAAGACACTGATGCCTAGCACAAGCCAAACCATTGATGCGCCTATCGTCAGCGGCACCCAACTAGGTTCATACAATGCACTTCCAAGCAAAAGAGCAGCAACCCCAACAGAGTAGCCACCCCGCACTAACGGAGACAACCCACTTGGGATCAGTCGGCACCATTCCCACGCAGCTAATGCACTGACAGCTGCTAGAAATCCGATAAATACAGTGCTTGGCAGCCAAAGAATAACTGCAACTGTGAATGCTGCCAGCACTGTTGCTGTTGCTATCCGTGTTTTCATTCCATAGGCTCAGCAACGCTGTCTTGCGCTGTCAGGCAATCCAAAACAATCTGCCCTCAGAATCAGATCGCCTTTTGTTGGCACCCTAATTCAATACCAATCAGTCAGGAGGCGCTGACCTACTCTTGAGTCTTGCCAAATCTTCTTTGCCGCGTGGCGTACCATTTTAGGGCCTCAACAAAATCATCTTCGCTGAATTCAGGCCAAAGGACTTCACAAAAATACAATTCAGTATAGGCGAGTTGCCAGAGCAAAAAATTGCTAATTCGGTATTCTCCCCCAGTCCGGATGCATAAATCCGGATCGGGTAGTGTCGATGTACTGAGCGCCTCAGCGACACTCCTTTCGTCAATAGCATCTGACGAAAGATTTCCTTCAGCCACCTTAATAGCCAGCTTTCGACAGGCAGAGACAATATCCCAGCGACCACCATAATTCACTGCTATGACTAATTCTAGCTTATGATTATTTGCGGTTCTGTGCTCCGTACGCTGCACCATGTCTACGACATCGGGCCCAAATGGATCTAAATCACCGACAACACGAAGCCGGACTCCATTACTCACCAGACTATCTGCTTCAGCCACAAGACTAGAAAATAATAGCCGTTGGAGTCCGCTGACTTCTGCTGGTGGCCGACGCCAGTTTTCACTACTGAAAGCAAATAAAGTTAGTATAGAAACACCATGCTTTCCACAGCATTCTATGATACGACGTAGTGCCTCTACTCCTTTTTTGTGACCAAATATTCTAGGCTGTTTCCTTCTTTGCGCCCAACGACCGTTCCCATCCATAACGATCGCGACATGGTATGGCACCTCACACAGTTCTTGGCCTGACATAAGATCAACTATTGATGACTAGATGTTTGGCAGGATAATACAGCTAATCAGGCGTTTGTTTTATCAAACCTCCATGATGTCCACTTCTTTCTCTTTGACCAGTCCATCAATTTCCGCGGTGTACTGATCAGTAAGCGATTGTATCTGCTCTACTCCTTTTTTCTCGTCATCCTGACTGATGTCCTTATTTTTAGCCAAGTCGTGGGACTGACTTATCGCATCTCGCCTTATATTTCGAATGGCAACCTTTCCATTTTCTCCCTCAATCCGTACCAGCTTAGTCATCTCCCGGCGCCTTTCCTCAGTTAAGGATGGAATCGGAATGTGCACAACTTCGCCGGCTGTAACAGGATTTAGACCCAGCTGCGACTCCAGAATAGCCTTTTCAATTGTTGGCACCATGCTTTTTTCCCAAGCCTGCACGGACAGGGTGCGAGCATCAGACACACTGATTGTTGCTGCCTGATTAAGCGGCACGTCGTTGCCGTAATAACTCACCACAATATGATCGAGCAGAGCTGGTGTAGCTCGGCCAGTACGAATTTTTGCCAATTCAACCTTGACTGCAGCAATACTTTTCTTCATGCGAATTTTGGTGTCCACCATGATTTCATCGATCATCGTTTCTCTCCCTTTCTCACTTACTGTTCCTAGTAATCTGCGAACTACTTGTGGCAGGAGTCGATATTTTAATACTGTCCTAGTGCAATGGCAGGCTGCATTTCGATATCGAGAATATTCTATTCAATTCAGCACATTATGACTAAATCAGTAACCATCGCACGGTTGGTGTAACAATTCGATTACGAACGTAGAAAACCCGGTTATGACCGAGTTAGAACCGAATCTCTTTATTCGGCAGGTTTTATGTGGCTGAATGAGCGTGGAACTCACATCTAAATCGACATTGAGTCGATGATCCCTGTTAGCGCTGTATAGTTATTACGCTGGTTGCGCTTATCTGATTGAAGTAATACGAGTTATCACAACCAACTGGCTTCCTGGTCAGAATCAATTCTATAATGTTACCGGGCAATATCTGCCGCTTGTATTTTGTTGTCGCACATAATGTTATCCACGGCTAGCTTGTGCCATCACTTCAGCGACGAAATCATCATCTCTTTTAGCCAATCCTTCACCGACCTCATATCGAAGCATCTCACATACCTTTGCGTCAACTCCCGCGATAAGATCACCAACTGTTATATCTGGATCCTTCACATAAGCCTGTCCCAGCAAGGTATTCTCCTTCATAAACTTTTTCAACTTGCCGTCGACCATGCGCGCAACAATGTCGTCAGATTTGCCGCTCTCATTCGCCTGTGCAGTAAATATTGATCGCTCTGCTTCGATAACTTCCTCAGGAACATCATTCTCGGCGACACAAATTGGTCGACTGGCTGCAATATGCATTGCGATATCTTTGCCTAACTCCGCCTCACACTTATCAAGGGAGACCAACACACCGATTCTTCCTCCGTGGAGGTAACCAGCCACCAGACCATCGGGAGATCTCAGTCTGTCGAATCGACGCACAGAGATATTTTCACCGATTTTGGAGATCAACTCCTGACGCGCTTGAATGACGGAAATACCTGGATGAAGTTCGGATTCTTCCAAGTCTTCCATTGTGATTTGATCACCTGCAAGTAGACACTGGGCAACTGCCGTTGAATACTCTTTAAACGAGTTATCTTTAGCCACAAAGTCGGTTTCGCAATTTACCTCAACCAACACGCCCGAAAGATTGTCACCCGAAATAAGCTGGACGATTACCCCTTCAGCCGCAATACGTCCCGACTTCTTTTCTGCACTTGCAACGCCCAAAGTTCGCAACAGTTCGATACCCTGGTCAATGTTCCCATCCGTTTGAGTGAGGGCTTTTTTGCAGTCCATCATGCCTGCACCGGTGCGTTCACGAAGTTCCTTGACCAAGGCGGCTGATATAGTCATGTAATAGTCCTCATCCGCTCACTGTGTTTACCCATCATTACCTTTTCCACTTTCCTTTAACGGCGCACCTTCTTCAACTGGATCAGGTGCCACCACGGCAACTTCTTCCGAGACAATAGGAGAAGTTGGCACGTCAATCGGATCATCCTCGGCAACGCTAGCTTCGTCTAAATTTTCAGAAATTTCGACATAGTCATCAGCGTCACCAGGGATCACCTCGGGCAAAATACTTCTCGCTTCCAGAACAGCATCAGCGGCATGAGAAAGATAAAGACGCACCGCTCTTATCGCATCATCATTACCAGGAATAGGATAATCGATTCCATCTGGTGAGCTGTTTGTGTCGACAATACCAACTACCGGAATCTTCAACTTCTTAGCCTCGGCAACCGCAATTTTCTCGTGGTCAACATCTATTACAAATATACAGTCTGGTAGACCCGTCATGTCACGTATTCCAGAAAGACTGCGGTCTAGCTTACTTCGCTCTCGCTCCAGAATGAGCGCTTCCTTTTTGCTTAGTCGGTCTATGGCACCACTATTATTCAATTCATCAAGCTCAATCAACCTCGCTATAGAGTTCTTGACCGTCTTAAAGTTCGTCAACATGCCCCCGAGCCAGCGGTGATCCACAAAGGGGGAACCGCATCGTTCAGCGTGTTCCCGAACCAGTTTACTCGCTTGGCGTTTTGTCCCAACGAACAACACCTTTCCTTTTGCAGCAGTAACGCTTCCAAGAAAGTTCATCGCCTCTTGAAATAGAGGTAACGTAGTCTCCAAATTGATAATGTGAATTTTGTTACGGCTACCGAAGATGTAGGGTGCCATCTTTGGTGACCAATAGCGGGTCTGATGACCAAAATGAACGCCAGCTTCTAACATCTGACGCATATTGATGTCTGCCATATGATCTCCTTCGGGTTAAGTTTAGACAGGCACCTCTATCGCCAACCCATCTGTTTTTATACAAATGAGCACCCGGGCGATCGATAACGTTACCTGCCAGGATTTGGGGGCGGGATTTTATCCGAACAGTCTGGAAATCGCCAGTGTTTGATGTTTGTTCACTATACATACTGTCCAGTTATAGGCTTTGGAACCGTACTTCAAGACACATCTGGCGAAATGTTCGTGTAGGATAGGCTACCCTGATATGAGCGAATTTTCTGTGTTCCATGTCCGTAACGATAAAAACTGCCGCTGAATTGTCCAAGATGCGGGTAGCCGGTCAACTTACGAGACAAGTGCTCGATATGATAACGCCTCACGTGGCGCCTGGCATCACCACGGATGAGCTGGATCAAATTTGTCACCGATACATCATCGATGACCTCGACGCGATACCAGCTCCATTAAACTATAGAGGATTCCCCAAATCGATCTGTACCAGTGTGAATCACGTGGTCTGCCACGGCATTCCAGGGAAGAGAAAGCTTAAAACTGGCGATATCATTAACATCGATATCACCGTGATAAAAGATGGATACCATGGGGACGCCAGCAGAATGTTTGCAATTGGCGACGTCTCAATTCGAGCTCAACGCCTGATAAATATCACTCGTGAGTGTCTTGAAACGGCTATTCGTATTGTACGCCCTGGCACACGCCTCGGGGACATCGGTGCTGCGATCCAACAGTATGCTGAAGGTAACGGGTTTTCAGTTGTACGCGAATACTGTGGTCATGGCATTGGGCGTGTATTTCATGAAGACCCGCAGGTACTGCACTACGGTACGTTTGGAAGTGGCTTGGAACTCTCCCCTGGAATGACATTTACAATCGAACCAATGATCAATGCGGGAAAAAAAGAAACTCGCCTACTTCCGGATGGCTGGACCGTGGTTACCAGAGATCATAGTCTAAGCGCACAGTGGGAACATACGATAGAAGTTACTGAAGACGGCCACGAGATACTAACAGGCTAGCCGCCTCAATCGATCTGAATAATGTGGTTGTCACGAAACCGTATCCTGGACACCCGAGCCCTACACAAGTTGATGGGGGATTCCAATAGAGTCAGCCTAGTCAAAACACTGTTGAGTGATAGTGTCAGCGTATTGAAAAACTACCACCTTGGCGGTGCTCCTTCACAGGATATCGTTGCTGCTCATGCCTGGTTTGTAGATCAGGTTATCAAAGCTATCTGGGAACATCACGCACCTTCGACGGAAAAAAGTCGATCCGTCGCACTCATTGCTGTTGGTGGCTATGGCAGGTCTGAACTTCATCCAGGATCGGACATAGATTTACTGGTGCTCTTTCAAAAAGCACCCACTAAAGCGCAGCGACAAAACACTGAATTGCTGATTCGAACGCTCTGGGATGTCGGACTTACGATCGGTCATAGCGTTCGTACACTTCGAGACTGTACCGCTCAGTCACGTAGTGATGTGACTGTAATGACCAACTTGTTGGAATCAAGGGTGCTTGCTGGCAATGCTGAATTACTGGGTCAGCTAAAATTACGAACCGGTATCGACCTGATGTGGCCAGCTGCAAAGTACCTAGACGCCAAGATCGAAGAGCAGTCAGCGCGCCACCTACGCTACGATGACACTGCCTATAACTTGGAGCCACAAATCAAAGAAGGACCGGGTGGATTAAGAGATCTTCAGACCATTGGCTGGGTTGCTCATCGGGTACTTGGTCAGCAGGGACTCCGTTACCTTATTTCTTATAATTATCTAACTGAGCACGAATATCGGGAATTGATCAGAGGGAGGAATTTTCTGTGGAAGATTCGCAATGCATTGCACTTCGCATCAGATCGGGCTGAGGATCGACTTCTTTTTGATTACCAACGCGAGATCGCCCAGCAATTTGGTTATAAAGACACAACAACGCTAGCTGTCGAAAAATTCATGAAACGGTATTACCGAACAGCGGGGGAAATTCGACTACTCAACACGACTGTACTGCAGCAACTCCAAGCAGTTACGCAGCCCAAAACAAAGGGGCGACAAAACAAACCTGCCAACCTAAATCGGCGTTTTTGTATGAAGAATGAGCGTATTGAAATACGCAATTCCAATGTATTTCAAACATCGCCTTTTGCTCTCCTGGAAGTTTTCTTACTTTTACAACAGCACCCGGATCTCAAAGGCATTGGCGTAGATACTATCCGGTCAATTCGTGAGAACCTTTTCCGAATAGATGCTGGATTCCGCCAAGACCTTAAATGTAGAAGTCTATTTATGGAAATTCTGAAAGCTCCTCTCGGACAGACACGAGCACTCCGACAAATGAATGCATACGGTATCCTAGGCGCTTACATACCCCAATTCGGTCGAATCATAGGCCAGATGCAACACGATCTTTTTCATGTCTATACAGTCGACGCACATCTTCTCTTTGTTGTAAGAAACCTCCGGCGACTTGAGTTGTCCGAACACGATGCCGAGTATCCGGCAGAGAGTAAGTTAATGCGCACTATTTTCAAGCGACATCGCCTTTTTATAGCTGCACTGTTTCACGATATTTCAAAAGGACAAGGTGGCGATCACTCCAAACTCGGCGAATCCGAAGTTTATCAATTTTGCAGAAAACACAGCATGAGTGACTATGACTGTCATTTTGTTTCATGGCTGGTCCGTCACCATCTCACAATGTCGTGGATAGCTCAGCGTGAAGATACCTCAGATGTTGGTGTAATAGATGACTTTGCGCGCCTGGTTGGTGATCAGGAACACTTGGACAATCTTTATCTGCTTACGGTTGCTGATATACGGGGCACCAGCCCTCATGTATGGAACGACTGGAAGGCGAAGCTTCTAAGTGACCTATATAATCTAACGACACAGGCCCTTCGTCGCGACGTTGGATCCCCGATATTACTATCAGAAAGAATAGAGGACCTAAAAAGCGAGTCGCTAACTTATCTGAAGGATGCCTCAATCAAACAAGAGACGGCAGAAAGCGTATGGTCGGTAATGGAAGACGAGTATTTTGTTCGAAATTCACCAGCAGCGATTGCCTGGCATACGCGCCTTCTGTCATCAGCCTCCGTAGCATCCCTGCCACTTGTAGATACGATAAATAATAGTGAATCCGGTACTACTGAGGTGTTTGTCTGTGCACCTGACTCGGAGCTTTTATTGTCTAATGTGACTGCGGGTTTTGATCGAGAAAATCTAAATATTGTCGATGCTCGGGTGCACCGTACCTGTTCTGGCCTAGTTGTGATGATATTTGTTGTGTTGAATGTTAGTCCTAACAAACCGACAAAAAGCGGCTTAAATTCTACAAAACAGTCTTTAAGGGCGCAGATAATGGATCCAATGCCTGGAAAAGACCCCCAGAGAACTCGGCTTTCTCGCTCCCTGCTGCATTTCCCTATAGACACAAAAGTGACATTTCCCAAGCTAAAAGATCAAATTAAAACCATTATGGTGGTAACTGCCCAAGACCGACCTGGATTACTCCATCAAGTTGCGAGGGCATTTATTGAGTGTAAAACACATCTGGTGAGCGCTAAAATCAGCACCTTCGGTGAAAGAGTGGAAGATATTTTTTATATTACGGACCGTGACGGCCAACCGATAAACGACCCGAAAGAAAGAAAGAAAATAGCAAAAACCGTTTGCGCCGCGTTGCCTTCCTAGCGCCTTAATTTTCCTTAAACAACCCATATTATGAATAATATTAAAGAAATTATTGTTGCGGCATACGAGAATCGCGAGTCCTTGACTCGTTCTTCAGCCAGTGTCGAATTAGTCCAAGCAATTCAATCTGCACTTGAACTCCTAGATAACGGTGATGCCAGAGTCGCTGAACCAACGGCTACCGGATGGGTGGTCAATGAGTGGCTCAAGAAAGCGGTATTGTTGTCATTCATACTTGGCAGAAATAGAGTATTGGAATCTGGAGACACCAAGTACTATGACAAGGTTGCCGGCAAGTTCGATAGCTACGACGATAGTCAATTTCAAACTGGTGGCTACCGTGTTGTGCCGCCAGCTATGGTTCGCCATGGAGCTTATCTCGCACCCAATGTTATTCTCATGCCGAGCTATGTCAATATTGGAGCCTACGTAGGCGAGGGGACAATGGTTGATACGTGGGCAACGGTTGGCTCTTGTGCGCAAATCGGGAGAAACGTCCACCTGTCGGGAGGTGTGGGTATCGGCGGGGTCCTTGAACCTCTTCAAGCATCCCCTACAATAATTGAAGACAATTGCTTTATTGGTGCTCGGAGCGAAATCGTTGAAGGCGTAATCGTTGAAGAAGGTTCCGTAGTCTCAATGGGCGTATATATTGGCCAGAGCACCAAGATTTTGGATCGTGCAAATGGTAACGTTAGCTATGGAAGAATCCCCACAGGTTCTGTTGTGGTATCTGGAACAATGCCAGCAAAAGACGGATCACACAGCCTGTATTGTGCTGTAATCGTCAAGAGAGTAGATGAGAAAACGCGATCGAAAGTCGGGATTAATGAGCTGCTACGCGATATCTAAGTCAATGCAGGAGTTCCAACAACTCACTGACATTTTTTATTGGAACAACCTCTAGTTTCTCTGGACCATGAGTCGCTTGGTTTGCCTGTGGAATTATGGCTTTTCTGAATCCGAGTTTTTTTGCTTCCTTAAGTCGCTCCTGGCCGCGTTGAACTGGTCTGACCTCACCAGACAATCCTATTTCGCCAAAACATACTGTGCCGGCTGGTAACGGTTTGTTAAAATGACTAGACAAAACCGCTAAAGCTATAGCAACATCTGTGGCTGTTTCTGATAATTTTATGCCCCCCGCAACGTTAACATAGACATCCCTGTTGCCCAGGGTAACACCAGCATGTCTGCTTAACACTGCCAGCAACATGCTAATTCGGCCACCGTCAAGACCTATGGAAAGTCTGCGAGGCGTTGCAAGCACAGTATCGTCGACCAACGCTTGGAGCTCAACCAACAACGGTCGCGTGCCCTCCTGTGCGACCAGGACGACACTCCCAGGTTTATCCGTGTTATCCGAAGATAGAAGCATGGATGATGGATTCTCTACACCCCTTAGGCCTGAATCAGTCATTACAAATACGCCTACCTCATTTACGGCGCCGAATCTGTTTTTGAAAGCCCTAACCAGTCGTAACCGACTGTCCGCATCTCCTTCAAAGTACAAGACAGTGTCGACTATATGCTCAAGCAATTTAGGGCCAGCAAGCACACCATCTTTTGTTATATGTCCTATCATAAGAATTGCGGTACTTGTCGACTTGGCAAACCTCACCAACCGATCTGCACAAGCTCGGACTTGACTGATACTGCCTGGCGCAGATTCCTGTTCTGTGGAAAACAAGGTTTGAATCGAGTCAATCACTACAAACTTCGGACCTGTCGACTTAGCAACGTGCAAAACCGTTTCGAGTTCCGAAGTTGCTATGATCTTGATGTTTGAGCTCTCTATCTTTGTACGACTTGCCCTTAGGGCAAGTTGTTGCAGAGACTCTTCCCCCGTGGTGTAAAGAACCGAATCGGCAACCGAAAGACTGCCAGCACATTGGAGGGCTAAAGTGCTCTTTCCTATTCCTGGTTCGCCTCCAAGTAGCGTTACTGCTCCCTCTACGAACCCACCGCCGAGGACCCGATCGAACTCGCTGGAACCCGTCGACATTCGGGCAATCTGTGCCACTTGGATACTGGATAGATCGATTGGAACACTGTCTGCCTGGTCAACGTCATGAATAGATTTGGCTGAATGGACAATCTTTGTTTCTGACAAGGAATTCCATATTCCGCAGTCATTACACTGGCCGGTCCATTTCGGGTGCTTGGCGCCACACGAGCTACAGATATAAGTAATCTTTCCTTTCGCTGGCATTACTCCAATATTTCCCTATAGGCTCAAATGAAAAGATTCAATTTATGGTGGCTATCTAGCTCTTGCTTCGATCCAGCACTTAGGTCTAACAAGATTCCCCGCAGGTTAATACAAAGGCTCTGAAAATTCAGAAACATAGTTCTCAAACCGAGTGTACTCACCCAAAAATGTCAGGCGAACGGTCCCGGTCGGGCCGTTTCTTTGCTTTCCTATGATGATTTCGGCTGTACCACGATCCTGAGTATCTTCATTGTAGATCTCATCTCTATAAATAAAAAATATAACGTCAGCATCCTGCTCTATCGCGCCAGATTCTCTAAGATCAGACATTACAGGCCTTTTGTTAGGTCTTTGTTCCAGACTCCGATTTAACTGTGAAAGCACGACCACGGGTGCAGACATCTCCTTGGCGATAATCTTCAGTGCCCTGGTAATATTGGATACTTCAACGGCTCTATTTTCGCTGTTGTCACCGGACTGCATCAACTGTAGATAGTCAACTACGATCATACCGAGTTGCCCATGATCCCGTGATAGCCTGCGAACGCGAGACCTTAGTTCAACCGGCGTAAGTGCCGGAGTATCATCAACAAATATCGGAGCAGTATCAAGCAATTCCACAGCTGAGGTCAGACGAGGCCAGTCGTCCTTGGAGAGTTTCCCTGTCCTGACGTGATGTGCATTAATTCTGCCCAAAGATGCAAGCATTCGCATGGCAAGTTGCTGGCCAGGCATTTCCATGCTGAATACCGCAACAGGTAGTTTGCTCCCGATTGCGGCATTCTCAACTATGTTCATTGCAAGACTGGTTTTACCCATCGATGGTCGACCAGCAATAACCACAAGATCGGAAGGTTGAAGGCCTGATGTCATGTTATCCAGGTCGCCGAACCCCGTCGGTACGCCTGTAATGGATTGTCCGGATTCATAAAGCTCCTCTATTCTATCCAGTGCTTCTGTCAGGAGATTCTGCACCGGCACGAATCCGCCCTTCTGGCGCTTGTCGGCTTCAGCTATATCGAACACCAGCTTTTCCGCGTACCCTAATAATTCTTCTACATTGGAACCTTCAGGGTTGTAAGCTTTTTCTGAAATCTGTGTAGAAACATTGATTAAACGTCGTAATACCGATCTTTCTCGGACTATCGCAGCATAAGCTATGACGTTAACCGTCCCCGGTGTATTCTTAGCCAGTTCTCCCAGATAAGGAAGGCCACCGACCTTATCGAGCATACCGCAATTACCTAACCACTCTGATGTTGTGACGACGTCTACCGGTTGATCCGCAGCATGAAGCGCATTTATAGCCGCAAATATCTGTCGATGCGCCTTGGTGTAGAAGTCCTCTTCTAAAACAACTTCTACCACATCATCCCATCGCCTGGAATCCAAAAGTAGGCAACCCAGAACCGACTGCTCAGCTTCAAGCGCTTGTGGCGGTACAGGGTAGTCGCGTCGGGTTGAGATTATTGCCTGGGTCTCTGACATTGGAAACGTTCAAAATTCAATGCATTACATGCGGATAACTTTACAACAAATCAGTGGACGGCTGTCACTATTCGGTTACAGTATTTGACCAGACAAGAATACACGAAAAAGCCGGACATTTTGTCCGGCTCATGAGGCAAATAACATAAGCAGCTCAGGATATTATTTCTTCCTGAACGCCCTCGCTATCTTCTACCTGTTCAGCAGTCACCACAACCTTCAGCGATTGCCTAACCTGTGAGTGAAGTATTATCTGAATTTCGTGTTCTCCTAATTCTTTAATTGATCCATTAGGCATATCGATTTCAGAACGCTGGATAGCCAATTCCGCGTTTTGTAATAATTCCGCAATATCTATCGCAGATACAGAGCCAAACAGTCTACCCTCTTCGCCAGCTCTACGGGCAACAGTCACAGATTCCGGCAATAAGTCGACCTTAGCCTTTGCCGCATCCATTCTTTCACTATCTAGCTTTGCAAGCTCTTTGCGGCGTTCTTCAACCCGCGCCTTTGCATCATCAGTCGCCCATGCCGCCTTGCCTTGTGGCACTAGATAATTACGGGCATAACCGGATCGCACTCGTACAACGTCTCCTAACTCTCCAAGGTTTTGTATATTTTCCAGCAGTATGATTTCCATCTCTCAATTTCTCCAAAACACTGGGTCTAAAACGATACTAATGCTGGTCACTATACGGAAGTAAAGCCAGGAAGCGTGCTCTTTTAACCGAAGTCGCCAGTTGGCGTTGATAGCGCGGTTTCGTTCCCGTATTTCTACTGGGAATTATTTTTCCCGTCTCACTAATATAAGATTTAAGAGTATCCAGGTCTTTATAGTCAATCTTGGTTACACCCAAAGCAGTAAAACGACAGAATTTACGACGGCGGTTGTTTCTCATGTCTGCGGTACCTCAGCTTCAGAATCTGAAGAAGTAATAGAATCTTTGTCCACTGACGCTGATTCCTCCAACGACGGCTCATCCACTGCCTCACTCTCCCCTTCCTTATCAGCACCCGAATTCTCATTGGCAGCCGCTGCTTCTACGGGCTCATTACTAAGCCCCTCAGGTTCGGATACAACATTATTACTTTCCCCACTTTGCACCAAGAATGATGGTTCGGTTACTGCAGTTTTCATTTTGATAACCAGATTCCTGATAACTGCATCGTTGAATTTAAACAAGTCGTTCATTCCATCGAGCGTTGGTTGATCACACTCCACGTTCATCAACACGTAATGGGCTTTGTGAACCTTCTCAATAGGATAGGCTAATTGACGCCTGCCCCAGTCTTCCAGTCTGTGTAACTGACCGCCCGCGTTCTCTATAAAGCCCTTATAGCGTTCGGTCATTGCAGGAACCTGCTCACTTTGATCAGGATGGACGAGAAATACTATCTCGTAATGGCGCATAAGTTTCTCCCTATGGGTCGAGCTTCCTACTTTTCGCAGTGAAGCAAGGAGTTAATCGGAGGTCATCAAGGGTAGCGGATTTTAACCGCCTTTCTCTTCGAGAACAACTGATAGGCTAGCGGTTCGGTCGGTTAGCCACCAAGTCGTCTACGACGCTAGGATCCGCCAGAGTCGATGTATCTCCCAAGTCATCAATCTCACTGGCGGCTATCTTTCTCAAAATTCGACGCATAATTTTTCCCGAGCGGGTTT
Organism: Candidatus Thioglobus sp. MED-G25; assembly: GCA_002456995.1. Lineage (GTDB taxonomy): Bacteria > Pseudomonadota > Gammaproteobacteria > Arenicellales > UBA868 > REDSEA-S09-B13. Next base: position 35,868 of record NTKC01000007.1, on the reverse strand, counting down.
TCGGCAAGCCGGGTGCCCATTGGATTATATCGGGCGCTGCAAATGGGCCTATTTCTTTGCGCACAAGATTAACGAGATCTCTCTTAAGCTCGTCACTGGGATCACTACCCACCATCAATGTGACATAACCGTAGATCCCCTGTCCCTTGATCTCGTGCGGATATCCAACAACAGCTGCCTCCGCGACCAGGTCATGCAATACCAGAGCGCTTTCAACCTCAGCGGTTCCCATTCGATGACCCGAAACGTTAATAACATCATCAACTCGACCTGTGATCCAGTAATAACCGTCCTCATCTCTGCGGGCACCATCTCCAGTCATATAATATCCAGGGTACCTGGCAAAATAAGTAGATACGAAACGTTCGTGGTCACCGTACACGGTTCGCATCTGCCCTGGCCATGAACGCCTGATAACCAAATTACCCACACCCGCACCATCAACTTCATTCCCTTCATCATCCAGAAGCGCTGGCTGGATTCCAAAAAATGGTCTGGTAGCCGACCCTGGCTTCAGTGGCGTCGCTCCAACCAGCGGTGTGATTAGAATACCGCCGGTCTCTGTCTGCCACCATGTGTCTACAATAGGGCACTGTTGCCCCCCCACAACTCGGTAATACCATTCCCAGGCTTCTGGGTTGATCGGCTCACCTACAGTACCCAATATACGAAGGCTAGTACGATCAGCACTTAGCACGGGACCATCCCCTAGACTCATCAGCGCCCGAATAGCCGTTGGTGCTGTGTAAAAAATGTTGACCGCATGTTTATCCACAACATTCCAGAAGCGACTCCCGTCGGGATAGGTTGGCACTCCCTCAAACATCAACGTAGTTGCACCGTTAGCCAAAGGGCCATAAACAATATATGAGTGACCTGTGATCCAACCTACGTCAGCCGTGCACCAATAGACCTCACCGTCTTTATAATCAAATACCAGTTGGTGAGTCATCGCTGCATAGAGTTGATAACCCGCGGTCGTGTGTAACACGCCCTTAGGCTTTCCGGTAGAACCTGACGTATAGAGAATAAACAGGGGGTCCTCTGCATCCATCTCTTCAGGCTGACAATCTGGCGATACACTTGCCATGCCTTCGTGATACCAGATATCTCGTTTTGCGTCACCAGGGACTTCAGCACCCGTCCTTCGTACAACGATTGTGGTATGCACATCTGGGCATTCTGCAAGCGCTGTCTCAACGTTTGCTTTAAGTGGGACTGGTCGTCCCCCACGGGGCCCCTCGTCTGCTGTTACAACAACACGGCAATCTGAGTCCAGGATACGATCTCTTAACGAATCTGGAGAAAAGCCGCCAAACACCACGGAGTGGACAGCCCCGATCCGAGCACATCCCAGCATAGCGACTGCAGCTTCAGGAATCATCGGCATGTAGATAGATACCCGGTCCCCTTTTCCCACTCCGCGTGATTTCAAAAGATTGGCAAATCGGCAAACACTTTCATGTAACTCTTTGTAGGAAATATGCTTCTGTTCAGATGGATCATCGCCCTCCCAGATGATCGCAATCTGATCACCTCGAGCCTCAAGATGACGATCAATACAATTAACCGTTGCATTGAGTTTTGCACCACTAAACCATGAAATTGCTCCAGTGACGTAGTCATAACTCATTACCTGATCCCATTTCTTGGTATAAGTCAGGTATTTCTCCGCTTGTTCCGACCAAAATTCTTCGGGATTTTCGATTGACCGGCGATACATCTCCTGGTAGCGGGCCTCATCAATGTAGGCTTCTTCTGCATAGCGCAAAGCGACCGGATATATTCGGTTGTCATCCATTTTCTTCTCCTCCCTAATTATTACGTGAAACTATAACCGTCTAAGGATTTGAGGCTCACCTGCCCACAATATCAAGAATTGTTCAGTGCGAATTTGATCTCAACACGCTTCAATCAAGATTCCAAATCAGATTTCCAGACACAGTTATCACCTAGTCTGTCGAGCCATTTTTTATGTTCTAAAATCTCATCTGCGCTGGCAGAAATGACTATCGATTTGTCGTCTGAAAAGCCAGTTCTGTCACTGGGGTCTGGTGCAGAATCCCGATCGACATCCCGATTACTCCCTCTGAACTTCTTCTGTGGGTCACTTACATCAAAAGAGAGGTCTGCCTGCCCACCGGTCATTGCGAGATAGACCTCTGCCAAAATCCTCGCATCCAGTAGGCCTCCATGATAGGTTCTCTGACTGGTATCGACCTGATAGCGTTTGGCTAAAGCATCGAGACTATTTCGCTGGCCGGGATGCAGTTGTCGCGCCAGTGCCAAACTGTCTACGACCTGGCAATAATCCCCAATTTTCCGACGTGCTGTATCAATTAATCTGATTTCATTGTCTAAAAACCCAACATCAAATGACGCATTGTGGATGACCAGTTCACAGCCTTCAATAAACAACAGAAATTCTTCTAGGACTTCTGAGAATCTTGGCTTGTCCAACAGAAATTCTGTGGTGAGTCCATGCACTTCTTGAGCTTCCGGGTCGACTCGCCTGTCCGGATTGACGTAACTATGAAAAATATGTTCTGTAATCCGACGATCTGATACCTCGATACAGCCTATCTCGATGACGCGATGGCCTAGCTTCCAATCTAACCCAGTCGTTTCAGTATCTAAAATAACTTGTCTCATATCGTTATTATAGTTACCCAATCTCAGGCCATCTAAGCAAACATTTGTTCAATCGCTTGATTGGCCAACTCATCGGCTCTTTCGTTTCCAGCATCGCCAGAATGGCCTTTTACCCAATACCACTCGACAACATGGCGCCGGGTCGATTGGTCTAGGGCCTGCCACAGATCCTGATTTTTTACCTGTTTGCCGTTCGATGTTTTCCAGCCGTTTCGCTTCCAGTTTGATATCCACACAGTTATACCATTCTTGACGTACTGCGAGTCGGTATAGAGTGACACAAGACTGGAGTCCGGAAGCACATCAAGTGCTTCTACAGGAGCGACCAATTCCATCCGATTGTTAGTCGTATTTGACACAGCACCACTGAGTTCATTCATCTCTTCGCCTTGATACAGAACCGCACCCCAACCTCCGGGTCCCGGATTGCCACGACAGGCTCCATCTGTATAAATTACCCATCGCTCAGTCATTGCTTTCTACCGGTTTTCCTAATTGAACGTCGTAGTCAGGATTTTCGAGTTAACGTTTGGAGTCGGTGTCGTTGCCGGATACCTTTTAACACGGTCTTAACATGTTTTGTATGAATGTTAAGGGCTTTGTTCTTAGCTACAAGAATATAAGCGCCAGAAAGCGCCGGCCACCATCGTCGACCGGCCAACTCCATAAATTGTAGCCGACGCAATATAGATTCATTATTGATAGGTGGCCGATAGAAATACATTGTCCCACCTACCGTTACAAACCCCAACAAGTTTATCCAGTCCTGAACTCTCGTCAGTGGAAAGTAGTTTGCTGTCCACGGCATTGAGCTTTTATGAAATTTAAGCAACCGGCAGACACCCCAGATCCCAAAGGGATTCAGCCCCAGTACAACCAAATGCCCTTCGGGTGCTAAGATTTCGCTGACTTCTCGTAATACTCCGCCGGGGTCTTTCCCGAAATCTAACGCGTGGAACAGGACAACAAGATCCATAGACCTACGTTCGAAAGGCAACGCGTCCCAGTCAGAACAAACTTGGGTTCCATTTAGTTTACCGCGTCCCGGAGCAACATAAATTCGTTGCCCACAATCGATATTGGCCAGCAAATCCTGTTCTGTCGCCCCGATCTGCAATGCCACTCCATGATACCCATAGGGAATTAAACTAGGTACATGGGCACATGCTTCGTTTGTAAAACAGCTTCCAAGCTCGGTATTAAACCAGTTGTCCATAGACTACTACCCTAAATAATCCGATAACTCATAACAGATTGTCTAATAATGGGAGTTTACCCATCATGACTCCGTCAGTCGCTCTACAGCGATAACCAGTGAAGGTCACTTCATCATCACGGCCGCAGGCTCTAGAACCCATTCCATAACGAATGCATCCTCTGCTCGGTCGCAAGAGCGTTGACTGGATCATCGGAATCAATAATTCAATATTTATATCCTGGTTTAAGAGATACGGAGAATGTGTTCAGGCTCAATGGGTGAAATGTGATTTTTCGTTCTATCTCCGCAACTTGAGTGATATTTGAATGGGCCATAGGCCGCACTATCCCTAGGTCATACTGACCGTTAATTTTCAGATCCATCGACCAGAGATTGTGCGAACTGTAAATCTTTCCACACCTTTTTTTTCTCCAACAGTGAGCGGAGTAGATACGCCGGGTGATAAGTGACTATCAAAGGAATCTTTAAATCTGAGTATTCATGTCTTTGGCCACGCAATTCCGCTATCGATGCTGTGGACTTCAGTAGTGCTTGGGCTGCAAAGCGGCCCATTGCGACGATAATCTCTGGTTTGATGTGGTCGATCTGATCGTGCAGGTAGGGTTCACATTGAATCACTTCTTCTCCCATCGGATCTCTGTTACCCGGTGGCCTGCACTTGAGCACATTGGTGATATAGACCTCGTCCCGCGCTAATCCGATGCTAAACAATATTGAATTTAACAACTGGCCCGCACGACCCACGAACGGTAAGCCTTGTTTATCCTCTTCCGAACCAGGAGCTTCGCCCACAAACAACCAGTCCGCTTCTATGGGGCCATGACCGAAGACCGTGTTCTGTCGGCCCAGATGAAGGCTGCATGCCTGACACTGCTGAACCTTATCCGATAGTGCCTTCAGTTCGATACTGCCACGACTTGCCCTAGCCGATGATGTGCTCGACTCTCTCCTTTGCCACCGGACAATCCCGATCTCTCGTAAGTGCTGCGATCTATGGTGTATTGCCAAGAGCTGTTGGACCGTCTATACCGTATCACTCAACTGTGGATGGACGGAAAACTGTCTCTGATTGAGCCTGTTTAGCGCGTTCACGTAAGCCTTTACCGAGGCAATCACAATATCGGTATCTGCTCCACTGCCATTGACAATTCTGCCATCTTTTTCCAGACGCACACTCACCTCCCCTTGCGCATCTGTACCTGTTGTAATGTTATTCACAGAATACAAGAGCAGTTTACTCTCTGAAGGAGCAATAGCTTCCACAGCTTTGTATGAGGCATCTACAGCTCCGTCGCCCGTCGCTGAGCCCGTTTTGTCAGTACCATCAATTCGTAGCGTAACGACAGCTTTCGGTATCTCGCCCGTTATCGAAGAAGTGCTCATCGACACCAATTGAAGTTTTTCATTTACCTGTTCCGAATCACTCTCACTGACCAAAGCTATAAGATCTTCATCAAATATCTCGTGTTTCTTATCAGCCAACGTCTTAAATCTTACAAAAGCCTCATCTCGATCTGTTTTAGATTCAAATTCTATCCCCAAAGCTGAAAGACGTTTTGTAAACGCTGTACGACCCGAATGCTTACCGAGCACAAGTTTGTTGGCGGACCAGCCGACATCTTCCGCTCGCATTATTTCGTAAGTTTCTCGACTTTTTAAAACACCATCTTGATGAATGCCGGCCTCATGCGCAAAAGCATTGGCACCCACAATCGCCTTATTGGGTTGAACAGAAAATCCGGTAATTGTCGAAACTAGCCGACTCGTTGGAACTATCTGTGTCGAGTCTACGTTGGTATCACAGTCGAAAAAGTCCTGTCTTGTCCTGACTGCCATCACTATCTCTTCAAGTGAGGCATTACCTGCTCGCTCACCGAGTCCATTGACAGTGCACTCAACTTGGCGGGCGCCTTTCATTACTGCGGCTAACGAATTAGCGACAGCCATCCCTAAATCGTTGTGACAATGGACTGAAAATATTGCTTTATCCGAATTCGGTATCCGCTCCATCAGATTCTCTATCAAGTCTCCAAACTGGCTTGGCATCGTATAACCTACAGTGTCTGGTATGTTAATCGTCGTCGCGCCAGCATCGATAACTGCTTCAAGTATTTGACACAAGAAATCCTCATCTGAACGACCCGCATCTTCAGGTGAGAACTCCACATCTCCGGTACTATTTTTAGCTTGCTTGACCGACAACACCGCCTGTTCCAATACCTGGTCAGGAGACATTCTCAGCTTCTCCCGCATATGAATAGGAGAAGTAGCAATAAAGGTGTGTATTCTCGGAGACTCAGCTGGCTTGACTGCATCTGCGGCTAAGCCGACATCACGAGCATTTGCTCGGGCAAGACCACAAATCGTGGTTTCTCTCACCTGCTCTGCGATTCGTTGAACCGCTTCAAAGTCTCCGGGACTGGCAGCTGGAAATCCGGCTTCTATAACGTCTACTCTTAATCGTTCTAGTTGCCGAGCCAGTCTCATTTTCTCATCCGCCGTCATTGATGCGCCGGGACTCTGCTCACCATCTCTCAACGTTGTATCAAAAACAATTAATTTATTAGTCATCGTGCACCTCGCTTCTGCTAATTTAGCTGAATACCAGACTGGGGCCCACCGCAATTATCTGTACGTAGCATCGTTTTGCAACGATGTAGAACAGTTGGTCTGGTTAAGTTTTAGTTGGAGGGGGTATGATGCGCTTAACAGCGCAGCAGAAGATCGCAAACCGCTAGACCCAATCGAAAAGAGCATGACAACTCTCTTCGAGGTTTGCTAGCAAGACAAAAACTACAGGTGTTTGGGTACACTTTAAGTAACCTTGTTTATTTAATCGGCAGTATAACGACGAATCATTATTTATCAACCCCACTGCCTACTGTTCGAATTTCTGTTTCCTCATCCTCAATCTCAATGTCGCTTTCATCGGCAAGATCGTAGGATTCTGGTTTCTTTCCAAATAACCAGAAGAATGGACCGGATAGTGCAAAACCAGCCGACAGCAGCAAAAGCACAACAGGTGGATCAAACGAAATCAGCACAAAGACTAGCACAAGGGCCAGAAGCGTCATGAATGGCACCCGATGTTTCAAGTCAAGATCTTTGAAGCTCCTATAGTGGAAAGAGCTCACCATTGCTGCAGACAGCGCTATCATCGCCAGCAGCGCCGTCACAACTGTCCACGTACCCGTCAAACCATAACTCTCCACTGCCCAAAGGGCAGTCGCAATCAGCACAGCCGCAGCCGGGCATGGTAACCCATGAAAATATTTGTTGCCTTTGATGTCTTGAGTATTAAAACGGGCGAGTCTCAGAGCCGTGGTAGCCGCGTAGATAAATGCAGTCAACCACCCTAGTTTCCCAAAATCCTTCAATCCCCACTCATAGAGAACCAGAGCCGGGGCAAGTCCAAACGCAACAAGATCAACAAGACTATCGTACTCTTTGCCAAAATCACTTACCGTGTTTGTCATCCGCGCGACCCGACCATCAAGGCTATCAAGCACGGCGGCTACGATTATGGCGATGGCAGCATGTTCATAGAAGCCGTTTGTGGCTTGCACGATCCCGTAAAACGCTGCAAAAAGACTGGCGGTCGTAAACAGGTTCGGCAGTATATAGATGCCCTTTCGACCTCTATCGGCTCGTTCGAGCTTGTGGATTCTTTTCCCCGTTGCCATAACTAGCGCTCAGAGACCGGCAAAAAACCGATTATGTCAGTTCCAGACAATACCCAGCGACCGAGTTGCGCAACCACATAAGTATCCTCAGGTAGATATAGATCGACACGTGAGCCAAATCGGATAAAACCGTAGCGTTCGCCCCGTTCTACTTCCTGGCCGTTTTTTAGATAACAAAGGATACGCCTGGCAACTAAACCAGCAATCTGAACACTGGTGACATCCCAGCCATCCTTGGTACGAAAATGCACAGCGGATCTTTCATTTAATTCAGACGCCTTATCCAGTGAAGCATTCAAGAATTGACCCTTTTCATACCACTTCTTAACAACAACGCCATCTACCGGAGTTCGATTAGAATGAACAGAAAATATGTTCATAAAGATACTAATCTTGAGTGCGCGGCGTTCTACGTAGGGGTCTACGACATTTTCGATTGCAACAACGCGCCCATGAGCTGGTGAGACGATTGCTCCAGGCTGCTGAGGTATTTCGCGATCAGGGTCCCTGAAAAACTGTATCACCAGCAGTAGCAATAACCACAACGGTAGCGCCCAAATTGTGCCTGCGAAAACCTGCACCCCAAAAGCCAACAACGCAAATATGGCTATACGCGTCCACCCCTCTCGGGCGATCATAATTAACTAGGCCTTCAAGAAAAAATCATCTGCCGCTGAACATGATGCTCCTATTCTAATTTACATCTTTGTCAACAAGCTTACCCTTCTGAATCCAAGGCATCATTGACCTTAATCGTGCTCCAACATCTTCTATCGGATGGGTTTGAGCATCAGCTCTAAGCTGCTTGAATCGTTCGCCCCCTGATCGGCTTTCAGCCATCCACTCGTTGGCAAACTTGCCAGACTGGATCTCGGAAAGTATTCGTTTCATCTCTGCTTTGGTTTCATCATTGACCACTCGCGGCCCACGTGTAACGTCGCCATATTCTGCCGTGTTCGATATTGAGTAACGCATGTTTGCAATTCCACCCTCATAAATCAGATCGACTATCAGCTTCGTTTCGTGAAGGCATTCGAAGTACGCCATCTCTGGAGCATAACCAGCGTCGACCAGCGTCTCATATCCAGCCTGAATGAGAGAAGTGATCCCGCCACAAAGTACCGTCTGTTCACCAAACAGATCTGTTTCTGTCTCCTCCTTGTATGTCGTTTCGATAACGCCTGCGCGGCCACCTCCGATCGCACAAGCGTATGACAACGCTACATCTCTGGCAATGTTCGTCGCATCCTGCTCGATAGCTATCAGACACGGTACGCCACCACCCTCTACATAAGTCGATCGAACTAGGTGACCTGGACCTTTAGGCGCGATCATGATGACATCCACCTCTTTGCTTGGTTCTATGAACCCGAAATGAATAGTAAACCCGTGGGCAAATGCGAGTGCTGCTCCAGACTTTAGATTGGCAGCAATTTCGGATTCAAATAGGTCAGCTTGTAACTCATCAGGCACCAGCATCATAACAACGTCTGCCCCACTTACCGCATCAGGCACCGTAGCTACGGATAGTCCGGCATTTTCAGCTTTACCCCAGGATGAAGATTCTTTTCGCAATCCAACAACAACATCGACACCGCTATCACGGAGATTATTGGCGTGTGCGTGTCCCTGAGAGCCATAGCCAATAACTGCGACCCTTCGCCCTTGGATAACACCTTGATCAGCGTCGTTGTCATATAAGACTTTCATAAAAGAGTGCTCCTTATTCTGGATAAATAATCAGTAAATTTGATGAGATCAGAATGTGTGGTAAAACCTACTAGCGCAACGCTCGATCTCCACGTGATATACCGGATACTCCCGAGCGGACCGCTTCAACCACTTCCACTCCCTGGAGCGTTTCAATAAATGCATCGAGTTTTCCAACCGGACCTGTCAACTCGATGGTATAAGTGCTATTAGTCACGTCGATGATTCGACCGCGAAATATATCGACAAGTCGCTTAACTTCTTCGCGTTCCTCACGTTCTGCGATAACTTTTATCAGCATCAACTCGCGCTCAATATGACGACCTTCGGTTAGATCAACCAATCGAACGACATCTATAAGCTTATTCAACTGCTTAGTAATTTGTTCGATAATCGCATCAGAGCCCCGGGTGACTATGGTCATTCTAGAAAGGCTTTCATCTTCAGTGGGTGCAACAGTCAAGGATTCGATGTTGTAACCGCGAGCTGAAAAGAGGCCTGCTATTCTAGATAGCGCCCCAGCCTCATTTTCCACCAGCAAGGAAATTATTCTTCTCATTCAGCTAGGCCAGTTCCCGTTCGAGCAGAACATCATCCGCCTCGGAAGGTTTAAGGTGCATTTCGTTGTGCCCCCCGCCCGCAGCTATCATCGGATAGACATTCTCAGACTGGTCCGTTATAAAATCCATAAACACCAATCGGTTCTCTTGGGCAAAAGCTTCTTCCAACGCACCTTCAACATCAGCTGGACTTTCAATCCGAACTCCTACATGACCGAAACTTTCGGCGAGAGCAACAAAATCAGGTAATGCGTCCATGTAAGAGTGAGAGTAACGCCCATCGTAAAAAAACTCCTGCCACTGTCTCACCATCCCCATATAGCGATTATTCAGATTGATCACCTTCACAGGCAAATTGTATTGCTTACAGGTAGACAGTTCCTGGATGCACATCATAATACTCGCCTCACCTGTGATACAGGCAACCTGCTCATCGGGATGAGCCAGTTGCACGCCCATCGCAGCTGGTAGGCCGAACCCCATGGTGCCGAGTCCACCAGAATTAATCCAACGCCGGCTTGCGTTAAATCCGTAATGCTGTGCAGCCCACATCTGATGTTGACCCACATCGGAAGTAACAAAAGCATTGCCGTTGGTGATCTTATGTAACGTCTCAATTACATATTGAGGTTTTATCTTCGCAGACTCTCGATCATATTCGAATGATTTGAATGCTCGCCACTCCTCGATTCTGTCCCACCACTGTCCGATGTCAGGCACTACCCCATCAGCCTTTCTAGCTTTTACAATACTCAGCATTTCACGAAGCACTGGCGCGGCTTCACCCACTATTGGCACTTCCACACTGACGTTCTTTCCGATAGAAGATGGATCAACATCCACATGGATAATTGTTGAATTAGGCGAAAACTTGGTCAGGTCTCCGGTTACCCGGTCGTCGAATCGAGCTCCTACCGCCAGCATGACATCACAGTCATACATTGCCATATTGGATTCATAGGTGCCATGCATACCCAGCATCCCGAGGAAGAGCGGATCCTTGTACGGAAACCCTCCTAAGCCCATGAGGGTGTTAGTGCAGGGAAATTCGAGTTCCCTGACCAATTGAGTCAGTTCATCGGCAGCACCACCTTGGATAATTCCGCCACCGGTATAAATTATGGGTTTATCGGCACCCAACAACAGATCAACGGCTCGGCTAATCTGTTTAGGATGACCTCTCGAGACTGGAGCATAGGAACGCATCTCAACACTGGTGGGATACTTGTATTCAGTACTTTGGGCAGTAATGTCCTTAGGAATATCCACAACCACCGGCCCTGGTCTTCCAGAATTCGCAATAAAAAAGGCTTTTTTTATCACTTGCGCGAGGTCTTCCACTCTGCTGACGAGGAAATTGTGTTTGACACACGGGCGCGTAATTCCAACCGTATCGACCTCTTGAAACGCATCATCTCCAATTAGCGCCGTTGGAACCTGGCCGGTCAGTACAACCATCGGAATGGAGTCCATGTGGGCTGTTGCAATACCGGTTACCGCGTTAGTCACACCCGGACCTGACGTAACCAGTACGACACCTGGCTTGCCAGTCGCCCGGGCATATCCATCAGCCGCATGGGTTGCACCCTGCTCATGACGAACAAGTATGTGCTGTACATCTTCTTGTTTGTAGAACGCGTCGTAGATGTGCAAAGCTGCACCACCCGGATAGCCAAACACAAATTCAACTCCCTCATCCTTGAGACTCTGGACGACGATTTCCGCACCACTCAGTATCACTTGCTCACCTCTTTTAGCTGCCTATCGAAACAAACCTTCGAGCTATTATTCAAGTCACTTCCCGTAAACCTTAAAGTATAGCTTTATGTTTAAGTCTCTGTAAATTGATTCTGTGCCATTAATAGACGCTCGAACACAAAACGATTCCATGCTTAACCAGTGCAGTTTCCCAATCTGGGACTTGGATACGCTGCACTCATTTCCAAGTCAACAGAATAGAGAGTCTCTCCGACTACAGTTTGCAAAGCCAATACGTGCCGTCCGGGCAAACGAAATTTGACGGAATCATCAATGCAGGTGAGACTGCCTACTGATCGTGGCTTCATAAATTATATTTAATGGATTACTCCTGAATTGAGTATCGCTTTTATCTCTGACCTCCATCTGACCCCGGACCAAACGGCCTTGGGAGATCGCTTTAGCGACTACCTCAGTGACTTAGCGGTATTGGGAATTCAACAGTTGTTTATTTTGGGTGACTTATTTGAGTACTGGCTGGGTGACGACGCATCAGAGCACCTTGGGCAATCTGATTACGAGCGGATTCTGAAAGATACTTCGAGTACCGGCATGACGATCTCGGTCCTTCACGGTAATCGAGATTTTCTACTCGGCCCTGAGTTCAGCAAACGCACCGGGTGTGCTTTAATCAAGGAACCGTTCTTACTTGAGACTCGAGGCTGTAAAGCGCTGCTACTCCATGGAGACAGTCTTTGCACTGATGATATTGAGCATCAGGCTTTTCGTAAAGCGGTCCGAACTCAAGACTGGCAGCTCAACTTTCTGCGGAAACCCATTCAGGAGCGAGACAAGCTCGCCCAAACTGTCCGATACCGCAGTGAATATGGAAAGTCGACAAAACCCCTGAACATAATGGATGTAAATCAGTCTGCAGTCGTAGATGAATTCAATCAGACCAGCGCCCGCGTGATGATTCATGGACACACACACCGCCCGGGCATACACAGGATTGAGTTGAACGACAGGGATACTGCTTACCGTGTAGTCCTCGGTGATTGGGCAAACGCACCCAGTGCGGCCGTGTTAAAAGATAATTTGATCACGCTCTACTACGGCGATCAGCGTGAGGAGCTTGTCCTTACTCAGTGAATTACGCTTGGCTCAGTAGAATCGAGCTCATTTCGTTTACTGCTTCTTGTCCCATCGTTTCTCTGCTTTTCCAGTGCGGCCAGGTAATCCCATGTCACATCTCCAGTGACATAATTACCATCGAAGCAGGAAGAATCAAAAGTTTCTATCAACGGATTCCCCTCTCGGACTGCATCAACTAGATCTTCCAGTTGCTGATAGATCAGCCAATCTGCCCCTATCTGCTGACAGACCTCGTCTGTAGTACGATTATTTGCGACCAACTCTCCCGCCACCGGCATATCAATACCGTATACATTGGGGTACTTAACCGGAGGTGCAGCGGATGCAAAGTAGACATTCCGCGCTCCGGCTTCACGTGCCATCTGAATAATCTGGTGTGAGGTCGTCCCTCTGACAATCGAGTCATCAACCAGCAACACATTCTTACCTCGAAATTCGAGATCAATCGCATTAAGTTTCTGCTTTACAGATCGACGTCGTTCAGCCTGACCCGGCATGATAAATGTCCGCCCAATGTAACGATTTTTTATAAACCCCTCGCGGTACTTAACGCCAATAACATTTGCCAACTGCAAAGCACATGTTCTACTGGTATCAGGCACGGGTATCACCGTTTCTATATCGTGGTCTGGCCAAATTTCCAAAAGCCGGTGACCGAGTTTTTCACCCATTCTCAAGCGACTCTTGTAGACAGCAACATCGTCAATAATTGAATCCGGGCGAGCCAGGTACACGTACTCGAATATGCAAGGCGAAAGGCTCGACCGTTTAGAACATAACTTCCTATGAATATTGCCTTTAAGGTCCACGAAAACAGCTTCTCCTGCTCCGACATCACCGAGACTGCTGTAGTCCAGAACATCTAAAGCAACGCTTTCTGACGCTATCAGCACAGATTTATGGTCAACACCGGGTTTCTCACCGAGAATCAGTGGGCGAATACCATGGGCATCTCGAAAAGCAACGAGTCCATACCCTACTATCATGGCAACCACCGCGTAGGCGCCATGACAACGTTCATACACACGGCCCACTGCCCTAAAAATATCGTCAGGCTCCAGTTGAAGTCGACTAGTACCGATCGACTCGCGAAGTTCATGTGCAAATACGTTCAACAAGACCTCGGAATCTGAGTTGGTGTTCAACTGTCTCAGATCTTCCCGAAATAGCTCTTCACTCAGTTCGGCAGCGTTAGTCAAATTCCCGTTGTGGCCAAGCGCAATCCCATATGGTGAATTCACATACAACGGTTGTGCTTCAGCTTTAGAATCACTACCTGCGGTTGGATATCGCACATGGCCTATGCCAACATTACCGACCAACTGTGCCATGTGACGGGACTGAAACACATCCCTGACCAAACCGCCGTCCTTACGCAGATGGACACGTAGATCGTCACAAGTCACCATGCCCGCAGCATCCTGACCCCGATGCTGCACCACAGTGAGTGCCTCATAGATCGCGTAATTGACTGGCGATTGACTGACTATGCCTATCACACCACACACGGTTAGTTACCCTGTTTCCTATTGGTTCAACTACTGTTCTTCTTTGCGCCACCTTGCTGGAAGGTGTCTCAATTTAACTGATCCACTACCTTGGATTTGAACCAAGTGAGCGGAGCCTCGAAGTATGGCACGATCTGGGAATCTCTGAACCACGCCTGGCCGGTTGCTGGCGTCCACTCCGCCATAAATAACAATACTGTAACTATCACGACACCCCGTAGACAACCAAACAATCCTCCCAAGAACCGATCAGTGCCAGAATGTTCAGATACCCGGAAAATCTTAAATAGCAGGGCCCCAACCATCGAAAGCAGAACAAGGACTGCCACAAAAACCAGCACGTAACCGATCAATCCACTAAGTCGTTCAGACTCAATCCAGGGCACGATCATAATGGCTAGATTGTCCCCATACAGATAGGCTATCCATATTGAAACAATCCAAGAACTCAAGGAAAGGACTTCACGCACAATCCCGCGGACAATACCGAACCCAAACGATAAGACTAGGGCTGCAATTACGACAGCATCAACCCAGATGATTTGATCGAGATTTACCAAGCCCAACACCAATACCTCCCTTGTGGATTAACTCTTAATCGGGTCTGCATCTACGGATAGCGCGCAACAAAAGCTTTATCGTTTGTCACCATGACAGCTTGTGCTTTCATGCGTTCAGCCTCTTCCTCGCTTGAGAACGGTCCCAGAAACACCCTGATCGCTGTCTTGCCATCCAGTTTGGTTTCTTCTAAGTTGACGTTAAATCCATTTTCGTCAAGCAGAGACTGCCTTTTGTTCGCATTTTCAGGTAGTTGGAACACGCCCACGCGAACTACCCAGCCAGAAGGAGATCCAACCGTATCTGCCACTGGTCGATTATCGTTATTTCCCTGATTTTTTACATCCTTAGCAGACTCTTGTGAATCGGTCTCTTTACTTGGTTCAGGTTTGTCTTTAACGGTCTCTGCAGAGACATCAGGATTGTCTACCTCTATCCGCGAGATAAACGTCTTCTGAATTGGTACCGACGTGCCACCGTTGCCGATTAATACATGGCGATGGCCTTGTTTTTGACCTGTTAAGACTAAGGGAAGAACGATTACCGCAGCGACGATTAAAACTGTTGCGCCAACAAGTCGATGCTTTAAATCAAACGAATAATCGTTGGGCTGTGGCATTCACGCCTGAAGAGGGTCTTCTAAAACTGATTTGAGTATAGCACCCACAAGATAAAACGATCCGAAAACAACTACCCTGTCGCCGGGGCGGGCCAGCTGCATAGCCATTTTGTAGGCATGTAAAGGGTTAGGCCACGTCTTTATTTCCGAATTCGAATGGTCAGACACAACATCAGCCAAGTCCTGTAGTGGGGCTGCCCGAGAAGCATCCAGTTGGGTCAGGTGCCAACTGGCAATTCTAGAACCCATAAGACGCACGACTTCAGCCAGGTCTTTGTCTTTCAGCATGGAAAATACAGCGTGGTTACGCCTCACAGGATGACGCTTATCAATGAATGAGGCCAGATTGGCTATAGCAGCCGGGTTGTGAGCGACATCAAATAGTCGTTCGATTCCACCCTGCAACACCTGGACGCGACCAAACAATTCTGTGTTTGCTAAACCCTTGCGAACTGCATTTTTATGGACAAGTAGATCTGCGTTCATCGACTCAACGATTGCAACCGCCCCTGCAGCGTTGTGTAGAACAGCATCGTCTCCCGACCCCGGGACCTGCAGGTCAGCATATGCCCTTGCCGCACCCCATCGCGACGGATCGGGGTTCCAGTCCAAGAGACCGTCCGATACCGTATAACTGTAATCTATACCGATCCTTTTTATCTTACATTTCAACCGAACTGCCCTATCGACGATCGAAGTTGGCACGTTATGATCATTGAGCACCGCTTTACCGCCGAAACGAAGAACGCCGGCTTTCTCAAACCCTATCTGCTCACACGAGCGTCCAAGCCAGGCCTCGTGGTCAAGTGATACGGGGGTAATACAACTGAGGTTAGAAGTAATCGCATTAACAGCGTCTAGTCGGCCTCCCAATCCGACTTCTAGCAGAACTACATCTAGCTTGTTGCTCGAAAAAATATAGAGCGCCGCTAAGGTCCCAAACTCAAAATATGTCAATGGGATCCCTTGCCGGGCCTGATCCACTGCACTGAACGCCGCCACTAACTCATCGTCTCCAGCGAGGCATTGGTTGACCTGAATCCTTTCTCCATAGGCAACTAGATGGGGAGAAGTATAAGCACCGACTCTATAACCTGCCGACACGTAAATCGACTCAACAAATCTGACTGTTGAACCCTTACCATTCGTACCAGCAAACGTTATCACTTTACATGGCAGTCGGAGCTTCATCCGATGAAGAACACGTCGTACACGATCCAGGGCAAGATCCATCGATCGAAAATGAACTGACTGAATATATTCGAGCCACTGATCCAGCGACAGAGGTGATAAAGGCCCGGGCAACTCAGTTGTTGAAGATGGTTTCTATTTCAGTCTGAATAAAAGTGAGAAAAGACACTCTCTAGAACTAAAACACCAGCTCCCCCTCTATGCTACGTCCGGAACTAGGCGCTAATATTTTCAATAAGCCGGCGATAACCGAACACATTTGATCTCTTGTTACGATCATATCAATGGCACCGTGCTCAAGCAGGAACTCAGCACGCTGGAAGCCTTCCGGTAAAGTCTCACGAACAGTCTGTTCAATCACCCGAGCCCCTGCAAACCCAACCAGCGCTTTCGGTTCGGCGATGATAACGTCACCCAGCATGGCAATACTAGCTGACACACCACCCATTGTCGGGTCTGTAAGAACTGAAATGTAAGGCAAGCCAGCTTCGTGTAACTTGTTCAGTGCAGCAGTTGTTTTTGCCATTTGCATCAACGACAAAATTGACTCTTGCATTCGGGCACCTCCACTGGCAATAAAACAAACCAGAGGCGTCTGTGTTTGCAGAGCATGATCGACGGCTCTAACGAATCGCTCGCCGACCACTGATCCCATCGATCCTCCCATGTACTTGAATTCGAATGCGACCGCGACCAGTTCTGACCCAGCAACTCTGCCGTGAGCGCAAATTACTGCTTCGGACTCCCGACTCTCCTTCTGGGCATCGCTAAGCCTTTCCTTATACCTTTTAGAATCCTTAAACCTTAACGGATCAGTGGATTGCAGACTCGTTGCCAGTTCAGTGAACTCAGCCTCGTCAAATAATGTCCGAAAGCGCTCACGGGCGCTCAGTCGCATATGATGCCCACACTTTGGACAAACCTGACTGGTCCTTTCAAGTTCAGTGCCATACAACACAGCACTGCACGCTCCACATTTGTGCCACAACCCCTCTGGGACACTGCGCTTATTTAGTGCACTTCGGACCTTGATCTTAGGTGGAATTAACCTCTCAAACCAGCTCATGGTCAGTCTGTCCCGTCTTTATCTTTTTGCATCTGATCATGATCTCTAACCGCACAAATAAGTGATTGAATCTTCTTTGTGTCTTTCTGACCGGGTAAAGTTTCCACTCCACTCGAAACATCAATTGCATACGCCCCGGACTTCGAAAGCGCGACAGAAACATTACTCGCGTCTATACCTCCGGCAATAATCACGGGGCTACTACGGCATTGCTTGGCTCGTTCCCACGGAAATACCGAACCTGTGCCGCCGTATCTTTCTGATTCATAAGTATCCAACAGAAGCGCGCATGCCTGCGGATAGGACCGTGCATAGATTTCAGGGTCGGCATCATCCGACATCCTCAATGTTTTGATGTATGGCACGCCAAAGCCGTTACAAAATTGAGCCGACTCACTGCCATGAAACTGGAGTAAAGTAAGCCTTACTTTACTCAGTATCGTATCAATTTCTTTTTCATTCGGATCCACAAACACACCAACGACATGAACTAGCGCTGGTAAACTGTCAGCAATGTCCGCAGCCTGCTCTATGCTAACCGCGCGAGGGCTTGGACCGTAGAAAATCAGGCCGACTGCATCCACACCAAAAGAGACCGCGGTCGTAGCATCCTCAACCCGGGTAATTCCACAAATTTTTATACGAGTTCGCAAAACAATTTATTAGTTAGCGTAACCTGCAACCGGTGAACCACATCAACAGGTTCCAAGTTGATGTTACCAGAACCTGCATGGCGGCGGTGCTGGGGGCAGGTTATACCCGGCCGAGTAAGAAACACTGCACAGATACAGTCCATCGGGTGTGGCTGTTACACCGCCCATCGTTCGATCACGTGTCTCCAGCACTTCGCTAGACCAGTTGGGCTCGGATTCACCTGCACCAACAGCTACAAGGACCCCGACTATGTTCCGAACCATGTGCTTAAGAAACCCATTCGCTTTTATGTCGAACCAAATCCAGCTTTCTTTCTGATTGATTTCAAGTTCGTGGATAATTCGGGTCGATGTATTTGATTGGCATGATACCGCCCGATATGCGTTAAAGTCGTGTTCACCAAGCAAAGGTTTCGCCGCTACCTTCATCTTGTTTATATCAAGTGGTCTGTAGTCCCAGGAAACCCGCCGGGACAGGTAGGTCGGACGCACCAGTCTATTCAGTAAGACATAGCGATAGGACCGGGTGAGTGCAGAATACCGTGCATGAAAAGTAGCCGGCACCGGTAACACCCACGACACAACAACGGACTCCGGCAAATTAGAGTTGGTACCCCGCAGCCATGCTTGGCGCGACCGATTGGACCGAGTATCGTAGTGAACAATCTGCCCCGTCGCATGCACTCCTGCATCTGTCCGGCCTGCCGTAATCACCTGAATCTGTTCATCCGCAACGCTGGACACTGCCTCTTCCAACGTCTCCTGCACCGTTACTACCCCTTTTTGTATCTGCCAGCCATGATAATTACTGCCATCGTATTCAAGACACATTGCCAATCGAGAAATACCATTCGAAATCATCTTGCACCCTATCGCTAGAACACCCGGTTACGCTGAAATTGATTATTAGAGATAAAACACTGTACTCAGGACTAAATAGCAGCCTTACAAATTGTGAGTCGGTCGTGCTATCTGATTCGACTTGACCGAAGGTTGATTACAGCCGCCTTAGCAGACGCTGGTACAATAGATCATAGCTCCCATTCCAGCTACACACTATAACTCACACATGCCAACAAATAGCGCAAAGCCAGAATCTTATCGTAGTGGTCCGGACGAAACCGGTCATTTCGGAATGTTTGGCGGTCGTTTCGTGGCGGAAACACTCATGCCACTGATTCTTGAGGTTGAGGAAGCCTACAACCAGGCCCAGATTGACCCAAGCTTTCAGTCAGATTTCGACTTTTTTGCAGAGCATTACATCGGTCGCCCAAGTCCGCTTTACTTCGCCGAAAGCCTGACTCAGGAACTCGGTGGTGCGCGTATTTATTTCAAGCGTGACGAGCTGAATCATACTGGTGCCCACAAGATTAACAACACACTAGGTCAGATTCTGCTTGCTCGTCGAATGGGCAAAAAACGCATTATCGCGGAAACAGGCGCAGGACAACATGGCGTTGCAACCGCTACAGTTTGTGCTCTTTTCGATCTACCCTGTGTCGTCTACATGGGATCAACAGACATAGAACGCCAGGCACCCAACGTTTTCAGAATGAAATTACTGGGAGCCGAGGTAATCCCGGTGGAGAGCGGAACAGCGACTCTCAAAGACGCAATGAATGAAGCACTTCGAGACTGGGTCGCTAACGTGGAAGACACCTTCTATATCATCGGCACTGTTGCAGGTCCACATCCCTACCCGGCCATGGTTCGGGACTTCCAAAGTGTGATAGGCCGCGAGGTGAAGGAACAAATTCTCAAAGCAGAAAACCGATTTCCGGATGTATTGGTTGCTTGTATTGGCGGTGGTTCAAACGCTATGGGCCTGTTCCACCCCTTTCTTGACGACAATTTAAGGATCATAGGCGTGGAAGCAGCGGGCCTTGGCGTTGATTCAGGTAAACATGCTGCTTCGCTGACTGGCGGAATGCCTGGCGTTTTGCATGGTAACCGAACGTATCTGCTCCAAGATTCCGACGGACAGATTATCGATGCACACTCTATTTCTGCCGGGCTAGACTATCCTGGAATCGGCCCTGAACACTCATGGCTAAATGATGTAGGTCGGGTCGAATATGTATCGGTAACTGACAGCGAAGCATTGGATGCATTTCAATTATGTTGCCGGACAGAGGGCATTATCCCTGCTCTTGAACCTGCCCACGCACTGGCACACGTTGCCAAGATTGCGCCTACGCTTGATAAAGACATCCTGATAGTCATGAATATGTGCGGCCGCGGAGACAAAGATGTTTTCACTGTCGCCCGCGCATTGGGAGTGGAACTGTGAGCGGCATCGGAGTAGAGACCAGACTGACTCGAAAATTCGCACAGATCGCCAGTGACTCTCGTGGTGGACTCATTACTTTCTTAACGGCCGGGGATCCAACTCCATCCATATCCAGAGATCTTCTGAGCCGGCTACCCGCAGCCGGTGCCGACATTATCGAACTGGGCATGCCTTTTTCAGACCCCATGGCTGATGGACCAGCTATACAAGCAGCAAGCCAGCGCGCTTTGAAGTCAGGCGCGACCTTAAAAGGCACTCTTCGGATGGTCAGGGATTTCCGGCAAGAAGACTCCCAGACACCCATTATTCTGATGGGCTACTTCAACCCTATTTATCAGTATGGTAGTCAGAAGTTTGTGAATGATGCCTATTCGTCGGGTGTCGACGGACTTATTATTGTAGACCTACCTCCTGAAGAAGATGAAGAGCTTTGTCATCCCGCCCTAACGGCTGGCCTTCACTGGATTCGCTTGGTGACGCCTACCACAGACCATAAACGCCTCATATCTGTTCTACAGAATACCAGTGGTTTTGTCTATTATGTGTCGATAACCGGTATAACCGGCACACGCTCTGCTGATCCTGAAACTGTCAAAAAGGCGATCACTCAACTACGAGAGATGACCGATCTACCGCTTGCAGTAGGGTTTGGAATAAAGTCATCAGAACAGGTTTACACTATCAACGAGTTTGCGGATGCTGCGGTCGTAGGTTCGGCATTGGTCGATACAATTAGGGCCAATCTAGATGACAGTGGGCAACCGACGGCAGAACTGTGTGATAACGTTATCGAGTTTGTGCAGGATCTGGCTAGCGGTACAGTACGAACCTAATCAGATCATCTACCGCGAATTTGTAGATTATTTATTGTCTAGAGTCACCAGCATCGCCTGAGCACTTGCCCGCTGATTCGCATCGCCGTGTTGTACCACTTCGTTGAGCATATTCTTGGCGGCACCGTTGTCCCCCATTTCAATATAGGCCCGGGCAAGATCAAGGCGAGTCCCAACATCCATACTATCGGCGTTATCGGGATCTTCGGTCGAATCATCCGTATCAGAGAGTTCTGGATCGTAGACTGTTTCCTCTACGGGATGTTTGACCGCATCCTCTGACAATTCCAAATCAGTCGACGATGATCGCCTGGTTTCATCCGGTTGCACGTCTGGTGGTGAACTGATCGTAGGGGTTACCAATTCTACCCCTGGCTCCTCAAGTTCAAGATCAATCCCGATTTCTTCAGTCCTAGTATCGCCGTCACTGGCTACTTCATTGTCTGCTTCACGACGACTGAGAGGTGTTGCTGTAAAAAGTGAATTGTTCGAAGACAGGGCGCGACCCATTTGAGCGACTGATATCCATTCAGAGGAATCCATTGGCAAAGATGTAGACAGCTGGCCGGCCAGCTGTTCAAACTTTTCCAAGTCCCCTTGCGCCTGGTAGACCTCGAGCAACTTCAGCTTGAAATCAGTTCTGGTTGGTTCGCGAAGAATCGCGGACGCCAGCACGCGCTCAGCCTCATCATGGTGACCGTAGGTGAGGTAAATCTCCGCCTCAGAAATCGGATCGGTCGCCTTACCGCCATCAGTCGACGCGTGATCCGATTTGTCCGATATTCTCGATTCTTCAGAACGGGCGTTGGAGTCATCCCGTGGCTCCGCACCAGTAGCCTGTCCGGCAGAATTTCCTATATCTCGCTCACGAGTGGCCGCTGGCACCACGATCGGCATCATCCCAGACGGCGTATCATCTGGACTGGACAATCGTTTTCTCCGCAAAACCAGTAGCAGCAGCAATAGGATCAGCATGATTGCTGCGCTTAGCATTAGAACAAGCTGCTCGTTCTCTTGGTAAAGCTTTTTGAATCCGTCAATCGTGGACAGGTTGCGAATTACATCTGTCAGCGACTCCGCAGATCCACGATCATCTGAGTCTATCGATACAGCAGTTGTTGTGATGCCGGAGGTTTTTTGCTGTCCGGATTGCTTCTCTGTTGCGGAAGTCAGGTTGCCTGGTTCCTTGGTTTCCTCGCTTTCGGGTGTACTTGAAGAGGTCACCACGGCCTTCTCTGAAGAGTCGCTGCCCTGCTGAGATGCGACCTTCACATCTATTCCACTGTTGGTACTCGTATTTTGATCTGACGGGCTCTGCGAGCCACCGCTTCCAGCGTCTGAAGTGGCCGCTACGCTAGTCCGATCGATTGATGCCTGTGAACCATCGTCAGCTGCGCTCGAAGTGGCCGCTACGATTGTTTGATCGCCGTTACCTGCTGTCTGGTCTACCGAAGCCTGTGAACCTTGAGTGGCTGTATCCGTTGACTGAGCTTGAGACGCTGCTGCAGCTTCCTGAGCTCGTAGTGTTGCCTGTTGCTGCGCCAATGCGAGCGCTTCATCTTGCAAGGCAATCAGCCTGGCCGACTTGTCGATCTGTTCGGCTAACAATGCGATTTGGCGTAACAGTTTCTCATTCTCGAGCTCCGTCGACGCCAAGTTTTCCTCGGTCAGCGTTAGGCGGTACTTCACTTTCTCTAACTCAGGATCGATAGACGGCTGATCAGCTGGCACCGGTACCACATCGGAGTCTTTGCTCTGTGCTACGGATGGGATGTTCGAATCTGGTTGAACAATCCTGAGAACATACTCCCCGGTCGTGGTGGTTGTAGTTGCATCAGCGCTTTCGCGCTTGCTGTCCTGGCTTGCCTTTATCGTGTCAATTGGCACTTCCTTGACGACTAATTTTTCAACCTCTTTCACAACGACCTTTTCAACCGGCACTTCCTTGACGACTATTTTTTCAACCTCTTTGACAACGACCTTTTCATCCCCCGGTATCAATGATACCCAGAGCCTTTCACCAGACTGTGACCTGCCCTGTGCAATGCCCTGGTGATAGTCAATCCAGTCCGATAGCTGACGAGTATATTCCTCTCTAGCCAAAATCCTTGAAATGCCCGCCATCATGTCAGCAGAAGGAATAATCAACGTAGCGCCTTCTCGGATCAGATTCATGTTGCCACGAATAAACGCTTCAGGATTGATATGCATCAACGCGAACATTCTCTGATATATGGTCACGCTTTTGTCGACATCAATACTTGTAGCAATACCCATCAGCGTCTCACCACTTCTGACGGGTTCGTAAGTATCCCCTGGCTGGATTACCCGCTGATCAGTCGTACTAGGTAACGCGATTGACTGGCCAGCTACAGTGTCGTAACCCGGTGGGTCAAGCAAGGCGGTATATTCGCGAATAATCTTACCGCCCGACCACTCTATGGTGGCTAGAAAATGTAGAAACGGCGTGCGAACGGGGCCATCTGTTGTCAGATGGATCCAGGGACCGGTTTCACCATTGATCACATTAAATTGCAGCAACTTAACGACCGGTTCAATTGAGATATTGGCACGTTGAAAGTCAGAATCTGTTGCCAACCTGATTTCCAGACTCTCAAGCACATTGCTCTCAATCGAAGCTATCGATATCTCCGCGTCAAGTGGTTGATTCAACGCAGAATTCACGACTATGCGGCCCAAGCCGATAGCCTGGGCATTGGATGTCACCAGCCAAATGCAAGCCGATAATACAATCCAAATAACTGGTCGTTTATGTAGCATTATGATCAATTTACTAAAACTCGGCTTGTCGGTGAATAGTTCGACGCATTTTTCAAACGCTAATTGACATAGACATTAAGCACTCTTAAATAGATGCTCGGCTATCTGCACGCTATTAAGTGCCGCGCCTTTCCGAATATTGTCCGATACAACCCACATATTGATACCCTGGGCGCACGAGATGTCTTCCCGAATCCTACCCACATACACACCGTCGCGATCAACTGCATCCGAAACGGGGGTTGGGTAACCCCCCGGCTCACATTCATCAACGACGACAACACCCGGCGCAGATTGGAGCAAATCTCGAACCGCTTTGGCAGTAATCTTTTCGCGGGTTTCGATATGCAAAGCCTCCGAATGGCCATAAAACACTGGCACACGCACGCAGGTTGGGTTTATGCAAATGGTATCGTCACCGAGTATTTTTTGAGTCTCCCAGATCATTTTCATTTCTTCTCGCGTATAACCGTTTTCCTGAAACTCATCGATATGGGGCAACACGTTGAAGGCAATCTGCTTTGGCATAATAGTTGGGCTGACCGACTTACCGCTTAGCAGCTCGATTGATTGTTGCCCCAGTTCGGCAATGGCTCTTTTACCCGCACCGGAAACAGCTTGATAGGTCGCTATGTTGATCCGGGAGATGCCCACAGCATCATAAATCGGCTTTAAGGCAACAACCATCTGAATGGTCGAACAGTTTGGATTGGAAATAATACCATCGTGCCCGTCTATTGCGTGCGCGTTGACTTCTGGTACGACGAGAGGAATTTCCGGATCGTTGCGAAAACAAGAAGTGTTGTCAACGACTACGCAGCCAGACGACACAGCCTTCGGCGCGAAGATGGCAGAGACACTTCCGCCTGCTGAAAAAAAACCAACCTCGATTGTGGAAAAATCAAATTCATCCAGCCTTGTTACCCGGATTGATTTTCCCTTAAAGTTGATCGTACTGCCTGCTGACCGCTCACTTGCAAGCGGGAACAACTTGCCAACTGGAAAGCTGCGTTGTTCGAGAATACTGATCATTGCCTCACCAACTGCCCCAGTGGCTCCGACGACCGCAACATTTATGCTATTGGTCAAAAGAGTCCACTCTCCGAAGACTGATGAATGGCAACCTAACCAAGTCGAATCCAGACGAACCGCACAACGCCATCTTAGGAAATGTCCTCAAACAACCAGGGCATCCTCTGCTTATGGGACGCCTCAAACTCCGAGATATCTTTTTTATGCTGTAGAGTCAAATCGATGTCATCGAAACCATTGACCAGACAGTATTTCCTAAAACGCTCTATATCAAATGAATGTTGCGTACCATCTGGGGTAATAATATTCTGAGACTCCAGGTCAACCTCGAGCATATAGCCAGGTTCATCTTTGATCGAGTCAAACAAAACATCAATAACATCTTCTGGCAACACCAGGGGCAGCAGACCGTTCTTAAAACAATTGTTGAAAAAGATATCGGCAAAGCTTGATGCGATAATCACCTTGACCCCGTAATCACGAAGTGCCCATACCGCGTGTTCGCGAGAAGATCCACAGCCGAAATTACTGCGAGCCAGCAAAACCTCAGCACCGGTATAACGCTTTTCATTCAGTACAAAATTCGGATTTATTGGCCGATTACTGTGTTCTTGCCCAGGCTCACCATGATCCAGATACCTCCATTCATCAAATAGGTTTGCGCCGAAACCCGAGCGGGCTACCGACTTCAGATACTGTTTCGGAATAATCGCATCAGTATCAATATTTGAGCGATCGATGGGCAGGACAACGCCTTTCACGGTTTTAAAAGCTTCCATCAGGTCTTAATCTCCAGCTCGGCAGGGTCAACAAAATGGCCTGCTACAGCCGCAGCTGCTGCTACCGCAGGAGAGACCAAGTGCGTACGTCCTCCCTGGCCCTGTCTGCCTTCAAAATTCCGGTTAGAGGTTGAGGCACAACGCTCGCCAGGCTCCAGGCGATCTGCATTCATCGCAAGACACATTGAACAACCGGGTTCTCTCCATTCGAATCCTGCCCGAGTAAAAACTGCATCCAGTCCTTCTGATTCAGCCTGGCGCTTAACCAGCCCCGATCCCGGGACGACCATTGCCAACGATACATTTGAGGCAACACGATGACCTCGAGCAACTTGCGCTGCGGCTCTTAAATCTTCAATTCTTCCGTTTGTACAAGACCCAATAAAAACCTTGTCTACCCTGACCTCTCTGATCGGTGTCCCGGACTCCAGATCCATGTACTCCAACGCTCGTACCCAGCCTTCTCGGCGAGACTCGTCAGATAGACCTTGCGGATCAGGAATTATTCCGTCAATCGGAATGACCATTTCGGGCGATGTACCCCAAGTGACCTGCGGTAGAATCGTCTGTCCATCAAGCCTAATTTCCTGATCAAATACCGCATCTGTGTCCGAAACATAATCAGACCAGAGTTTTTGCGCTTCGATCCATTGATCACCCTTGGGGGCGTAAGTGCGATTCTCGAGATAGTCGATCGTTGATTCGTCAACCGCGACGATGCCACAGCGGGCCCCTGCTTCAATCGTCATATTACACAAAGTCATTCTGGCTTCCATGCTCAACGCACGGACCACGCTACCTGAAAACTCAATGGCATAACCTGTGCCACCAGATGTTCCTATTTCGCCGATGATCGCGAGAATCAAGTCCTTAGCAACAACTCCAGGCCGCAGTTCCCCGTCTATAGTGATCCGCATACTGCGCATTTTTCGAGAGACAAGGCACTGCGTCGCCAGTACGTGCTCAACCTCGGAGGTGCCTATACCAAACGACAGCGCACCAAAAGCGCCATGGGTGGCAGTATGTGAATCTCCGCATACTATCGTCATTCCTGGAAGTGTTGCGCCTTGTTCCGGGCCAATCACATGAACAATCCCCTGACGCGGATCGTTCATGTCGTATTCAGTAATGCCAAACTCCTTGCAGTTCTGATCAAGGGTTGTAACCTGAAGCTGTGACACCGCATCACTGATCCCCTTGGATCGATCAGTCGTCGGCACATTGTGATCAGCAACTGCCAGATTGGCACCGACACGGCGTGGTAATCGCCCAGACTCTTTTAGGCCAGCGAAGGCTTGTGGCGATGTCACCTCATGAATCAGATGGCGGTCTATATAGATCAGTGATGTGCCGCCATCTTCCTCACGCACAACATGACTATCCCATAGCTTGTCGTATAGGGTTTTTCCAGACATTTTTGGTGAAACTCAATTAGTGATTGTGGCATAAAATTGTAGCACATCACCGAGATGTCCTAGACGATCCCTTGCGATTGCCACCCGATAAATTAGCGTAAACTTCGACATGTTGGTGATCCAACAGGCCCTTAAGTATTAATTCGGCCAAACAGTAATCGAGTGTGGACAAATGACCAGCTTTCTGACACTGTTCCAAAAATTGCAAAGCGATCTTGGAGAAGCGGCACTGCCGCTTAATCTTGAAGCGCAACTTCCCCAGGAGTTGATCCTAAGTCAGGCACTTCATCCAGACCTTTCCAAGAATGCCGCCACGCTGATTTTCAAATACAACTGCTGTGGCAATCTGCTAGACCCGATTTCGCTGTATCCCACATTAGATGCATTAGGGTCTTTGAAAGCCCAATTTTTACAAGACCGTCGTGCAGACATCGATGCCATACGATTCATCGAAGACATGGGACGCCTCGTGATGCAGTTACTATCAGATCCGGACATGCAGTCGATGGACGAAACTGAAAAACCCCTAACAGAAGTCAGGATGTAGCGATCAAACGAAGGGCTCAGGTGTAAATTCTTTTAATCCGCTTTCGATGTGTCCGCTGACGCGGGGATTTCCGGGCCTTTCGACTCTACTCCGAGACTGCGGTGGCGCAGCAAATGATCCATCAACACTAAAGCAAGCATTGCTTCAGCGATCGGTACTGCCCGTATGCCCACGCAAGGGTCGTGGCGCCCGGTCGTAACGACCTCAACGGGTTCACCCTGTATATCGACACTACGCCCCGGAATCTGAATACTCGATGTTGGTTTTAACGCAATTGACACCACGATGTCCTGACCGCTAGAAATGCCCCCGAGAATCCCGCCGGCATTATTACTCAAGAACCCTTCCGGTCGCATCTCGTCACGGTGTTCCGAGCCATGCTGGATAACACTGTCAAATCCGGAGCCGAGTTCTACCCCTTTGACCGCATTGATAGACATCATTGCCTTGGCAACTTCCGCGTCCAGTTTGTCAAATACCGGTTCTCCCAACCCGGAAGGAATATTTGTCGCCTCAACATTGACCCGCGCGCCAATCGAGTCTCCGGCTTTACGCAGCGCTTGAATTAGTTTCTCAAGTTCCCCAATCTTACCGGCATCGGGAAAGAAAAACGGGTTGCGTGAAATTTCATCGAAGTCGTGCTGTTCGGCCACGATGTCTCCCATCTGCTGGAGGTAACCGGTGATTTGAATAGCACTGTGAAGATTAAGGTATTTTCGGGCAATCGCACCTGCAGCCACACGGCACACCGTTTCTCGGGCCGACGCCCGCCCGCTACCCCTGTAATCGCGAATTCCGTACTTTCTTAAGTAGGTGTAATCGGCATGCCCCGGCCTGAACTGTTCCCGAATCCGCTCATAATCTCTCGTCCGCTGATCTTCGTTTTTGATCACTATACCAATCGGTGCACCGGTGGTGACACCGTCAAACACACCCGATAGGATCTCAGCACGGTCAGACTCTCGCCGTTGGGTGGTATGTTTTGATTGTCCGGGCCGACGCCTATCCAAATCCTGTTGAATATCATCAGGGTTGAGCTGCAGGCCCGGCGGGCACCCGTCAACGATACAGCCTAGAGCCGGACCATGGCTTTCACCAAATGTCGTAACACGAAACAACTGACCAAAACTGTTGCCTGCCATATTTTGTTCTCTTGATCAGGCCTTGGGCAACGTTACACCGGTTTGCCCCTGATATTTGCCGCGGCGATCCTTGTAGGATACTTCGCAGGGTTCGTCTGCTTCAAAAAATATGACCTGTGCCACGCCTTCATTTGCATAGATCTTTGCAGGTAAAGGCGTTGTATTGGAAAATTCAAGCGTCACATAACCTTCCCATTCAGGCTCAAACGGAGTCACGTTGACGATTATCCCACAGCGCGCGTAGGTCGACTTTCCAAGGCAGATCGTTAGCACGTTCCGGGGTATTCTGAAATATTCAATGGTCCGAGCCAATGTGAAAGAATTTGGAGGAATAATACAGACATCACCCTGATAATCGACAAAACTACTCTCGTCAAAATTCTTCGGGTCGACTACTGCTGAGTTGATATTCGTGAATATCTTAAATTCGTCCGAACAACGAATATCATAACCATAACTGGAAGTGCCGTACGAGATGATTCGATTGCCCTCCATGCTTGAGATTTGCTCGGCCTCAAACGGCTCGATCATTTTATTTTCATCCGCCATTCGGCGGATCCAGCTATCAGATTTAATCGACATAGGCGGCTCGGAAGCCGGTTTCAATCATTTTGAATGACAATAGAAGGGAATACCTCGCTATAGTCCCGTTTCCGGACTGACAGAATCCCAGAGGCGTTTCGTGCGATAGTCCGATATGCCTGCGCTAAACTACCATCCGGGTCTGCAACCACTGTTGGTCGACCGCCGTCAGCATCTGACCTGATTCGACCATCAAGCGGAATGTCGCCGAGGTGTTCAACACTATACTCAACTGACATCCTTTTGCCGCCGCCCTCCCCAAATATGTGTTCCTCATGACCGCAGCTGCTGCAGATATGGGTACTCATGTTCTCAATAATCCCAAGAACTGGAATCTCAACCTTCTCGAACATTTTCAGTGCCTTTCGCGCGTCCAGGAGCGCAATATCCTGTGGGGTAGTCACAATCACTGCGCCAGAAACCGGCACCTTCTGTGCCAGTGTCAACTGAATATCCCCGGTACCCGGAGGCAAGTCGATAATCAGATAATCAAGATCACGCCACTGGGTATCCTGCAATAGTTGTTCCAGAGCCTGAGTAACCATGGGCCCACGCCAAATCATTGGCGTATCTTCTTCGATTAAAAAACCAATCGACATTACTTGAACATGATAGCTGTTCATTGGTTCGAGGCTCTTTCCATCTTTAGACTCAGGTCGTCCACCGACCCCCAGCATACGTGGTTGGCTGGGCCCATAGATATCCGCGTCCAACACACCGGCTTTCGCGCCTTCCGCGGATAAAGCCAGCGCCAGATTAGCTGAAACGGTCGATTTGCCGACACCGCCTTTTCCAGATGCGACAGCAATTACATTACGCACATTCTTAAGTGGGGTAACACCTTTTTGCACTTCGTGGGATACCACTTGGGTTTTGATCCGGACATCGACCGATTGGATGTTCTCCAATTTGGAAACTACATCCACTACCTCCTGCTTGAGATTCGGGTGCCACCCGTTAGCTGGATAACCTAAAACCAGGTCAATCGAAACGTTTTGGTTGTCCACCACACAGTCATTTACCGACTTGCCAGTCACCAGATCGAGACCTGTATGAGGATCGACAATCCCAGACAGGGCCTCCTCAATGGTATCTTTTGTTACTGTACTCATAAAATATTTACGACCTCACCTAGATGGCGTTATGCTGGATTAAGCGATCAGATCAGACCAAAATCTGCTCGATTAGTTATGTACGCGAATGCTAACACAGGACCGGCAGACCTTTCGTATCGGCTAAAATACATTTAATGACTTAAAACGAGACTATTCGACTGCGCCCGCAGGCCTGCGCAAACTATTTCTTGAACATTACAAATTTCTGATATTCAAGCAACTCGACATCCATGACAATGTCATCGAAAAATATTCTAGTCACGAGCGCACTACCGTATGCGAATGGCCCAATTCACCTCGGTCATATGCTGGAGGTAATTCAAACAGATACCTGGGTCCGCTTCCAAAAGCTCATCGGACATGATGCGCGTTATGTTTGTGCCGATGATGCACACGGCACGCCCATCATGCTCAAAGCACGATCCGATGGTATTGAACCGGCTCAGTTGATTGAAGAGATGCTCAGTGAGCATCAGCGTGATTTCGCAGGATTTAATATTCAATTCGATTTTT
The DNA here is from genome assembly GCA_002456995.1 of Candidatus Thioglobus sp. MED-G25. Taxonomy (GTDB): domain Bacteria; phylum Pseudomonadota; class Gammaproteobacteria; order Arenicellales; family UBA868; genus REDSEA-S09-B13. Next base: position 4,567 of record NTKC01000007.1, on the reverse strand, counting down.
ATCACACGACCCATTCGGAAGAAAACCGCTATTTTTCTGAAACTATTTACAGTCGCCTCAATGAGGCCGGCTACATTACCAAAAGAGTCATCCGGCAAGCCTATGACCCGGACGCCAACATGTTCTTACCAGACCGGTTCATCCGTGGCGAATGCCCCCGCTGCGGAAGCCTGGATCAGTATGGTGACAGCTGTGAATCCTGCGGTGCAACCTACTCCCCCGCTGACCTAAAGAATCCTATCTCTGCGATCTCTGGCGCCACTCCTGTAGAACGGGAATCTGAACATCATTTTTTTCGATTGCCAGACTTTGAACCGATGCTAAAGGCTTGGATCGGCTCTGGATGCCTACAGAGCGAGGTCGTCAACAAGCTGGCTGAGTGGTTTAATTCTGGACTGAGGGACTGGGACATATCCCGAGATGAACCCTACTTCGGGTTCGAAATTCCCGGACACCCTGGAAAATATTTTTACGTGTGGCTGGATGCACCTATTGGCTATCTCGCAAGTTTCAAGGCACTGTGCAACCGTGACAACTTGGATTTTGATGCCTATTGGAAACCGGATTCTAAAACCGAGTTGTACCATTTCGTTGGCAAGGACATCCTTTATTTTCATGCCTTGTTCTGGCCTGCCGTTCTTCAAGGGGCAAATTTCCGGACGCCAACTTCAGTATTCGTTCACGGCTTTCTGACCGTCAATGGCAAAAAAATGTCCAAGTCTCGAGGCACTTTCATAAAGGCAGACACCTACCTCCGTCACCTGGATCCGGACTATCTGCGGTACTACTTCGCAGCCAAACTGAATAACCGTGTTGAGGATCTCGACCTGAGCTCGGAGGATTTTATTCAGCGTGTCAATTCTGATCTCGTCGGCAAGGTTGTGAACATCGCTGCAAGATGCGCCGGATTTATAAATAAACGATTTAGTAACGAGATCGGTGATCAACTCGATGATCCCGACATGTTCAAGAAAGCCGTCGCGGCGGGTTCCTCAATAGCCCAGGCTTACGACAATCGTGAATTCAGCCGCGCAATACGAGAGATCATGGCCGTAGCTGATGAGGCGAATCAATACGTCAACAATCGGCAACCCTGGATCGTTGCCAAACAATCCGGTTCCGATTCAGAACTTCAGGCCATCTGCTGTCAGGGCCTAAACCTTTTCCGACTTCTGATCACCTGGCTAAGTCCAGCAACTCCCTCTCTAGCGCAACGTTCGAGCAGTTTCCTATGCTGGGACGTCTCCGGACCTGGACAATGGTCGAACCTGTCTCAGCCGTTGCTGAACCATCGAATCTCAGAATACCAGCACCTGTTAACGCGAATTAACCCCAAGGATGTAGAACAGATGATCGCCGACTCTATAGAACTCGAATCACCCGTAACTAAATCTCATCTCTCAGAGGATCCCATCCGACCTGAAATCACCATTGATGATTTCTCGAAGATTGACTTACGCGTCGCTAAAGTTGTCGATGCGCAGTCCGTCGAAGGTGCTGACAAACTAATCGAGTTACAGCTAGACCTCGATGGTGAATCCCGCACAGTATTTGCCGGCATCAAAAAAGCCTACAATCCCCAAACACTGATCGGATGCCACGTGGTGGTGGTCGCCAACCTTGCCTCCAGAAAGATGCGGTTTGGCACCTCAGAAGGCATGATCCTGGCGGCTTCCGGTATCGATGATGCATCTGGCATTTTTGTGATACAGCCTGATAGTGGTGCAGAACCTGGAATGGGTGTACGTTGATCGCCTAGTGACCATTTACTGCACCAAGGAATGTAACCTTCAATGAGTGGTGCGATCGATCCCCACACGATTGATCAATGGCTGCCCCAGACACAGTGCCAGCGTTGCGGGTACCCGGGTTGCTGGGAGTATGCGAACGCTATCAGTGCTGAGTCGGCTCCAATAAACCGTTGCCCGCCGGGCGGCGATATCACGCTTCGTGCACTGGCTGAAATCACAAGCAAACCACTGGTGCCAGTAGACCGCGATTGCGGCACAGTGGGGCCTTTAGCCTGTGCTGTCATCAACGAGGCACTGTGTATCGGCTGCACACTTTGCATACAAGCTTGCCCCGTCGATGCTATTGCCGGCGCTTCAAAACTGATGCACACCATAATTGGTCACGAATGCACAGGATGCGAACTCTGCATTGCGCCCTGCCCGATGGACTGTATTCAGATGACACCAATCACTGGCATGTCCTTGGATGATGAACATCCGAGTCCATGGCCTGAGTATTCCAGCGGTATGGTCGTCCGAGCCCGCAGGCGGGCCGAGATGAAACGTTCGAGGTCGCAACTGTCAGCAGAGTCTTTTTGCAGCAATACAGCACCGACAAACGCCGTCATGCGGAAAAACATTCTCAACAGCGTAAAGCGCACCCGTGCTCGTAGAAACAGTCTGTATTTGAATGAAAATTCAAAACAGTAGTTCACATGAATCCTGTCAAAAGAAAACAAATCTTCAAAATTCTGGCCCGTGCCCACGGCAAGCCTTCTACCGAGCTCAATTTCAGATCCAACTTCGAATTGCTTATCGCAGTAATCCTCTCTGCTCAGGCTACTGATATTTCAGTCAACAAGGCCACCGACACACTGTACCGCAAAGCCAATACGCCACAGGCCTTCCTGAACCTGGGCCTAACCAGCCTAAAGCGCCACATTCGAACAATCGGTCTGTATAACACCAAAGCACAGAACATCATCAAAACCTGTCGCATGCTGATCGATCTCCACAACGGACAGGTGCCTTCAGACAGAGAAGCACTGGAAGCTCTGCCTGGCGTCGGCCGTAAAACCGCAAACGTCGTCCTGAATACCGCATTCGGAGAACCCACTATTGCGGTGGACACCCACATTTTTCGAGTTGCCAACCGAACCGGGCTTGGCCCCGGCAAAACAGTGCTGAAGGTCGAGGAAAAGCTACTTAAATTTACGCCTGAACGCTACCTTAAGGACGCCCATCACTTGTTGATTTTGCATGGTCGTTATACCTGCATCGCCCGTACACCAAGATGCCCTGTCTGCGTGATTAGAGAATATTGTGACTATCGGCCCAAAACTCGTGAACCAGAATGAGTTGAACAAGCACAGGATTCAAGCTCTATTTCCAGTTGTGAATTTTTATAATAGCGCACGCCGTTGGCGCAACGCTTCGAACAGCGCGATACCCGTTGCAACCGATACATTAAGACTATGGATTCCGCCCACTGCAGGTATGCGCACGACCTGATCACATTGTTTTCGCGTCAGTCTGCGCATCCCTTTATCTTCCGCACCCAAGACCAACGCCACAGGTCGGACTAGATCCATACTATAGATATCGTTTTCGGCTCGCTCATCAGTGCCCACAATCCACAGTCCACTATTTTTCAAAGTGGTCATGACACGATTCCAGTTGCTCTCTTCAAACACTGACAAATGACTAATGCCCCCGGCAGCCACACGTATTACCGTGGCGGTGATGTCACAGCCTTTCTTGCGCGGGAGAATAACGCCATCGACTCCGGCAGCAGCTGCAGTGCGAAGGCAAGCACCAAGATTCTGAGGATCTTGAACACCATCAAGCACCAGTAACAGTGGCACCGCTTCAAGCTGAGTTAGATATTCTTCAAGCGGCAAGGAGGGTTTTGCCAAGTCAGTTGTGTGAATAATTATGACTCCTTGATGCCTGACCCCGGCAGACGCTTTATCGAGTTCCTTTTTACCGGATGCCCTGATTTGAATCTGTGAACGACGGGCTTGTTCAATGAGCTCCTTCAGTCGAAGATCATTGCGCTCAACGTCGTACAACAATACCTCGACGGTCTCAGGGTGGTTTAGGGCATTCTGAACCGCGTGAAATCCACATGACGTGGAGACTGTCGTATTCATAGCGATGGCGGCTGCTTTGTGGTCATACAACTCCCATTATGAGATCGACCATCTTTGTGGGGTCAAGGTTCAAGCACCTCTGCTGGATACACGACGCCCTACCGAGGATTGTTTGGCGCTCGCACCCTGTCAACGCAACCTCCCCTGCCGATCCTGAGAGTCTATCTCCCACGGTGTTTCTTTTTATTGCGACGGGAAATTCTTCCCCGGGATGTAGATTGATTTTTCATTACGCTGGAAAAGCTAATTTTTCCTTCTTCTGGAGATGTTCCTGTTAGTGTGACGTCAAGGGCATCTCCCAATCGCAAGGTTCTCCCTGTGTCCTTACCCAGGAGTTCCATAGTCTGTGGATTGAATTCGTAATAGTCGCTCCCGAGCTGGGACACATGGACCAACCCGTCTATTGGTTGGTCGAGCAACTGGACAAACACGCCAAATTCGGTGACTCCACTGATGCATCCCTTAAACACCCGTCCGATCTTGTCCGACATAAATTGCGCTTTATAACAGGAGCTGACCGTCCGTTCTGCACTCTCCGAACGACGCTCAGCCGTCGAGCAGTACACACCGACGTCTGCAAGTTCGTCATTCGTAGCGTTTACATGTATTGAACGATCGTACCCCAATATATTCTTTATCAGCCGGTGCACAACCAGATCGGGATAGCGACGGATCGGTGAGGTA
>NTKC01000006.1 GCA_002456995.1 Candidatus Thioglobus sp. MED-G25 | reverse complement strand
CTTGGCATCAAGACGGCGTGACCCACTGGGACAACCCTGAATGGGACAGCAGTATTCACGGATACACGTTTCATGCCCAACTTTATGGCTGTACTGCAGCCAATGCTGTTTGGGCGGTACCCGGCTCACATCGTTTAGGCAAGATTGATATTTCGGATTGGGTAGCGGACAACGGTTCGGAGAGGCTCCCTGATGCTGTCCCGTACATCTGTGATCCAGGAGATGTCGTGATCCATAACCGGCAACTGGTACACGGTTCATTTGCTAATACGAGTCCGGATTGGCGTGTATCTTTTACACTCGGATATCACCGGCGGTCCAGCGTGTTGGATGTTTGTAGTGGAGGTGTTCACAACGCAACTGCGGTCTATGACGAAGCACGAATTCGTGAGAGATCTCGAATGATTGGGTATGGGATTGATGCGCGGCGGCAGAGGTTTACAAACGAAGCGCCCTACGTCTATAAGCCTTTCCTCAAGAGTGGCGAACATTTGCAATGGAGCACAAACGCAAAAGAAGCGATTCACGATTACAATCTACTTGATCTCAGTATTTGATTCTTTGAGCTATCTTACTGATCCCTCGACTCATTCAACGTACTTAAATCGGATTCTGACATGACGATGGTTATCACTAATATTAAGACAACGCCAGTTCTCGTACCGTTTAGGTACCCACCTGTGACAGCCAGTGGTGCCATTAGCGAACTGCCCCTAGTCCTGCTTGATGTAGAAACCAATGTCGGGTTGACAGGGCATGCTTATCTATTTGTTTTTCTAAAAGGGATGTTAAAGCCAACTATTGGCTGTGTGGCTGCAGTAGAAGAATTGGTAAAGGGGATGAGTGCGGATCCCGAGCAGGTAGACCCAATTCTGAGACGACGGCTCGAGTTGCTCGATATTCACGGAATCCTCGGCCAGGTACTCGCAGGGCTAGACATGGCACTGTGGGATATACGAGCAAAATCTGAAGACCTTTCTCTAGCTGCGGTGCTAGGTGGTACACGAGATTATCTAAAGTCGTATAACAGTTGTGGTCTCTGGGTGGAAAAGGGTGATCCAGAGAAAGTGGCAGATCAGGCGCTGGAGTTACTTGCTGAGGGTGACTTCAGTGCAGTGAAACTGAGGCTTGGTTATGAAACCTTTGAAGAAGATCTCGCTGTGGTCCGTGCAGTTAAACGTAGTTGTGGTGACGCCGTTGATGTGATGAGCGACTTTAATCAGGGACTCGATCAGAAAGAGGCGTTGAGTCGCTGTCAGGCACTGGATGGAGAAGGACTCTACTGGATCGAGGAGCCTGTTCGCTATGATGATTACCACGGATCATCTGCACTAGCGGCTGCGGTGCAAACACCGATCCAGACCGGAGAAAATCTGCTCAATCCACTCGAATTTCAGAAAGCACTAAAAGCCAACGCAGCTGACTACTATATGTTTGATGTACAGCGTATCGCGGGTGTTACGGGCTGGCTTGCAGCCGTCACACTCCCGGAGGCTGCAAGCATTCCAGTTTCCACTCACCTGTTCCCTGAAATCAGTATTCACTTCATGGCCGCGACCGAAAACGCACACTGGCTCGAGTATGTCGACTGGGCCAGCCCAGTAATGCGTGAGCCTACAACGGTTTCAGGTGGTAAGGTGCAAGTACCAACTACTGCCGGTAATGGAATCGCATGGAATGACGAAGCTGTAGCACGTTATCGCGTAGAGTAGTTGATACCGTGGATGCTAACTAGGCGCCTTCGACAATTCGAAAATCTCGCACCACACCATCTGCAAGTTTTTCTAGTGCTGCCTGATACGCATCGCTTTCGTATGTTTCCAGTGCGCCCTCATAGCTGGGGAACTCGACCACTACTGTCCGTTCTGCCACGCCAGCTTCTTTGGCCGTAATTGTGCCGCCTCGAACTAAGAAATTCCCACCACTTGCTTTAACTGCCGGTGCTGCCAATTCCGCATAGGCTGCCAGCTTTGCAGGGTCGTTGATTTCGCGATAAGCACTTATCCAGTATCCTTTAGCCATAATTTCCTCCATTGTGATTCAATATTTGACGGTCTATCGGGTAGTCGTTACCAATTGGTAACCACCAGTGCCGATTATAAGCAGCGCGGCGGGATTGTGATAATGCAAACCTATGTGTGACAGCCTAAATCGATAGTTTCGTAGAGTTGGATTCCGACAGGTACCGAACGCGTTACCGCGTAGGCATCTCAATGGCAAGGGCGGTGGCTAACGCATCGCCGAATCCGTCAAGTTGATCTCGTGTGTTCACTGTAGACAGAAAACCACCCAATTTAGGTGAGAGAATGTATCCGGCATCTAGAAGTCTAAGATGAAGTTCAGTGGTGGATTTTTCTTCAGCCTCAGTCCGGAAGAATGTTCGGTAGTCAGTCACTTCACGATCGTGAAGATGTAAATGAAACATGCTACCGACCCCGGTTACTTGTCCGTTGAACCCACTCTCAGAAAACGCATTCTCCACGACATCTCTGGCGTAACTGCCTAGATTTTCTAGGTAATCGTAGGCTTTGGTGTCGAGCATCTCTAGTGTCTTGAGTCCTGCTGCCATCGATAATGGGTTTGCTGTGAATGTTCCACTAGAAGAGTTTGGGGGTTTGCCTTGATTATGACTAAAAACTGACATGGCATCTTCGGTTCCGCCAATGGCTCCAACAGGGAAGCCGCCGCCAATAATCTTGGCAAAAGTTGTGAGGTCTGGGTCAATCCCGAACCTTGACTGTGCACCATGATAGTCAAGACGAAATGCAATGACCTCGTCAGCAATGATTAGCGCACCGAGTTCACGGCTTACACGATGCAGCATGTCGATGAAATGATCGGCCATCGGTATTAGCCCGCAGGACAACGGTACCGGGTCGATCAGTACACCAGCTAACCTGTCGCCACAATCACGCAATAGCCGCTCGCTGGTGTTGCTGTCATTGAGCGGTATGACGATAGTATCTTCTAAGACGCTTGCAGGGGTACCGCGGGTATAGGCTAACGGGTTAGGCGCGTCACCCCAATTGTCCGGCGAAGAATCTAAACTAACTTCTGCATAGTCATACATTCCGTGATAGGCACCTTCAATCTTAGCAATGCAGGGTCGGTTCGTCCGCGCCCGCGCTGCTTTGATGGCAAGCATCACAGCTTCAGTCCCACTGTTACAGAAACGAATCTTATCGACCCGTTTGACTCGGTCTACAATTAATTCGGCAAGCTGAATTTCCAGCTCCGTGGGCATCGAAAAGCAGGTGCCTTTGTGCATAGCCTCAGTGACAGAACTGAGAATATCTGGATGTGCATGTCCGTGGATCAGAGAGGCAAAGTTATTCATAAAATCTGTGCGTGGTACGCCGTCCGCATCTATTATCGTTGCACCTTGACCCTCGATGGCATAAATCGGAAACGGCTGAACCAGCGTTTGTAGCCTTGAAATACCACCTGGGAGAACCTTCTGCGCCCGGGTGAACAGCGCTTGCGACAGCGACGATTGATCAGGCCAGGACATAAGTCCCTACAGTGCCCGTCCGGTCCGGGCGCCATCCACCATGGCATGTCTCAAGTGACGCGGAGCAAAAGCATCCCCAACTAGATGGAGTTCGTAGTTGTTTCCTTCAGCCAGTTCACGGTGGAGCGCATCGCGCCCAATACCACTGGAAGAAAGGACCACGGTATCTGCTTCAATAAAACGTTCTTCATCTGTAAGCACATGCATCAAGCGAACTCCGGAAGTCGTGATCTCGACGGGTGTGTGCAAAGTAGTGATCATGACACCAGTGCGCAACAAACGTTCGAGTAGGACGGCTCTGACAGTGGTGCCAATGTCTTCGCCCAATGCATACTGGCGGGTCACGATCTCAACGTCATACCCCAACTGACTTAAGGTATCAGCAGTTTTAGTACCAGGTGTATACCCGGTTTCATCCAGTATCACGCAGCGTCCCGATGGGCTTGCGCTACCACTGAGGATGTCCGAAACCGTAACAACATGAGGCAGGTTGGCACCGGCTAGATTTGGTCTTCTTGGTTCTGCGCCAGTCGCCACAACGACCGCATCAGGTGACAGTGAACGGATCAGGTTAGTCGTGGCATCAGTCTCGAGTCGAATGTCGACCTCAAGGTCCTGTAGCTGATTCTTAAGCCAGGTGACGCACTGCAAGTAGCTTTCCCATCCGGCTGCGCGGGCTACAATCTGTATAGCACCGCCCAATTTATTGTCACGTTCAACAAGCGTTACCTGGTGCTGTCGGGAGGCTGCAACCCGGGCAGTTTCCATACCTGCCGGCCCCCCACCAATCACCACAATATGCCGAGGTTTTGTAGCTGGTGTAAGATTTCCCCAGGATTGCTCTCTACCGACAACTGGGTTCTGTACACAGCCAATCGGCAGTCCGAAATACAGCCGGTCAATGCAACCTTCATTTGAGCCCATGCACACACGAATTTGTTCAGGCTGCTGGTTCCTGGCTTTTGTTGGGAGATCCGGATCGGCGATCAGTGCACGGGTCATGCCGACTAGGTCAGCCGCGCCACTCTGAAGTACCTGTTCAGCCTGATCCGGGGTCACGATTCGGCCGGTCACAATTACCGGGGTGTTTACGGTAGATCGAATCCGACCAGCCAGACTGACGAAGGTGCCTAGGCCGTAGTAGGCCGATGGGATGTTCCAACCACGTGAGCGAAAAGTCGAGATCGTACCGCCGGTTACCGTGAAGTAGTCGAGTTGCTCTGTACGATCCAGTCGTTGGATGATCTCCAGGAGTTCCTCTGGTGACAGTCCACCCGGCAGTCGGTCATCACCGGATACCCGGGCGCCAACGATGAATTCCCGACCCACAGCGCTACGTATCGCTTCCAGAACATCGAGAGAAAATCGCAGTCGGTTCTCCAGTGAACCACCGTAACGGTCACGTCGATGGTTGGTTTGAGGGCTCCAGAACTGATCCGGTAGCTGGTCGTCGTAAAAGGCAAGATCGGCTCCATCAAAGCCACAGTCTTTGAGCGTGGCACATGCCTGAGCGTAATCGGCTGTGATCTGCTCTATTTCACCGATTGTCAGAACATGAGGAATTGCTGGGGACAGTTCACACGACGTAGCTGAAGGGCCCCGACCGAAGATGTCAGCGTGAAGATTGGTTCGACGACCCATTGACGTGACCTGGCTGATAGCCAGTGCGCCGTGTTGCTTGATTGCGTGTGCCGCGTCACGGAGTCCATTCTTAGCTCGATCATCCCAAAGGTTAACGTGATTGTTCATGATCGGTGTCAACGGTGAGGCCGCGCCGCTGCCAAACATCATTACCGTGCCACAACCTCCTCGTGCCTTGGCCTCATGGTAGGCAATCAACTGCGGTGTTGGAACGCCTTCGCTGGCCATGTTCGTGCCATGGCTGGTTGAGACAATACGGTTCGGTGTTTCCGTATGACCTAACCTAAAAGGTGAGAATAGTTGTGGAAAATGAGAGGCGTTGCTATCTGTCATTACGCGCTCAAGAATAAGTACATGGGATATAGAGTCCAGGCCAGTTTCGCTGACTGATCCGAATCAGACTCAACCAGTTCGTCACGAGTCAGATCTCATTGTGCATTATGCCATGCGGATAGCGAATACAATCAGTTCTGCAATGCAGGCTTAAGGTTAGATTAAGTCGATCCACACGCGCTTGAAAAGTAGGTATACAGTGGGATCTTATAACGTACGCTTCTAGACATCGGTAAGCGTACGACGAGCCAGGGATTACGGAGAGAGTACATGACAGGCCAATTGTCCAATCAAAGGGCGATGTTCCACATCCCAGAGGATATTGTTTATCTCAACTGTGCCTCTCAGGGACCTCTATTGCGAATTTCTTGTCGTGCGGGTCAAGAAAGTGTGATGAGAAAGGCCCAGCCATGGGATGTCCTGAATAGGGATCGAACTGCAGACGAGATTGAACGGTGCCGGTCGGCCTATGGCCTGCTAATCGGGAGCGAGGCTGACAACATAGCATTAGTTCACTCAACGAGCTACGGGATAAAACTGGCGGCTGAGTCATTGCCGGTTCTCCCTGGTCAGAATATAGTCGTCATCGAAGACCAATTCCCTTCTAATTTCCACGCCTGGTATCTTAAAACACTGGAAGTTGGCGCCAAACTGACTATCGTTCCGACGCCGGATGACTGGGACTGGACCAGCGCGATCCTTGCGCACATCGATTACAACACCGCGATCGTTGCAACTGCACCTTGTCGGTGGACTGACGGCAGTTCGATCGATCTGGTTGCACTGGGTCGACGTTGTCGTGAGGTTGGTGCTGCCCTGGTTGTCGATGCTACGCAGTCGGCAGGCGCAATGGAACTGGATGTAAACGAGATTGATCCTGATTTCATGATTGCATCCGGGTATAAGTGGCTGTTGTGCCCGTATGCGTTTAGTTTCTTATACGCGGCACCCCGGCATCATTCAGCGCAGCCAATCGAGCATTACACTTGGACGCTTAGTGATACCCCCCCACTGGGTATGATGCGGGGAGATGATATGGATGGAGCTTCTGGTGCGCGTCGGTTTGATATGGGTGAACGCAATAATCCGATACTGCCCGCCATGGCTATTAGTGCGCTGGAGCAATTAATTGACTGGCGACTAGAACGAATTAGCCGGTCAGTCGAGATACTGACAGATCTTGTAGAAGTCGCTGCGCTGGATCGAGGTATGTTGATGCCACCTAAGCATCGCCGAGTCGCGCATATCATCGGTATACGTCGACAGCAGGGATGGCCAGAAGATCTTCAGGAAAGACTCGCCTCAATGGGTGTTTATGTCAGTAAACGTGGGGATGCGATGCGGGTGAGTCCCTATCTCTACAACGAGGCAGATGACGTGCAGCGCCTGTTCGAGGCTGTGGACCATCTCCCCGCAGCATGAAAAGTCGTAATCCCGGGCATCTATGAATATAGACGCTAGTCGAGATGATCCCAGTCTATTGATATCTATGGCTTTCTCGAATGTAGGCCATGTGTTTACACATATGCTGACTATTCTTTATGCCACTGCCGTGCTTTATTTGCCCGGTGTGTTTGATCTGTCGTATGGTGAGATGTTGGGTCTTTCTAGCGTGGGCCTTATCCTATTTGGTGTGGGCTCGCTGCCCGCAGGCTGGTTTGGTGATCGGTGGAGTCAGGTGGGAATGCTTGTAATTTTCTTTATCGGGATCGGTGTTTCCACAGTATTTACTGGCCTGTCGACGAATACGACTGGTCTGTTTATTGGGCTATCCCTGATAGGGCTTTTTGCGTCGATCTACCATCCGGTTGGGATTGCCTGGCTGGTCGCGTGCGCACGTCGGCAGGGCTTGACCCTGGGTGTTAACGGTGCGTTTGGTCACCTCGGCAGTGCTGTGGCACCGGTGTTCGTTGGGCTAATGATTGATTATGTCTCCTGGAGAGCGGCCTTTGTGTTGCCTGGGGCAATAGCAATTCTGACGGGGGTCTTGCTATGGGTTGCCTGGGCTCGAGGCTGGGTATCGGACCGTAGTGCTGATCGTGCGCCGGTACCAGTGCCTGCGCATGGCGACTATCGTCGTGTATTCCTGGTGTTGCTCGTGACCATGGCTTGTAACGGTTTTGTATACGCTGGAATGATGAACACAGCGCCGAAGGTGTTCGAACTGGGTTTAACAGTCACTTTAGTGGATTCATATACAGGAATCGGGATGCTCACCGGTACCGTCATCGCATTATCATCAGTATGTAGCTTTATCGGTGGCTGGCTTGCAGATCGCTATTCTCCACGGACCATCTACCTCATCTTCTGGATGTTGCTGGTACCGGCATTGATTCTGGTTGCGAACGCGTCTGGCTACCGCCTGATATTGGCGATGTTGTTAGCGATGTCTTTTCTCGTGACTTTCGCAGCGGCAGAGAATATGTTGGTAGCACAGTACACGCCATTCAGATGGCGTTCGGTGGCATATGGTGCCCGATTTGTCCTCGCCCTGGGCATCGGTGGTTTAACGGTTTATGTGGCAGGCGATCTGTTTGATCGGACCGGAACTTTTGGTGTGCTCTACCTGCTCTTTTCTGCTGCAGCTTTGGTCGCAGTTTTGTGTGCATTCTGGTTACCCAGCACTGGCAGGATGATCCGGAAACAAGCTGTTTCAAATTGAGAAAAGCTTACGCTTCACAGCTGACAACCAGTTGACCTGGTTCGAAACATTTAATGGGGTGATCAGTTAAATATGGTAGACCTGCTTGTTTTTGAGGAATCGTTGCCGCGGCTTACCGATGCTTTAGCGCATGATGATCGTGTGCGGGTTATTTGCTGGCATGCTGACGGCAGATGTTCACTGGGTGGTCGAACTGTTAAACCCGACGCCATCAAACCTGAAGTAGGATGGATCAGCTTTGATATTTTGGCCCACGGCGAAATGAAACACTATGTTGAGACGCTACTGCAGTTTGATACGCTGCGTTGGGTCCAAACTGGGCATGCCGGGCTTGACAATCCTCTATACACCGCGCTCGCGGAGCGCGGTGTGCGACTGAGCAAAAGTTATGCGCAGTCCATCGCAATTGCAGAATACACCCTGGCGCATGCACTTCACTATTTTCAGGATATCGAGTTTCGACTGTCGGCTCAGCGTGAGGTCGAATGGAAAAGTAGAAGGTTTAGGGAACTGTTCGGTAGCTGTTGGCTAATTATTGGTTTCGGGCATATCGGGCGTCGTGTCGCACAACGGGCGCGAGCTTTTAACGCTCATATCACAACGCTACGCCGTTCGGGTGCCACAGATCCAGCAGCAGACGAGGTCATCGGCCGTGGGGAGTTGTCTACCGCTTTGGCAAAAAGCGATGTGGTGGTGTTGGCGTGTCCTGAGAATGCGGATACAACCGGACTTGTTGATACAACCTTTATCGCCGCAATGAAAAAAGGATCACTATTGATTAATGTTGCGCGTGGTGGTTTGATCGACGATTCGGCGTTAATAACCGGTCTCGAGCAAGATCGACCGCAATTCGCGGTGTTAGATGCATTTTCAGTAGAACCATTGCCTGTAGAACATCCTTACTGGACACACCCCAAAGTGATCATCACAGCGCATATGTCGAATCGCGGCAGTGGCACATCGGATCGGGGGACGGAACAGTTCCTGGACAATCTCCGTCGCTATCTGAAGGATGGAACACCTGATGACGAGGTTGATCCCCAATCTTTAATCGCACCGACTTGATTCAATAGGTGCCCTGGGGACATTTATGTCGGTGGACACCCTCGGATCTGGTCGATTAGGAAGAGTCCGTCAATCGGACAATTGTGTCCGCGCCAGGCAACGTGCTGATCGGGTCGAACCAGGATCAGGGGGTGCGTGTATTCACTGTTGTCCGGCGGGACGGTGACATCAAGAATGTGAAGTGGACAGCACCTGTGCGTGGCCGCTGCAGTAAGTGCCGTGACATCTAGACCAGGGTCGAGCCTCAATAATGTGAATTCTGGGCCCAGAAGGTCGTATAACGAGCGTCCTGATTCTAGATACAGATGTGGAAGGCGGCAGCCGGGCAGTGTTGATGCTGTAAAGGTAGACATCGTGTAAGCGGGGGGTGGTTCTGGTTCGTGAGCGATAATGGGTGAGTCGTCGTAAAAATAGCCAAAGTTAAGTCCTGCGGCACAGTACTGCTGAACGTTCAGTTTATACGCGTCGCGACCCGTTAGCTCCCGTACTCGATCTCCGTCTTGCCCTACTGCCTCAATGTTTCCAGGTATGGAGCGTCTCTGCTTTGCCATGGCGTGAGCATGATTCATTACGAAGTGGGACACCTGTTCGGTAATCGGTAGGCGCTCTCGTTCGTAAGCGTCCAGAATGGATTCAGGTGCCCATTGGTTCAGTGTGGCGCTGAGCAACCAGGACAGATTTGCGGCATCGGCAACGCCTGCATTCATGCCGTAGCCAGCATAGGGCACCCAGATGTGCGCTGCATCGCCACATAGGAAAACCCGATTTTTACGAAAACGATCAGCCACGAGGCGTCTTCCGAACCAATCTTCTCGTGCCAGGATGTCGTATTTGAACTCATCATCTACACCAAGAATGGTTCTGATGGAGATGTCGCGATCAACCGATTCAAAGTCGGTTTCATCTTCGCGTAAGTAATTGTGGACTATCCACAGTGACTGACCATCAATCGCATAGACGTTGCCGGAACGTCGAGAGTTCAGAGATATGGTGCTCCAGGCCGGTTTCTCATTCTGCAAGTGGATCAGCTCAGCGGCACGAATGAAGCTGGACTGGCAACGCTGTAAAACAGAGTCACCGTGAAACTGGCTGCCGATGCTTTTGCGTACGGTAGATGAGCCACCGTCGCAGCCAATCAGGTATTCGCAACAAAAATGGTGGGTGTTGCCAGTCTCCAAGTCCTCTATGACTGCAACTGCGCCATGATCGCTTTGTTCGAGGGTTATGAACCGGGAGCGGCAGTGAATCGATATCTCGGCTGTGGCAGCAGCTTGTTCAAACAGGATAGGTTCGAGATAGATCTGGTTGATACGGTGGGGTGGCTCCGGTGTTGGCCACCCCGTGTCAGGTCCCTCGGTTGTGGTGTAGCGATCACGTCTGCAGGGTATGGGAATTCGCGCGAATTCGATGCCTGTAAAGGTTGTGCGAAATGCCACATCGTTGGGATAGTCAGCCGGTAATCCAGCGTCTCTGATTTTCTGGGATATCCCCAGACGCCGGTATACCTCCATCGTGCGTGCGGACACGTGATTGCATTTTGCGGGCGGGGGTACCCCGTGCCCCCTGATTTCCACCACGGCTACCTCGATACCACGCCAGGCCAGATCCAGTGCCAGGGTCAGGCCGACAGGACCAGCACCAACGATGAGTACGGCAGTCTCTATATTCTTTGACAAGAAACCTTCAGCTGTTTGATTGTGTCGCGCTCAGTTCAGTACATCCATTGGGAGTGTTTTGTCGGGAGCCCACTCACTAAGGGAGGCATCGTATAAGGAGACGTTATCGAACCCCAGCATGACTAAAAGCATCGCTGTTGCACTAGCAGCGATCCCTCCTCCACAGTAGGTCAATATGCGATCTGCCTTATCCACACTAATTTCAGTGAACAACGAAGCGATATGTTCAGCAGGCAGAAACGTAGTGGTTTTGCTGTCAACCAGTTCTACGGTGGGTACGTTAACCGATCCACTGATGTGTCCAGGGCGTCCATAGTTACCAAATTCCCCATCGTCCTGTCCGCCATGTTGTGCGCGTCGCAAAGCGTTTATTGTGCAGACCTTTGAGTTATTAATAGCGGCGAGCACTTCTTCCTTGGAAGCCATCAGACCTGCCCGAGGAGTGGTTGTCAGCTGAGTCGGCGTATAGGCTGTTTGCTGGTCACTGACAGACCGTTGCTCTAGTTTCCATTTTGTTAGCCCACCGTCTAGTACACGCGCATTGTCGAACCCTACAATTCGCAACAGCCACCATATCCTGGTTGCCCATTGGGGTGACGTTTGGCTGTAAAGAACCACCTGAGATTTATCCCCGACACCAAGAGCAGAAAATGCTGACAACAGCTGACTGCTGTTGGGGCAGGTAAAGCGCAGGTTGCTATCTGTATCGGACAGGTCTTCCTGGAGATCTATAAAGGCTGCGCCAGGGATGTGTTCCTGTAGGTAATCTTCAAGACCCGACTGTACCCGGTAGGGGCCGGGCAGTGCTGGGTCATTCTGGTGAATCAGGTGAGTTGTACAATCGTAAATACGCAGGTTGGGTTCAGCAAGGTGTGAAGCCAGCCAATCGGTATCTACAAGATAGTGTGGATTGATATAGGCCATGGAATATTCTCTGAGATCAAGATCGTTAGGTGACTGAAACGTTACCACACACGGCGGAAGTGATGTCCATCAAGCTGCCGTAAGGACAACTGGTTCGTTCCAGGCTAATGCCCAGGTGGTAGTATGTGCGTCTTTTTGAATAGTGAATCTTTGAGGTCGACAGGATGGTTCGAACCGCCGAAGAAAATGAGATTTGTTCTGAAGACATATTTTGTGACAAGGGTGTTGTAATCGACAGATGAAGATCGATTACAACACAACCATCGAGTTGATATCCGGTCGCGTTATCGATCTGTCCGAGTTTCGGGGCAAGGTGCTGTTGATCTGCAATACGGCTAGCCGCTGCGGGTATACCCCGCAGTACGCAGAATTGGAACAGCTCTACAGGTCATACAGGGAGAAGGGCTTGGAAATCCTCGGTTTCCCGTGTAATCAATTTCGCCGGCAAGAGCCCGGCACTGGTGCGGAGATTCTAGAATTCTGCCAGCGTCACTACGATGTGAGCTTTCAGATGTGTGCCAAGATTCGTGTCAACGGACAGGGAGAGCACCCTCTTTTTCACCAGCTTAAACAGTCCCGCCGTGGCTTTCTCGGTACGCGACGAATTATGTGGAATTTCACAAAGTTTCTGGTCGGGCGCCAAGGCGATGTACTGGCACGTTATGAACCGCGCCGGTCACCCAGCAGTCTCATCAAAAAGATCGATACGGCATTGAGAGATTGAAGTTTTCCGGTGTGTCGGCTCATAATAAATGAAGGGGATCGGCCAAGACATTTGCAAGGAAAGTCGCGAGGTAGCGCAAATAGGTAGGTGCTCGTGGCCCAAATTCAATTTCAACAGGTTTAGAATGAGATGATTGATTTACTTAAGATTGCGCAAACTGAGGCAGATGGTGGTGATCTTCTGGAGGTGTTGTCGTCACTGTTTCAGCCTAGTGACGTTCGACCAGCTGGTTATCCTGATGCGTTGATCTGGCAGGGTGGACTACACGATGGGAAGATCAATCCTGTCGCACACGCCCTGACGGATGCCTATGCAATGATTGGCACCATTGCTGCCATGGATATTTTGGGCCTCCCATACTATGCAGTACCGATGTGGGCACAGTACCGTCACGACCATAATCTTGAGCCGTTGGCCTGGTTCGGAAACATGCCCTGTACCTCTATTAAGTGGTCAACAGCTGGCGATGCCTATGTTAACGACGGCCGGGGGGGCAAAGTTGTGGTGATGGGAAAGTCAGGTAATGCACCGCTGCGGATGCAGGCGGGGGTCTACTGTAACGTGAGACCCTACGGTTGCATTACAGTTGTACGCTGCATGCCGTGTCTTCCGTATTCCCAAGATCGAGCTGTGTTTGATGTCGATGCTCAAACTGGTGTCATCCATTCGGAGATGAATACACCAGGCATCCAGATGGCATATGCCAACCGCCGATTTCTAAGAATGGTTCATGAAACCGGCTCGCTTGGACGGGTTGCCATGAAACCAACCCAGGCAATGGAGGACGGGATCAACGCCGGATTGCTGTCCTGGATGCTGCAGGACACGCAATTCAAAATAGGCCGGAATTTTGCAGTTGACGGCTACGTTGAACATCGTGAGCGGGTTGATCGGATCGTGGCGCTGTTGCCAGAAGACTTTAAGGCGGGTATGGCGTCTTGGGGCGGTCAGATCGAATTGCATATCGCTGACACAAACTATGGACTGCTGCTCTGGGACCTGATCGAAAACCGTGAAGTGATTGTGCTGGCGACCGACCTCGATGGTGATCGGTTAACGGACCTGTTGGCCGATGTGTCTGAACCTTTGCGCAGGTTTGGTCAAATTGTGATCGACAAGCTGGGGTCCAAAGCTCACATGGATGACTTGTGGGGTGAGCTTGGCTACACCACCGGTAACGGACGTGATATGACGTCTACTATGTACAGGATGGAAGGTCCCCCCATTCACGAACAGACACTCGGATCAGCGGATGCTATGTTACTCCGCCTGCTAGATGGTGATGAATCGATGGGTGGAACGAAAGAACCCTACGACCCAAGAATTCACTTTGTATTGATCCGGGATGCTTACATAGACGCAAATCCTGGCAATTCTGCACTTCATGACTGGCTGGATGAAAGTCTGAGCGTGCTCGACAGTGTTTATGCCGGCGACAGGCCTGGATTCTTAGAAGGATACGCCGAACTTAAGAACCAGATCAGGCCCTGGGGCACCTAACGCAAATACGTGATTGTTACTGTGCGGTTTACGGGTGGGGCGGTTTAGCAAGATGAAGAATCTCGACCCCGAGTTTTACACGGATCCTGCACTCTATGAGCGCGAGCGACAGCTGATCTTCTGGAATACTTGGCAGTTGCTGGGACCGCTCTCGTACCTGACGTCAATTGGGGATTATCTAGCTACAGAGATTGCTGGGGCCCAGGTATTCGTCATCCGCGACAATGACGGGAAACTACGTGCATTTCGCAATGTCTGTCGTCACCGGGGTGCCCGACTGTTGCCGGAGGGGCAGGGCAACTGTAAGCGGATCCGATGTCCCTACCATAGCTGGGTCTACGGTCTGGACGGCAGCCTAGAGCGTACGCCGTGGTTTGGTGACGATCCCAAATTTGATCCAGCTGACTGGCCACTTCACGAAATTTCTGTCGATGTCTGGCGCGGCTTGGTGTTTGTTACCCTGGGTACGGATTGTACGTTGGAGAGCCAGCTTGCAGCCGTCATCGGCGAGCTTGCCTCGGAACCGATTGAAACCTACCAACCTGTGGCACAACATCGGTTGGTGTTTGATGCCAACTGGAAAATCTACACGGACAATTTTGTAGAGGGTTACCATGTTCCCTCCATACATCCCAGTTTCTTTGAGGCTATCGAATTTGAACAGTTTGAGACTACCGTACATGACAATATGGTGCGTATGTCTGCACCGGCGCGAGACGAACTATTTTACCGAGGCAGATGGTTGTGGATGTGGCCCAACTGGACCTTGTCTGTGTTCGAAGGCGGTATGAATACCTCCCGGATAAATCCGCTCGGACCTGCACGGACTGAACTGATTTACGGGTTCTATTTCTGTGATGAGAAACGGATAGACGAGTCATCATGCCAGGAAGTCATCGCTCAGAATCTAGCTGTTATCGAGGAAGACTTTGAAATCTGTGTGCAGACGCATAAAAACTACGACTCACATGGATATGTGCCGGGGCCGTTGAGTCGTAAGCAGGAAGCGGGCGTACACTGGTTTCAATCAAAACTCAGCGACTTGTTGGTGGTTGACTGAGTAGATCACCAGCCTGTACTGCTGACCGGTTCAGTTCCATTTGCGAGGACTCAAAAGATCCAGCGGTTTTTCTTACGATAGTTCCGTTCAAAAGCCTCGATTTCAGCCTGATGTTCAAGCGTCATGTTGATGTCGTCCAGCCCGTGAAGCAATCTGATCTTGTCCATTGGATCGAAATCAAACGTGTACCCTTCTCGATCCGGGCCTGAGACAGTTTGTTCCTCGAGGTCTATGGTTATGGACGCGCCAGGGGATTCGTGCAGCTGTATCCGGATGTGGTTGCAATTTGCAGCAGAGAGCCTGATAGGAAGCAAGCCGTTTTTGATGCAGTTACTGTAGTGAATATCACCAAAAGTTGGTGCAATTACTGCACGGATGTGATTGGCCATCAAAGCATTGACGGCAGCCTCTCGTGATGAACCACAGCCCCAATTTATGTCACATACCAAAATCTGTGCATCGGCGTAAGGGATCTGATTGAATATGAAGCCGGTTTCAGTATCGTCGGTATGGTACCGGAGGTCATGAAGTAGAAAACGGGCATAGGCTGGATCATCCTTTGCCCGGCGTAGAAATCGAGCTGGAATAATCTGGTCGGTATCACAGTTGGGAATATCAATCGGAACAGCAACAGCTGAGAATCTGCGGAATGGTTGCATGGGTGCTAACGGCTGAGTTGTCGACTGTCTGTGAAACGCCCAGTGACGGCTGCGGCTGCTGCCATTGCCGGGCTGACCAGGTGGGTGCGGCTTCCCATGCCCTGACGTCCTTGAAAATTTCGGTTGCTGGTCGATGCGCAGCGCTGACCTGGTAAAAGCACGTCTCCGTTTATAGCCACGCACATAGAGCAACCCGGTTCTCGCCACTGGGCACCCGCATCAATAAATATACGATCGAGTCCTTCTCGTTCAGCTTCGCTCTTGACCAGGCCGGAACCAGGTACGACTAGGGTAGGCACGACCACACATCTGCCTTTGAATACTTCTGCAGCTTGCCGTAGATCTTCAATCCGGCTGTTTGTGCATGAACCAATGAATACTCTGTCGATTTCGATCTTGTTGATCGGTGTGCCTGGTAAAAGGTCCATATAAGTGAGCGCAGATTCCATGTTGGCTCGGGTTGCAAGGTCGGTCTCCGAGGCTGGATCTGGAATCACATCGCTGATACCCACACAGAATTGCGGACTGTTACCCCAGGTTACAGTCGGCTCTATCGCAGCAGCGTTTATGTTGATCTCTTTGGCGAAGACTGCTGTATCGTCGGAAGGTAGCGTTCGCCAATAAGCCATGGCTTCTTCCCATTTTTCGCCAGTGGGTGCGTGGGGTCGGCCGTAAACGTACTCCAGGGTTTTGTCATCGGGCGCAATAATGCCAAACCGGGCACCCGCCTCGATGGTCATGTTGCTGATTGTCATTCGACCCTCTATAGACAGCTGTCGAATTGCTGAACCGGCGTATTCGATCGCATAACCCGTCCCACCAGCGGCGCCAATGTGCCTGATGATGGCTAGAATTATATCTTTTGCACTGAGCCCAGGACCGAGAGTTCCGTCTACCGTGATGCGCATATTTCGCGGTTTTCTCTGCCACAAAGTTTGGGTCGCCAGTACATGCTTGACCTCAGTTGAGCCAATACCGAATGAGAGACAGCCCAGTGCACCGTGGGTAGATGTGTGAGAGTCACCGCAGACCAGTGTTAGGCCCGGTAGGGTGATACCCTGTTCGGGCCCGATAACATGGACAATTCCATGGCGGGGGTCGGTCATGTCGAAATGAGTAAAGCCGATTCGTTCGGCCGCTCCCTGAAGACCGGCAACCGTATCGCGCATTTCGCCCTGTGGAATGTCGGTCAGTTTCTTGGCAGTGGTGGGAACACTGTGATCCGGCGTCGCAAATAGCTGATCGGGATAGCGGATAGTGCGTCCGGTGGCTTGTAGTTCTTCGAACGCGCGGTAATGAAGATCATGGATAAGTTGCCGATCGATGAACAGCAGTGCATCACCCGATTCACGTGTCACAATTACGTGGCGGTCAAATATTTTTTCAAACAGTGTTTTACTGTGAGACCTTGGGGTGTTCACAAATTTTCTACTCCAAAGAATTCTATGAGGACACAGCCGAGCCGGTATCCGGCTGCTTTTCAATATAGGCGTAGACAGCTTCAGCTGTCGCGATGAGCGTGTCCTGTTCATCTGTCACTCGAGCGGAAGCGAAGTAGAGTCGACGCCCTGCCCGGATAAGTTCTGCAGTAGCTCTGAGCCGAGCGCCCTTGGGCCGGCTGATGTAATTAATGTTCAGAGAAACAGTGACATTGCCCCGGCGTTTGTTGGAATCCGGTTCATATATGCCGCAATAACCAGTCACAGCGTCGATCATTGAGGCGGTGACGCCACCATGCAGACCACCTTGCCGATTCTTATGCCGGTCATCCAACTCGACTTCGAGTACAGCATAACCCGAGCGCCATTCAGTCAGCTGGAAGCCCAAAAGATCATTCAATCCGTCGGTCATACTTTTGGGTATGGGTTTGGTCATTGTGGGCTGTCCATTCATATGTGTTGCGGGCTGCTCAGTTAATTTAGATGATCAACACGGGCAGGCATACCCTGCCATTATCAACTGCGCCTGGTTGAGGCAGCAAGGTGACTGGCTGACTCGGGTCGTTTAACCAGGGCATCTGCTTCACGGGCAATAAATTTAGAAATCTTGTTGGATGAAAACCCCATCAAAGCAAGTCCCGTTGTGGCTGTGGCCACTTCCCGATAATCAGAAATTCTGCCATCACGCAGCTGACAAATTGCGACGCCTTCAAAGATGGCCCTTTGCTCTTGAAAATCAGGCAGTCGGGAACCGTAACTGAATACATAACGTGCATAACCTATATTCCGTTGCTCTACCGGCTCAAAGATATCCCACCTAAAGTTCTCGCCATCACGGTGGAAATAATCCTCAATCATCCGAGCGATGTCTTGACCTGTGAAATTCCCATAGAAGACGTCGTGATATACCCCATCAGCAGTAAAGCAGTCGGCAACCATTGCACCATTGCCCTGCACAGCTGCACGGGTCATTTTCTTGATCAAAGACTCAAAGTTCATCGAAATTCTTGCTCATAATGGTTAAGCCAGAATGTCCATAATATTACAGTTTTCGCAGTACAGGCGTCGCCGTAAAGGCAAGCAGGATGACAAGTAGCACTCCAAAACCATTGAGGTAGAGAGCGGGTCCGATGCCAATGGCGGTTACGAGAAAACCCATTTCGAGTTGGCCCAACGGGGATGAGCCTATCGCGAACGTCCATGCGCCCATCGACCGACCCCTCAAATGATCCGGCACACACGACTGCATCATACTCTGTGTGAGGATGTCCCAGGCCGATATCATTGCTGAGACGACGGCAAGCGTCAGTAGTACAGTGGGAATATCTGAAACATGTCCCAGTGTGATAATGCTGATTCCAAGAAGTAATACGCAGATACCATAGATTCTGGTGCGTCTTTTTTGCGGTGATACGACAAATAGTAATAAGCCAATCAGTAGGCCGCCAGATGCCTGGGCGGCATGCATCAGGCCGAGACCATCAGCTCGCAGGGCCAGACGAGATGTTGCCAGTTCTGGTAACGCACTGGTGTAGGAGGTGCCGAATAATTCGATACCTGCGGTGACCAGAACCAGCATTAGTAGCACTCGGTTTACTCTGAACTCTCTGACGTAGTCGCTGAGGTTTTGCCACAAAGGGGTGTTATCAGCAGCAACACGCTGATTTCTTGACCGCATTCCGGTGAGCGCTCCCGCAGCTGCTGTATGCATCAATGCCATCAGTATCAGGGCAACTGCCACGCCGAAACGGTCTGTGAGTACCCCTATCGCAATTGCACCGATCAGCATCCCTATACGGCTTGCGACACTGATACCCGAGAGGGCTCGAGTCGCTTGTTGCCGCCCGGCAAAGTCATAAGCAAGTGCTAGCCGAACTGGGTTCTTAATAGCTCGTAAGCTGCCCAGTACCAAGGTCAGTGCCAGAACGAGGGGTGCTTGCGGGGTTTGATAAACGAACAGTACTGAAAACAGGATGATTAATCCGGCAGCGCCAAAGTCGAGACTCTGAAGAAGCCCACGACGCGGAAACCGATCCGCTATCCCACCTCCAATGACGCCAAATATGATGTTTGGTAGGTAGTAGAGTGCAAATGCGATGCCGACCCAGCTCGAACTTTGTGTCACATCCAATACCAGCCAGCCAATGAGCACATAATCGCCACCCATGCTGACAGCATTGAGAGCGCTATTGCACCACAGTCTGCGGTAAGGGGCCGATCGAAAGAGTGCGTTCACGTCAGGCTCTGCAGTACGGAAGGCACTTTAAGACAGTGCTTAATCCTCCAGCCGAACGGCTGTCACGCTGATTTCAATCAGCATGTCGCCATGTAAGTCGACACCAATACAGACCCTTTGCGGCCAATGCTGTGGATCGTCGCCCAGCCAGTCACACCAGATGCGATCCATCGCGGATTTATTGGCCATGTTCGTCAGGTAGACCTGTGCAGATGCGATCTGTGATCGATGTGACCCTTGCTCCTGCAGGAGGTTGTCCAAGGCCGCTAGCGTTTGTGTTGTCTGCTCTTCGATTCCAACCGTTGTGTCTTTGGCGGTGCCGACTGCCCAGACAAGGTCTTTATAAGCTGAAGATGCATTCCGCCCGAGATATCGGCCTCTGATTCGTGTGATCATGTTTTTTGTTCGATTGCTGTGCAAGAGTCATCTGCTGACCAGCGACCAGTTGATAGCAGTGATCTAGCGGTGACGTGTTGGTTGATGGGTGAACCTATTCTATATGCCGACGCTAGTATTGATAGCGAATAATCATGCAGGGCACTTGCATTTGTTACAAAATACCCCGTCCTTCCGCATGGCTCGTGCGAATAGCAGAGTTACAAGCTGCGTAATTCGGTTAGCTTGGATCAAACAGAATCCAATGAGTTAAGCCGTAATTACTTTGGCGGATGTCTAACTAAAGTTCTACAGGCTAATCAATTTGTTGGTACACAATACGTTCACTCCGTCTTCTTGGAAGGATTTGCATCTTCAATCGCTAATCTCTGTGATCGGATGTATTTGCCTGTTTGGTATGGTCTTTAGTATCTACAGTCCTTTGTTGTCACTACTCCTTGAGCAACGTGGCGCCAGTAATTTTTTGATTGGTAGCTTGGCAACCACACCAGCTATCGGCGTGATGCTAAGTTCATTCTTCGTGCCGTATTTTTTGAAAATGGCAGGGGGAAGAAAGTTACTTTTAGCAGGTGTTTTTGTAGAGATTCTTCTGATTATTTGGCTGATGCTGACTGACAAGCTGTTGGCATGGTTTGTAATTCGATTTCTCGGTGGTTTTTCCGGCGGTATCGTATTTGTCGTGTCAGAGACCTGGCTTAATGAGATCACACCTGAATCGCTCCGGGGGCGTGTCATAGGGTTGTACAACACCATGTTGGGATTGAGTTTCGCGATCGGACCGTTGGTATTGTCCATGACTGGGATTGAGGGACACTTACCATTTCTGATAGGTATCGGTCTGATGTCGATTGCGATCGCGCCATTGTTATTGGTTAATAACTATTCACCAGATGGATTGGAGTCACCTAGATTCAACATACTGAGCTTTGTGCGAGTTGCGCCGTTGTTGGTTGTTGCGGTTTTTGTGCTGGCGCTTAAAGAGATGGCCAGTGTTGGACTGTTACCAGTTTATGGAGTCAGAAGTGGTTTAACAGAAGCTACCGCCGCGTTGATGTTGTTTTTCGCTGCTATTGGTAGTGCAGTGTTGCAATTTCCTATTGGCTGGTTGGGGGATTACTTCAGCCGTGTCGGTGTGATGGTCGTATGTGGTTTGGTAGGTATTGCCGGGGCAGTTGTAATGCCCTTTGTGATTATGGTGCCTTGGTTGTTGTTTTTAACGTTGTTTGTTTGGATGGGTTTTTTCGCCGGCGTATACACCATTACTTTGACTTTGGCGGGACAATGGTTTCGTGGGAACGAATTGGCGATAGCCATCGCATCATTCGGTGTATTCTGGGGGCTTGGTGGATTAGCGGGACCTGTTATCGCCGGCTACAGCATGGATGTCTGGGGGCCAAATGGATTTCCATTGATGATGGGAGCATCGGCAACTTTGTTTATTGTTTTTTGTATGGTGCCCCGTTTTCGGCGAGCACCGAGGACCGATGTAGTGGTCAGATCAACGCCATGATTCGAGGTATGGATACAGTAATCCGAATAGGATGGGTGCTCGTGGCTGGTGGCGCGATCGGTGTTGCGACAGCGGGAGGTACAGTCGGATTTATCTGGATTCTGAATTTCTGTTACACCCACTTGTTGGGTTCCGGTGACAACCATAGTGGACTACGGTCCGGATTAGCTGGTTTGCTGCTTTTTGCGATTCCAGTCATCGGGGGTCTGTTGGTAGGTGGTCTTCGTGCTCGGTTGCCGCAGGGAAACATTCAAGGCCCGGCAGATGTTGTCGAATCTGTTCAGACCTTCAGGGGGGAAATGCCGCTGTCGGTCGGTGTCCGGTCTGTTACTGCCAGTTTAGTGGGTCTAGGGGTAGGCGCATCAGCAGGTCAATATGGGCCGTTGGTTCACCTGGGCGCGACAGTGGGCTCAGCCATTTCTCGCTTCATGGGTTCGGGCGCCTGGGTAGGCAGCACAGGTATCGCCTGTGGTGTTGCGGCTGCTATTTCGACAGCTTTCACCGCCCCGATCGCGGGTGTTCTGTTTGCCCACGAAGTGGTATTGCGTCATTTCTCACTCCGCGCTTTTGCTCCAGTAACAGTCTCAGCTATCGTGGGCTATATCATTGCAGGTCCGATGCTTGATCAGCAGCCCTTGCTGGCTATGTCCGCAAGTACCGTAGGACATATCACGGATTACGTTCTATTCATTGCTCTCGGTCTAGCAAGCGCAGTTCTCGCTGTTGTCTTTATGCGTTTAATGTTATGGACTGAACATCGGTCTTTTGATTTGCCTGTACCGTCTATTCTGAAACCTGCATTGGCAGGAGTTCCAGTCGGACTGTGCCTGATCTGGCTCCCTGAAGTCACAGGAATCGGAATCAGCACCATGCATTCGACACTTGAAGGAAATGTATTTGGCATGGGCGACCTCGTCATAATTCTAATAGCTAAGTTGGTGCTCACGGCAGTATGCGTGGGGTTTGGGCTTGCGAGTGGGGTGTTTACACCGGCTTTGGTGATCGGTCTTCTTTTTGGTGCTTTGGTCGGTGAAGGGTTAGCTATGGTACTGGAATCCGGACATTCTGGCCTCGGAATTTTTGCAGTGTGCGGGGCTGTAGCTGTAGCTAGCCCAGTGATTGGTGCTCCACTTTCCGCAATTCTGATTGTGTTTGAGCTGACGCGGAACTACGAACTGACGACGGCAGCCATGCTGAGTGTGGTTTTTGCTAACCTAGTGTCGTATCGAATATTTGGGCGATCCTGGTTTGATGTTCAGCTTCTCAATCGTGGTGTTGATGTCAGTCGGGGCCGCGATTATCTACTGCTGCAAACTCAACTGGTCGAGGAGTTGATGGATGCACCGCTGGTAACAGTTTGTGACTCAAATACTCTGGCCGAAGTACTGGCACAAATGGACGTGTACGACCGCAATCTAGCCTGGGTAGTTGACGACCAACATGTGTTGACTGGGACTCTTGGTTACGAAGCGATACGACTACTGATTATTGATCAGCCAGATTCTACTGCTTGGCCGGTGTCCCAAGTTACCCTACCACTAAGTGTTGTTTTATTTCCCGAAACGAATTTGGCCTCTGCAATGGAACAGATAGTTGATCATAGCCAGGACTGGCTAGCTGTGGTTGAGAGTGATGAACACAGAGAGTTTCTGGGTGTCGTTTCCCGCTCAAGAATTGTTACCACCTATCGGTCGACCTTGAACCGTATAAGAGAAGAAGAGCAAGCCACTGCCTGAATAGGGCATGGTTGCGACTGTGAATTCTCGACCTGTGCTTGGCAACAAATACAATTGTGAAAATTAAGATGTGGTCAGAGTTGGCGGGACTGCTCCGTTTAGGAATCCCCATAATATTTACCCAACTTCTGCAGGTCAGTCAGGGGACAATTGCCATCATCATGATGGGTCGGGTTGGCTCACGAGAACTTGCCGCAGTTGGTCTTGGCACATCCTTTTGGGTATTCGTTTGGTTGGGAAGCATGGGTCTGCTGATGGGGTTATCTCCCACCATTGCCCAGCACCAGGGGGCAGGCAGACATCTCGAGATGCGGCGTGATTTTCAGCAGGGTTTATGGATGGCGCTTGTGATAGGCATGCTGGCATTTGTTCTGATGCGCAATATTGGTGGAGTAATGGACCACGTCGGTGTCGATTCACAAGTCATTCCGTTGGTGAAAAGTTATCTGAGCATCGGGTCATGGTCTATGCCTGCAGTGTGTGTGTATCTTGTGATGCGGTTTTTCTGCGAGGCAACAGGAAATTCCAGGCCTATGATGGTGATTCAAATCCTAGTTCTGCCAATCGTAGTGTTAGGAAACTGGGTACTGATTTATGGAAATCTTGGATTTCCCGCACTGGGTGTTGATGGCGCTGCTCTGACATTTGCTGGAGGGATGATCTTGGCTGCGATCTTACTGAGTGGCTATATGCTGTTTACCCCTAAATACCGTGACCTGGGGTTGTTTGATGGGCTAACTTTCCCTGTCTTTGCTCGACTGGGCGCACTTTTTCGACTGGGCGTACCGATTTCAATTTCGCTAGTACTCGATTCAGCTTTTTATAACGCGATAAACCTGTTGATGGGACGTTTTGGCCATGTTGCGCTGGCTGCGCATCAATTAGTTATAAATTTTGCGACTGTTATTTTTATGGTTGCAGTCGGAATTTCAAGTGCCGTCATGGCTCGGGTTGGGCAGTCGGTTGGCAGTGGGAATATGGCTGAAGTCCGATTGAGAGGATGGCTAGGAATTGCAACAGCGACTGTACTAATGCTGCCTTCGGTATTGTTCATGACTATGTTTCCGGGAATTATCGCCAGTATTTATACTAGCGAACCAGAAGTTACCGACATTGCGGTATCGTTATTAATGGTGGCTGCTTTATTTCAGTTGTTTGATGGTCTTTATATGGCTGGTGCAGGTGCTCTGAGAGGACTGAAGGATGTCAATGCGGTGATGTGGATTTCAGTTTTGGCATACTGGGTAGTTGGATTTCCTGTAGCTTGGATACTGGGTGTAAATTGGGGCCCGACCGGGCTTTGGTACGGTATGGTAGTTGGTATCGGACTTACAGCGATTCTTTTAGGTTGGCGGTTCGAGTTAAAGTCGCGAAAGCTTTTAGCAAGCCATGTCTATTGCAGCTGACAATATCGACAGATGGACAGTCGTCGACACACTTCGTGAAGGTGGTGGTACCCGTGCGCGTGTCTTGAGAGTGAATCTGGGTGATCGAGATGCTGTATTAAAAGACCACGCAGGCTGTGATCCTTTGTTTTCAATGTTGTTAGGGCGAATTCTGGCGCGCCGGGAATCTAAGGCATTGAGATGTTTGTCGTCCATTGACGGAGTTCCGTTACTGATAGGTCGCCGAGGATCGAGGGCGCTGCTTATGGAGTGGTTCAGTGCGTCACCCTTTAAAACGCTTCAGCGTGATACAGAATTCTGGAAGCAGTTTTTTATTACGCTGGAACAACGCCTCGCTGCGATTCACCAATTGGGTGTTGCGCATTGTGATCTTCGAAGCCTGAACAATGTGTTGGTAAACGACCGCGGCGAGGTTTTTATAGTTGATTTTGTTGCTTGTTTTTTCGAGGGCCGGCGCTGGAATCTGTTATCGCGCGCGGTGTTCCGACGGTTTTGTCGTGTTGACCGGGATGCCGTACTAAAACTCAAACAACAAGTGGCACCCGAGCTGCTCTCGGATGAGCAGCGGAACAGGATCAAGCATGTCGGGTGGTTCGCTCGTGGTGCACGGAATACGGGTAAGCTGATTCGGCGTTTAAGTCGGATCCTACTCACCCGTTGATCAGGTCGCAGAATACTCCCCCACCGATTAGCCGACTACCATCGTATAACACCAGTGCTTGACCGGGTGTTATGGCTCTTTGAGGTTGTTCGAAAGTGATCTCAATTTTGCCTGGGCCGATACTGGACAGTGTGCAGGCCTGATCAGCCTGGCGATAGCGAGTTTTTGCTGAACAGCGAAATGGAAACTGTGGCGGATCGTTTTCCACCCAGCTGAGCTCTTCTGCTTGTGCAGAGTTCCGCATCAATGCCGGGTGATCGTGTCCCTGTACAACACGCAGTACATTTCGAGCCATATCCTTGGCAGCCACATACCAAGCGTCTCCTGGACCACCTATATCCAGGCCGTGACGCTGGCCTAAGGTATAGAACCACAAACCCTGGTGCTCACCAATCACGGTGTTATCCAGGGTGCAGATCTGGCCGGGGGAGGGGGGCAGATAACGTGCGAGAAAGTCGCGGAATCGCCGTTCTCCGATGAAGCAGATGCCCGTGCTGTCTTTTCGGTCTGCATTTGGCATCCCGAGCGACCGCGCTATTTGACGTACTTCGGATTTCAGCATGGCGCCAATCGGAAATAAAGTGTGTTGCAGTTCGGCCTGGCCGAGGGTATAGAGGAAATAAGACTGGTCTTTACTTGGGTCATTCCCCTTGAGCAAAGAGAGAGCGGTCGGGTTTGAATCAATTTGAGCATAGTGACCAGTTGCAATGTACTTGGCGCCGAGTCGATTGGCATGGTCCAGAAACTCTCGAAATTTTATTTCTCGATTACACAGTACGTCGGGGTTGGGTGTGCGTCCAGCTTGGTACTGTTGAAGAAAGATTTTGAAGACCCGTTCCCAGTATTCGTGTGAAAAGTTAACGGTATGCAGGGGAACGTCCAACTGCCGGCAAACATGTTGTGCGATTTTAAGATCCTCAGCCGCGGCACAGTAAGATGCATCGTCGTCTTCCTCCCAGTTCTTCATGAACAGGCCGATGACTTCGTGACCCCACTCCTTAAGCTGCCAGGCTGCAATCGATGAATCCACACCACCAGAGATACCGACGACAACAGGCGTGTTTTTTTCAGGGATCATTGGTGATGGCGCTCTAGGCTATCTAGTTGTTTTTTTGATTCCTAAAAAATGTCCAACGAAGGTCTACCCATTCAGCACTTTTTGCAATATAGGGCAGCATGCCGTTATCCTGAAACCAGCTGTCTACGACGTAATTCACACCGCTGTCTACTTGTTCTATCTGGGCAGCCCAATGGGCATCGAACAAAGCACCACGGTATGCCCGATCAGTGACGCGGTGCCAGTGCAGACGCCCTTGTTGTTCAAACAGAGTGAGGTATGTTGTCGTATTGATCGACTCGTCAATACAGTCCATCTGGCCGATCATGTCGACGGGGCGATTTTCGAGATTCATACCTTTATCCAGGTGGGTCGGGGTATAGCGACTGACCACGACTTCCATCCAGCCAATCGCCTGACGAATTTGCTGGCGCTCGCCTTCTGGTGTTGTCGCAGCCCCATCAAGCCAGTTGACCACGCTACGCCACTCGGCGGGAGTAATACTGACTATCTGGCGAATCTTGCAGGAAAAGCCGTAGCACACAGGTAGCGTGAGTTCCTTCGCATGTGATTGGACCGGCAACACCAGCGCACCGCAGATGCACAGACATACCAGCAGGCCGATGGAAAGACGCGCGTTCATTAACAGGCTACCTGCAAGGACCTAAATTGTTGGAGCTGTCTCTCTGAAAAGTCATCCGGGATCATTATCACGTTCGTGAACGACGGAAACCAACCCATGATGAGGGCCCTTTGTGGAGTCTGGAATGTACACAACGTGGTGTGATTATAAGTCGCTGTCTAATCGTAGCGGTTTTAGTCACTGGCTGGTCACTGTGTTGAAGGCATCAATTGTTCCCGGTGCCAGGATCTCAAGAAACTGTCGAACGGCTGCAGACTGGTACTTTTTCTTACGAACGACAATACCGTAACTGCGGTCAGGAAAAAAGCGTTGGAGAGACACTTTACTCAGATTCTCGCTTCCAGTAAGACAGATATCTGTAACGATAGAAATACCGAGCCCGACTTCAACATATTTCTTAATTACTTCCCACCCTCCAGCCTCAAGTGAGACCGAATATTCAACATTGTGTTGCCGAAATACGGTATCCACGATCCGCCAGGTGGCAAGATGTCGCGGTGGAAGGATCAGGCCGTACGGGCCGATGTCTTTAAGCCTTAATCTGCCAGGTTTTTTCTGTGCGAGTGGATGCGCCAGCGGGGTTATTAGCATCGTTTTGTAGTTAACAATCGGGTAGTACACCACATCGTCAGGTACCTCAAGCATGGAGCCGACAGCAAAATCAGCGTTATCTGCTCGAAGCATTGTCATACCGTCCTGACCGGTCACATTATGGAGTTTGATCCTAATCCCAGGGTAGGTCTGTGCAAAAGTTTTTAACGGTTCGGGCAGTAGATACAGTATCGTTGATTCACCGGCGGCAACGTTAATCTCACCTGAATCGAGTTGCCCCAGGTCACTGGCAAAATCTTCACCGATTGAGTCAATTCCATCGACAAGCGGCAGCGCGATTTCGAGAAGCGCTCGCCCTGCCTGGGTCAGGTGAATTTTTGGGCCACGTCGCTCAAACAATATGCAGGCGAGTTCCCGTTCCAGCGCCTGAATCTGAAGAGACACTGCGGGCTGGCTGATGAATAGCCGCTGCGCTGCTTTTGTGATGCTGCCACTGCGGGCAGCGTGGCAAAAAGCCCGCAGTTGTTTAAGGCGATTCTGTTTGTAATAGGGTTGGGGTGCCATAGTTGTAGAGCCCGAGAAGAGTAACTACTATTAATGAAATTAATAGTATATATTGAAAATATTGGTTTTCTATATGCTTGAACTTGACACAGAATCCTGAGACCGGGGCATGTTGATCGACCGGAAAAATAATCTGTGTTTGGTCTTCAGTGGATAGCGCAGCATGGTTACACATCCGGTGAGTCGACACATCATCCATTGACGGAGATGAAGATATGAAAACGAGGCTGGATGCTGCTGAAACGATCGAGAAGGACTGGGCGGAAAACCCCCGCTGGCACAACGTCCAACGCGATTACACAGGATCTGATGTGGTGCGACTCAAGGGGTCTGTCCAGATCGAGTATACGCTGGCTAGGCTCGGTGCTGAGAAATTGTGGCACAGGGTTAACACCGAGGATTTTGTCCCGACCCTGGGCGCTTTGACGGGTGGTCAGGCAGTCCAGCAGGTTAAAGCCGGTGTTAAGGCGATTTATCTGTCTGGCTGGCAGGTCGCTGCAGATGCCAATCTGGGTGATACCATGTATCCAGATCAGTCTCTTTACCCGGTCAATTCGGTGCCCTCTGTTGTGAGACGGATCAACAATGCTTTCAAGCGGGCAGACGAGGTCCAAAGCTCCAGTGGTACCGGAAATGTGGACTATTTTGTGCCTATCGTGGCCGATGCTGAAGCTGGGTTTGGTGGTGTCCTGAATGCGTTCGAACTGATGAAGGCCATGATTGATGCGGGCGCCGGTGGTGTTCACTTTGAAGATCAACTGGCGTCCGTCAAAAAGTGTGGACATATGGGTGGTAAGGTACTTGTGCCGACACAAGAGGCAGTTCAGAAGCTGACGGCGGCTCGTCTGGCGGCCGATGTCTGTGGAGTGCCGACAGTTTTACTCGCCCGTACCGATGCCAATGCTGCGGCGCTGTTGACGTCGGATGTGGACGAGTCAGATCGAAGGTTCTTGACGGGTGAGCGGACTGCTGAAGGTTTTTATGTCACCCGACCGGGTCTTGACCAGGCAATTGCCAGGGGTCTTGCCTATGCTCCTTATGCCGACCTTATCTGGTGTGAGACGGCAGTGCCGGATCTGGATGAAGCCCGACAGTATGCCGAAGCTATCAGGCGGGACTATCCGGATCAGTTACTGGCCTATAACTGTTCACCGTCTTTCAACTGGAAAAAGAATCTGAACGATGCAGAGATATCAAGTTTTCAGCGAGAATTAGGAGCAATGGGCTACAAGTACCAGTTCATCACCCTAGCTGGCATACACAGTATGTGGTATCACATGTTTGACCTCACGGCAAATTATGTTCGTGACGGAATGAGCGCTTATGTGGAAATGGTCCAGGAAAAGGAATTTGCGGCAGCGGGTCGGGGCTATACATTTGCCAGTCACCAGGCTGAAGTAGGTGCTGGTTACTTCGACGATGTCACAAATGTTATTCAAGGCGGTCAGTCATCAGTGATGGCGATGGATGGATCGACTGAAGAGTCACAGTTCGCCACTGGCTAAACGACTACGTCCGGGCGGGCAGAAAACTGCTAAAACGCTCACTGGGTTGTATCAACCACAAAACCGGTGACGGGGCAACCTGTCACCGGTTTTTCGGCTAATCTGGCTGGAGATCTGTAAATAGCTTGAGCATTGGTATGCTAAACCACTATCATTTGCCCTCAAGGATTGAAGCAGATCCCTTTTCTAGTGGGGCAACAGGGTACTACTGATGAGTGACAGTAAGGAAATTCAGCGTTCTGACGGACTGGTCGTAGAAGAAGCCAAACCCAAGCTGAAGCGACCTCAGCTCTTTCGTGTAATCCTCATCAATGATGACTACACACCCATGGAATTCGTTGTGATGGTATTGCAACAGTTTTTCCGACTCGCTCATGATGACGCAGTGCAGATTATGCTTAATGTGCACACGAAGGGGTCGGGAGTATGTGGTGTTTATCCTTCCGAAATTGCTCAGACTAAGGTGCGTGAAGTGATGAATTTCGCTAAGGAGAATGAGCACCCACTGCAGTGTACGATGGAGCCAGAATAATGTTGTCCCGCGAACTCGAGCAATCTCTAAACCTTGCCATTCAGAAAGCCCGTGAAAACCAGCATGAATACATCACGGTGGAACATCTGCTTTATGCTTTGCTGGATAACCCTCCAGCCATACAGGCCATTCAGGCTTGCGGTGGCAGTATTGAGGGGCTGCGTAATGAGCTTGACAATTTCTTTGAACAATATATCCCACGACTGCCGGACGATAGTGATGAAGATTCTCAGCCGGGGTTAGGATTCCAGCGCGTGATCCAGCGGGCGATCCTGCATGTTCAAGGAACGGGCAGGAAAGAGGTGACCGGCACCAATGTGCTTATCGCGATGTTTGCAGAAAAGGAGTCTCACGCAGTCTACTTTTTGTCTCGCGAGGAGGTCACTCGGTTCGACCTGGTCAACTATACATCCCATGGTATTTCCCGAGTCGGCGGGGAAAGCACGAGTTTGCCCCCGCCCGCTGGTGTTGATCAGGACGAAGGGTTTGAGGAAGATGAAGCACAGACCCCACTTGCCGCGTTTGCCATCAACCTCAATGAGCAAGCCATGGCGGGGCGTATAGATCCTCTAATTGGGCGTCATACAGAGATAGAACGCACAATCCAGATTTTATGTCGCCGGCGCAAGAATAACCCACTGTTCACTGGCGAAGCTGGCGTTGGAAAGACCGCTATTGCTGAGGGCTTGGCCAGAAAGATTGTTGAAGGTGAAGTGCCCGAAGTCTTGATTGACAGCACCATTTTTGCACTTGACCTGGGGGCTCTACTCGCCGGCACTAAATACCGAGGAGATTTTGAACAGCGCTTTAAAGCTGTGTTGGCTGAGTTAGAGGACACTCCAGGCGCTATTTTGTTTATTGACGAGATTCACACGGTCATCGGTGCCGGCGCGGCTTCGGGTGGCGCAATGGACGCATCGAACCTGCTCAAGCCGGTGTTGGCGTCGGGCCGAATGAAATGTATCGGTTCGACTACCCATCAGGAGTACCGCGGAATTTTTGAAAAAGATCGAGCACTATCGCGTCGATTCCAAAGAGTAGAAATCGTGGAACCCAGCGTGGACGAGACCGTGGAAATTCTGCGTGGTTTAAAGAAGCAGTTCGAAGAACATCATGAGGTCAGGTATACAGTGCCATCGTTACGCACCGCCGCTGAACTAGCGTCACGGTACATCACAGACCGGCAGTTACCAGATAAAGCAATCGATGTCATAGATGAAGCAGGCGCTCAAACCCGACTGGTTCCAGCAGCTAAACGACGGAAGACGATAGGCGTGAATGACGTAGAGCGGGTTGTTGCCAAAATGGCCCGAATCCCTCCCCGGACGGTGAGTGCGTCCGATAAAGATGTACTGCGGAATCTTGACGTTGACCTGAAACGCGTTGTCTTCGGCCAGGATGTCGCTATTTCGGCTCTGGTCAGTGCAATAAAGCTTTCAAGATCTGGACTCGGCAACCCCGACCGGCCGATTTCATCTTTCCTGTTTTGTGGACCAACAGGTGTTGGTAAAACGGAGGTAACGCGTCAGCTGGCAATGACATTGGGCATCGAACTGGTTCGATTTGATATGTCTGAATATATGGAGCGGCACACCGTGTCACGCCTTATAGGAGCACCACCGGGCTACGTGGGATTTGATCAAGGAGGCCTGATGACAGAGGCCATTACAAAAACCCCGCATGCAGTACTGCTTCTGGATGAGATAGAAAAGGCACATCCGGATGTTTTCAACCTGTTGTTGCAGGTGATGGATTATGGGACTCTGACCGACAATAATGGCCGAAAGGCTGATTTTCGAAACGTGATAATTGTGATGACTACCAACGCCGGTGCTGAAAACGTGGCGAGGAATTCAGTTGGTTTCATGGAGCAAGATCACAGCACTGACGATATGGAGGTCATCAAGCGGATGTTCACCCCAGAATTTCGAAACCGGCTTGATTCCGTGATTCGATTCAGCGCCCTTGATGCGGACACGATTTTGCATGTTGTAGATAAATTTATTCTTCAACTAGAAGACCAACTCGCGGACAAGCACGTTACGCTTGAGCTTGACCCGTCAGCCCGGCAGTGGCTAGCTGTTCACGGTCATGATCCGGCAATGGGTGCCAGACCAATGAACCGATTGATCAGAGAGCGTATCAACCAGGCTTTGGCTGAGGAACTGTTGTTTGGAAAGTTGTCTGGCGGTGGTCAAGTTCGGATTTATTGTGAGGACGATACACTTAAGTTCGATCTTGAGTCGTCTGTAAAGCACTAATAAAAGGTTCAGAATCTTCTGGGCTCTAGTCAGTCTACGCAGACTGATTGAATAAGGTACGTTGCGACCGTCACGCGCAGAGATCGACAGGACGCTTGTCCAGAAGTACACGATCAGTTTCTATCGATAACCGGCCCTGCGCAAACCAAGTAATAGCCTTGGGGTAGATTCGGTATTCTTCTTGATGAACTCGTTGTGCCAGCGATTCCGGTGTATCTGACGGCAACACGGGTACCCGTCCTTGTATTACGATAGGCCCAGCATCGAGCTCAGGAGTGACAAAGTGGACACTGGCACCGTGTTCAGTCGCGAGACTTGCGATAGCCCGCGCGTGGGTATTCAGGCCTGGGTAATTGGGTAGCAAGGACGGATGTATGTTCAGTATGCGACCGTAGTATCGCTCCACAAGCTTGGCGTCGAGAATTCGCATAAAGCCGGCCAGCACCACCAGGTCCGGTCGGTAGCAATCGATCGCCTCTCCAAGTCTATGGTCGAAAGCCTGGCGGTCATCAAAACAGCGGTGATCAACTACGGTAGTCTGGATTCTGGCGTTCTTGGCGCGCTGTAGACCTTTGGCCTGAGGCTCATCGCTGATTACACCACACACCTGTGCCGGTATCATGCTGTTTTCACACTGGTCGAGAATGACCTGCAGGTTTGTACCACTGCCGCTGATCAGGACCACCAGATGACAGTGGTTGGTCTGCGGTTTACTCAACGATTGCACCATGCGGGCCATGTCTCACCTCACCGATGACCGTGACATTCTCTCCCGTCTCCTCCAGTAGATTTTGGGTGTTGGCAACCTCGTCCCGGGCGACGATTACCACCATACCGATACCACAATTAAAGGTTCGCAGCATTTCAGATTCTTCGATGTCGCCGTGGGTCTGGATCCAGTCAAAAATTGCAGGACGTTGCCAGGCTGTTGAATCTATCTGAGCTTCAAGACCTTGAGGCATGATTCGGCTCACGTTCCCACCCAATCCACCGCCGGTAATGTGAGCCATTCCTTTAACTGGAATATTCTTCAGCAGACGATTGATTGAACTGGCGTAGATTCGGGTTGGCGCCAGCAGTGATTCCCCGAGTGTCTGCTGGCCAAACGCATCAGCGAGAGTCGCCTGGGATCGTTCTCGTACGGCATGGACCAGAGAATAACCGTTTGAATGAACACCAGAGCTTGCGAGTCCCAGGACGTGGTCACCCGCATGGACTTTGCTGCCGTCGATAATCTTCGATTTTTCGACAACACCCACACAGAAACCAGCCAGATCATAGTGTCCTTCGTGGTACATACCCGGCATTTCTGCGGTTTCACCGCCAATCAGTGCGGCACCCGCTATTTCGCAGCCCCGGGCGATTCCAGAGATGACTGATTCCGCCAGATCTTCTGAAAGAACTGAAGTTGCGAAATAGTCGAGAAAATAAAGTGGTTCAGCACCACAGACGATGACGTCATTGACACACATAGCAACCAGATCGATACCAATGGTGTCGTGCCGATCCATTTCGATCGCGAGTTTGAGTTTTGTACCCACTCCGTCGGTTCCCGATACCAGAACGGGTGCTTGGTATCGTTCAACAGGAAGTTCGAAAAGCCCGCCAAATCCTCCGATACCTGTTATCCAGCCTTCGCGCTGGGTGCGTGACACGTGCGGTTTGAGCCGTTTGACCAGGTTGTCCCCAGCATCAATGTTGACCCCTGCGCTTCGGTAGCTTAGACGACTTTTTTCTTCGCTCGACATCTGGTGTTTATCGGGAGGCACTGAACTGATGAAAGAGGTGTTTATGGTATCGTATCTGAGGCGTGGACCGGCGATTTCCAAATTAGACAGGTTTTTGATGCCTTCTATGATAAGCGTGGCAATGCGCTGCTGTTAGAATCTTTCCTACTTCCTCCCATGGTAGCTGTTTTTGATCACCAAATTACCTAATCTCTTGACCCTGCTTAGAATTGGTGCTGTTCCAGTACTGATTCTGTTTCTGCGGGAACGGGAGTATGCAATTGCTGTCGCTATCTTTGTGGGTGCAGGCATTACCGATGGGCTCGATGGCTGGATTGCCAAGAAATTCAACTGTGTAACGCGGCTGGGATCGATACTGGATCCCATAGCAGACAAGGTTTTAATTGTGAGCACCTACGTGATGCTGGTTCTGCTTGGCGATCTCCCGTTTTGGCTTTTGCTGCTGATCGTGTTCCGCGACGTGGGCATTATTGGCGGTTACCTGATTCTCGATACGCTGCATGGTTCCGTACCCCTACGCCCCAGCTTGTTGAGCAAGGTCAATACGGTTTTACAGATCATTCTCGTGTCTGTTGTCCTGATAGACCGTGCGGGTTGGGTCCATCTGCCTTGGCTAAATGAATTACTGATTGGGCTGGTGGGATTGACGACGTTGATCAGCGGCATCCATTACGTTTATTTATGGTTTATCCGGGGTGCTGAATACGACGATACTGTAGGCAGCTAAGGGCTATAGCCATGACAGGACAGCTTAACCTGCCCTTGCGATTGAGTGATTCAGCTTCGTTCGACAACTTTTACCCGATCGGAAATGAAGAGGTGGTCGAGGTTGTTCGATCGGTGACGAAACGCACTACTGATAAGCCGTCTCTTTTTATCCATGGTCCGCCAGGCAGCGGAAAGTCACACTTGCTGCAGGCGTTGAGCCGCCTGACGATTGAGGCGCATGGGCTAAATGTGTATGTACCCGCCGGTGCAAGCGGTGTTAGCCCGGATCTCGTTTCCCAGCTTAATGCCGATACAGTGGTCTGCCTGGATGACTTAGAGCTGATTGTTGGGGACAGGGAATGGGAAGAGGGTATCCTGGAACTGTATGAACGACTCAATGGTGGGGATGGTGTGCTGATCGTTAGTGCCAAGCAACCCCCGTCACTGGTCGGACTTGATCTTGCCGATCTCGCAACGCGGTTTGCTGCCGGCGGCGTCTACAGTTTAAAACCATTGGCGGAACTGGATCTGCCGCAGGCGATGCGTTTCAGGGCCGGAATGCGTGGTCTGGATCTGCCCGATAGTGTTATCCAGTACCTCATTCGGCGGCTACCTAGAAACAGCTCTGTACTGTTCAGTCTGCTCGATCGAATCGACAAAGCTGCTTTTTCCCGTCAGCGGCGAATCACGGTACCTTTCGTCAAGGAACTTGAAAAAGAATTGTTTTCTGAGTACTGACTTGGAAGTTTCAACCAGATATTCACAGTTCAACCCAGAACATTGGCGTCTAGGGGGAGCTGCCGGCCCAGCGGTTTAGTCGGGCCCCGTGGGCTGCGCACTCAGTCAGAGAATGTCGAGTACGGATTCAGGCGGGCGACCTATGGCTGCCCGGTCGCCGGAGACAACAATCGGTCGTTGCAGCAGGATTGGGTGTTCGCTGATTGCGGTTGCCAATGCGTCATCATTCGCATTGGTCAGGTTGTAGTCTGTGAATTCCTGTTCTCCCGTGCGGACCATGGCAGATAGAGGTAGGCCCAGCTTGTTCGCGAGCATGCGTAGCGTTGAGCTGTCAGGGGGTGCTTTCAAATACTCTATGATTTCAGGAGAATGGCCATGTTCATGCAGGAGTGCCAGGGTTGCCCTGGACTTTGAGCAGCGCGGGTTGTGAAAGATGGTGATTGGCATGCTGAATACTCCAAATTTCTTGACACCGGTAAACGCGAGTGTTAGTTTGCAATTTGTGCAGGTGCTGTATTCATAGTTGCACACAGAACCCTGATTTTACAAGAAAACTGAACCCGCGAGAGACCTCATGAACCATCACTTCAGTGCAGTTCGAATCCTCCTGGGGGTGTTCGCTATCGTTTTTGTAGTGAGTGGCTGTACCACCGCAAAGCCGACAGAAGCCGAGGCAGGAACTGCTACGGCTGCAGCACCAGCACCAGCACCAGCACCGTCTACCGACAATTCGGGTCTCCTGGCGGAGATCGATGAACTCCTGGCGTCTATGTCCTCTGCGTCTGATTCCGACACCACTGCCTCTTCAGGCAGTACGGGACCAGCACTGATCAGTCGTTACATTGTTCAGTCGGGCGATCATCTGTGGGGAATCTCTGGACAGGCACAGGTTTATGGTGATTCCTACCAGTGGCCTCTGCTGTACAAACGAAATCGCGACAACATCTACGATCCCGACCTGATCTATCCGGGCCAGGCGTTGCATATCGACCGAGAGGCCAGCGAGCAGCAGATTCAGCTGGCGATAGATCATGCAAAAACCCGCGGAGCATGGGCTCTAGGCGTGATCGAGAAATCAGATATTGAGTACCTGAACAAAGCGCTCGACTAAGATATTTTAAACGCTGGATCTTGTGCGCCTATTAGACGTGGACTGACGGCTATAGTTCGCGCAAAGCCTCGAGCGCTTGTACGACCTCGTCGAGTGGATAATCATTGGTCACACCGGAGCGGCGGTTACGGTACTCAATTGTCCCGGATTTGAGGCCACGCTCACCAATTACCAGCCGATGCGGAAAACCCATCAGGTCCATCTCTGAAAACATGACGCCGGGACGCTCATTCCGATCGTCGATCAGAACTTCAAATCCGCAGCTTGTCAGTTCGGTATGAAGCCGTTCCACTGCAGACTTGACGGTGGCTGACTTGTGCAGGCCAATGGGCACGATGCCCACGTCGAACGGCGTGATGGGGTCAGGCCATATGATGCCGTGTTCATCGTGGTTCTGTTCGATCGCCGCTGCCACGATCCGAGTGATGCCAATCCCATAACAGCCCATATACATCGGTTGCGCTTTACCCTCTTTATCGAGATAGGTGGCTCCCAGTGCTTTGCTGTACTTGGTGCCCAACTGAAAAACATGCCCTACTTCAATTCCTCGCCGGATTTGGATTGTCTTTGACAGGTCGGTGGGGCAGGGATCTCCGTCTATAGCCTGTCGGATATCCGCTACTGCGGGTTCTGGAAGGTCGCGCACCCAGTTGACGTTTTTTAGG
Source organism: Candidatus Thioglobus sp. MED-G25 (assembly GCA_002456995.1). Lineage (GTDB taxonomy): Bacteria > Pseudomonadota > Gammaproteobacteria > Arenicellales > UBA868 > REDSEA-S09-B13. Next base: position 56,716 of record NTKC01000006.1, on the reverse strand, counting down.
TGTTTATCGTTCTGGTTTGCGCCGCAAACAAAGTCTGCGAGTACAGCAGCACTGTGGTCAGCAACAACAGGAAACGAAAGTCCTACCGGACCGACCGAACCGGTTTCCGAACCGGTTGCCTTGCGGATTTCATCTGCACTGGCCATCCGCAGTGGTTTGGCAATCTCGTTCAGTGTCTCTGCTTTTACGCTATTGAGCTCATGATCGCCGCGGAGAATGAGTGCAACAACACCACCGTCAGCACCTGCGACAATCAGCGTCTTAATCGTTTGTTGGGGCTGGATCGCGAGGAATTGGCATAGATTGGCAATAGTGTGCTGGCCAGGGGTGTCAATCTCGCCCATCGCTGTACCCGGAGAGGGTCTTTCAGCCAGTAGCGGTTCCAGGGTTACTTTTTCAATATTTGCTGAATAGCCGGCTTCGGGACAAAGGGCAATCGCGTCTTCACCTGAATCAGCCAATACATGGAATTCATGCGAAAAGCTTCCGCCAATGCTGCCACTATCTGCCTCGACAGCACGGGCTTCCAATCCCAGGCGATCAAAAATTCGCTGATAAGTGTCGTACATGGTTTGGTAACTATTGGCCATACCCTTTGTATCGGCATCAAAGGAATAGGCATCTTTCATAATGAATTCGCGTGCACGCATGACACCGAATCGCGGCCGAATCTCATCTCGAAACTTGGTCTGAATCTGGTACAGGTTGAGAGGCAGCTGGCGATAGCTGCGTATTTCGGACTTGGCTAGGGTGGTGATCACTTCCTCATGGGTGGGGCCAAAACAGAAATCGCGTTGATGCCGATCAGTCAGTCTCAGTAATTCCGGTCCATAGTCCTCCCAACGCCCCGATGCACGCCATAGTTCAGCGGGTTGGATGGCAGGTAGCAGGACCTCCTGGGCACCACTTGTATTCATTTCTTCACGCACTACAGTTTCGACTTTGCGAAGCACGCGGTGACCTAGTGGTAGCCAGTTGTAGACACCGGCTGCGACCTGTCTGATCAGTCCGGCTCGGAGCATCAGTTGGTGACTAATAATCTCCGCATCGGCTGGGGTTTCTCTAAGGGTCGCGAGAAGAAACTGGGAAGTTCGCATGGTTGCTGCTTTACCTGGGTTGGCGAGAATCGTTAGTGTAAGCGGTTTGCGCCGTTCCCTCTAGGATGGTTGGCTGAAGTCTTGCCAATTAAGATTGTTAGAATATCCAGTTTGGGGGTCGCCAGGTTCTACTGGTTTTATCTTAACGCGCTGACCTTAATGGGTCAGTTAACAATTAGTCTTGGAAGACATGAACACGGTATCAGAAATTCTGTGGCAGCCTTCTTCTTCTAGAATTGCCAACGCGAACATCACGAAATTTGTCCGTCAAGTTGAGTCAAAAACTGGCCAGTCGTTGCTAGATTTCAATGCAGTACACGCTTGGTCAGTGGCGCAGCCGAATGTATTCTGGGAGTGCCTGTGGGATTTCTGTGGTCTGCCTCCTAGATCACCTGATGAACGCACGGTAGAAAATCGTGATCACATGCCTGGTGCCAGGTGGTTTCCGGATAGCCGGATAAATTTTGCCAGCCACCTGTTGACCAGGCGGGACGATTCACCAGCGATGGTGTTTCGTTCCGAGAACTTAGTCAGACGGGTGGTCAGCCACGCGGAACTCTATCGGCAGGTGGCTGATATTGCCGCCGCGCTACGGTCAATAGGCGTTGAGGCGGGGGATCGAGTCTGTGCGTTCATGCCGAACATGCCTGAAACCATCTCCGCCATGCTGGCATCTGCATCGCTGGGTGCTATCTGGTCATCTTGTTCCCCAGATTTTGGTGTCCAGGGTGTGCTCGACCGGTTTGGTCAAATTAAACCAAAAGTATTGTTCAGTGCGGATGGCTATTTCTACAACGGCAATTCACATCACTCGCTCGAAAAACTGAACGCTATCCGGGCAGGGTTACCATCGCTGGAAAAGGTTGTAGTCGTTCCCCTGGTGACCGATCAACCCGACGTCAGGCGGATCACGGACGGTGTATTACTGGAGGAGTTTCTGGTTCCAACTGATTCTATCGAATTCAAAAAACTGCCATTTAACCATCCCCTTTACATCATGTATTCCTCGGGTACGACGGGGGTTCCGAAAGCGATCATCCATGGTGCTGGTGGTACGCTGCTCCAGCATCTCAAGGAACACAGGTTGCATGCTGATGTCCACCCAGGCGATCGACTGTTTTACTTTACGACCTGTGGCTGGATGATGTGGAATTGGCTCGTGTCGGGTCTTGCCAGTGACGCGATTCTCGGACTGTATGATGGATCACCGTTCTACCCTGACGGAAACGTCCTTTTCGATTTCGTATCCGAGGAAAAAATGAATATCTTCGGCACTTCGGCTAAGTTTATTGACGCGGCAAACAAAGCTGGTATTCATCCGAAAGAAACACACGATCTGACTGACTTGCGTAGTGTGCTTTCCACAGGGTCACCACTGATGCCGGAAAGTTTCGATTATGTTTACCAGTCGATCAAACAAGATGTATGTCTGTCATCGATTTCAGGGGGTACCGATATCGTGTCCTGCTTTGTTCTTGGAAATCCGACATTGCCCGTGCGGCGTGGCGAAATCCAGTGTAAGGGGTTGGGGATGCAGGTGGAGGTCCGGGACGACTCAGGCGACATTCTGGAGCCGGGTCAGAAAGGTGAATTGACCTGTAGAAATTCGTTTCCCTGTATGCCTATTGGTTTCTGGGGTGACCCGAAAGATCAGAAGTATCATGCAGCCTACTTCGATAAATTTTCGAACATCTGGTGTCATGGCGATTATGTCGCTGAAACCGAGCACGGGGGGATGATTATCTATGGACGTTCTGATGCAGTCCTTAATCCCGGGGGAGTGCGGATCGGTACAGCCGAGATTTATCGGCAGGCCGAACAGATTGACCAAGTCATTGAAAGCCTGGTGGTCGGCCAGCAATTTGACGGCGATGTCCGAGTTGTACTATTTGTGCGTTTAAGAGAGGGGATTGTCCTGGATAGTGATCTTGCGGATGTCATTCGTGCCAAGATTCGACAAAACACAACACCTCGTCATGTGCCGGCGCGAATCGTACAGGTATCTGACATCCCACGCACCAAGAGTGGCAAGATTGTTGAACTAGCGGTTCGCAAAGTCATTCATGGCGAACTAGTGAAAAACCGAGAGGCACTCGCAAACCCAGAGGCGCTCGACCTTTTTATAGATTTGCCGGAGCTAAAACATTGATCCTGAGCGATTTCCCGCAGAGGCCGGATGATGATGTTCAATTGTGCCACTTAAAGTCAGTTGATGTGGACTCATAACACTGAATTGAAACCACCTGATTCTTATAGATGTTGACCTACCCCTCAATTGATCCCGTCGTATTTGCTGTTGGACCGCTAACGGTCCACTGGTACGGCGTCATGTATTTGATCGGATTCCTTGGCGGTGGCGCATTGGGTGTACTGCGTGCCCGAGCACCTGGCTCTACTTGGTCGTCACAGCAGGTCTGGGATCTCCTGTTTTATGTGGCAGTGGGGGTGATTGTTGGTGGACGCCTCGGTTACGTTCTTTTCTATAACGTTGGTTATTATTTGGAGCATCCGGTTGCCTTGATGTATATCTGGTCGGGCGGTATGTCGTTTCACGGTGGGTTGATCGGGGCCTGTGTTGCGCTTGCTCTGTACGCCAGGCGTTCCGGCCGTAGTTTCCTGTCCGTTTCAGACTTCCTGGCACCATTGTGTCCCCTGGGTCTGGGTGCGGGACGGCTGGGGAACTTTATTAACGAGGAGCTTTGGGGGCGGGTGTCGGATGTGCCCTGGGCGATGATTTTTCCATCTGCAGGTCCTTTAGCAAGACACCCGTCACAGATTTATGAAGCGGGACTTGAAGGGCTGTTGCTATTTTTGATCATCTGGACTTATTCATCGAAGCCAAGGGTTGCTGGGAGTGTGTCGGGACTTTTCCTTATCTGTTACGCGGTATTTCGGTTCACGGTTGAATTTTTCAGAGAGCCCGATGCCCACCTCGGACTGGTCATTCTCGATGGACTGTCGATGGGACAATTGTTGTGTTTGCCAATGCTGATCGCAGGACTTTGGCTCTTGTTGGCCAGTCGGTCCCGTCAGACTTGACACATGTTGGATTCGTGGGGAACTGGTCGATTGCTGCTGGGGCTGGTTAGTTATGAGGTATAACACGCCGGAGTGCTCAGTAGAAATAAACGTTATTTATCCCGGTCGCGATAAATTCTGATTAGTCTAGGCACAAACAAAGGCGTAGAGTTCGGTCTTCCCACAGGGTTTAAGCAGATCACACGGACCCCTTGGGCCACTGCCTAATCTAATACGGGCGCTATACCAGGAAATCATGGAGTGATGTGATGTTCACCAGCAATCCCTTCGTCGAAATTTCGGGCTTTCTGTCACCGGCCTTCATGCAGGCGTATGTCATTATCATGGTAGTACTGGTCGTGGGTGGCACGCTCTATGACGTCATTCATAAAAAAAGCGCCAAGTACTTCTTTAAAAACTGGCAACAACAAAAAAACAGTGGGGCGCGACAGGTCGGTGGTGGGGAAGTTGTGGCCCTGGCGGTACGATCAGCCGTGGTCGACGGCCTAATGTCTGGTGAATTCTGTAATGCCCGGCGGAGAATTGCCCATCTTTTGACTATGTACGGGTTCCTCGCCCATGTCATTGCCACAGCCATTCTGGTGTTCTGCTATCCAACGTCTGTCACACCTGCGCCCGCCATTTGGCCCTTAATCTGGTATATCGGAGGTCTACTGGTTTGTGTTGGTGGCTACTGGTTTTGGTTCTTCATTCGAGTGGATGTTGTCGCAGAAGGTCACTCGCCATTTCGTATTGTGCGTGCCGACTTGTTCATCCTTTCGCTACTCATCAGCGTGACGTTGGGTCTGGTTTGGGGGTGGATGCAGGCAACAGATGTATCAGGGGCAAATCTTATGTTTGCGTTATACCTAATCGCGACCGCAGTACTTTTTGGATCTGTTCCGTGGTCAAAGTTCTCGCACATGTTTTTCAAGCCAGCGGCTGCTCTGCAGAAACGTATCGCAGAGGCAGATGGTTCACGGAGCAATTTACCAGCCCCCGCAGATAAACCTGAAATTTTTGGAAGCAACAACAGACTGCCTCGGCAGTATTGATCGATACAGGAGATAACGGAACATCATGCCAACTTTTGTTTATATGACTCGTTGCGATGGTTGTGGACATTGTGTCGACATATGTCCTTCCGACATTATGCATATCGATAAAACGACGCGTCGTGCCTATAACATCGAGCCCAATATGTGCTGGGAGTGTTATTCCTGCGTAAAGGCCTGTCCACAAAATGCGATAGATGCCCGCGGTTATGCAGATTTCGCACCACTCGGACACAGTGTGCGAGTACTCCGGGAAGAAGAAAAGGGCACGATTTCTTGGAAAATTAAGTTCCGTGACGGCCGCGAAAAGAATTTCGTCTCGCCGATCCGGACCACTAAATGGGGATCTATACAGTCACCGGCTGAATTTCCAGTACCTAATGCTGAAGACATTCATTCACAAGAACTGGCCCACGAACCGGAGGTGCTGAATGTTTCGGGTGGATTACCAGCTCTTAGACCTGATCAACTCAAACAGGGGGTGGTCTAGTGGGCCTGTTTTCGAATAGAAAAACTATATTCGTCGATTCCGATATTCTTGTGATCGGGGGTGGTATGGCCGGTTGCGGTGCTACCTACGAATCCAGGCATTGGGGTCGGGATCTAAAGATCGTTTGCGTCGAAAAAGCAAATATTGAGCGCAGCGGTGCTGTTGCACAGGGCCTATATGCAATCAACTGTTACATGGGTATGCAATGGGACGAGAACCAACCTGAGGACCATGTCCGCTACGCCCGCAACGACCTTATGGGTCTTGTTCGTGAAGATCTGGGTTATGACATCGCTCGCCACGTTGACTCTAGTGTGCACAAGTTTGAGGAGTGGGGCCTGCCGATCATGAAAGACCCGGAAACCGGGCGATATCTGCGTGAAGGGAAATGGCAGATCATGATACACGGCGAAAGTTACAAGCCGATCGTGGCCGAGGCGGCCAGGAAAGCTGCTACCGAAGTATACAACCGCATTATGGTGACCCACCTGCTGATGGATGAGGCAAAGCCTAACCGAGTTGCGGGTGCGGTCGGTTTCAATGTTCGAACGGGAGATTTCTATGTTTTCCGTGCCAAAGCTGTCATCGTTTGCGCTGGCGGTGCTTCACACATCTTTAAGCCGCGGGCAGTCGGTGAGGGCATGGGTCGCACGTGGTACGCCCCTTGGAGCAGTGCATCGGCTTATGCATTGCCGATACTTGTCGGTGCAAAAATGACGCAGATGGAGAATCGGATAACGCTGACCCGATTTAAGGATGGTTACGGACCGGTTGGTGCCTATTTTCTTCACCTCAAGACGTACACCGAGAATGCCTACGGAGAAGAATACGAATCTAAGTGGTATGACCATACGAAGGAACTGGTCGGAGATTATATCGATCGGCACCCTGTACCTACCTGCCTTCGCAACCACGCTTTCCTAGAAGAAACGAAAGCTGGCAGGGGTCCTATTCGCATGGTGACCAAAGAAGCTTTCCAGGATCCACACAAGGAGCAGGTTGGTTGGGAGAACTTCTTGGGAATGACGATCGGACAGGCAGTCGTCTGGGCGTCGCAGAATATTGATCCTAAGCATGTTAATCCCGAACTGACCACCTCGGAGCCTTATGTTATGGGATCTCACGCGACCTGTTCGGGTGCCTGGGCGAGTGGACCTTCAGATTATGCACCGTCAGATTACCAGTGGGGGTATAACCGAATGATGACCGTCGACGGGCTATTCGGCGCCGGCGATACGATCGGTGGTACCGCTCACAAATTCTCATCGGGATCGTATACGGAAGGACGAATTGCTGCAAAGGCGGCGGTAAACTATGTGAATGACATGAAGAACGACAAGTTTCAGGTCAGTGAAAAACAGTATCAAGACCTAAAGGAAACGATCTTCCAGCCTCTAGAGAATTACCAGGTTGGTCGAAATGAGATTGTCGCAGGAACCGTGTCGCCGAGTTATCTCCTGCCGCTGCATGGGTTACAGCGACTCGAAAAGATCATGGATGAGTATTGCGGCGGTATCAGTGCTAACTATATAACCAACGAGCCAATGCTGACCCGTGGATTAGAGTTGCTGGATATGCTGAAAGAAGACCTCGACCATCTCGGGGCTGAAGATCTTCACCAACTACAACGGGCCTGGGAGCTACAGCACCGGGTTCTGGCATCTGAATCAGTGACTCACCACACAATGTTCCGCACTGAGACCCGTTGGCCTGGGTATTACTATCGGGCCGATCATCCAAAACTGGATGATACTGATTGGCACTGCTTTACCTTATCCCAATACGACCAAGAGTCCGGCGAGTGGACAATGGAGAAAGCCCCCGTGTATCACATTGTTGATTGAATGGGGGCCCATCTTTCAAAATATTTTTCTGCGATGACGTGACGGTTGTAGCCCAACCGGGTGTACGAATAATGAGTCTTTCGCCCAGGGACGACGTCAGACAACACACCGATACAGATGATCCTGATGTCGTAGTGGTGAAATGAAGGTTTTGCTGCTCGGTGATACCCATGGCTGGGTCGATGACTCAATCGTGGAACTGGCAGCCGGTATGGAATTGGTAGTTCACACGGGTGACATCGGCAGTGCCTCGGTGCTGGCAGTGCTCAAATCCAGGTGTGGAAATGTGCTGGCGGTGGCAGGCAATAACGATGTCCCTAAGAAGTGGCCTGAAGATGAACATCTTGTCTTATCCAAACTGCCGAAAAGCCTGCAGATTGATCTACCAGGTGGTGTTCTTGCCATCGAACACGGCCACCAGATCTGGGACACCGCCAATTACCATAGCCGACTGCGGCACAAGTATCCTGACACCCAAGCGATCGCTTACGGTCATACTCACATCCGGCGAATAGATACAACAATTCATCCGTGGGTTGTTAACCCTGGTGCCGCAGGACGGGTCAGAACTAAAGGAGGCGCATCATGTCTTGTACTGACTGCAAAACCTACTCGATGGAGCGTCCGGGAATTCGTCGTGGCGTAAATGCAATCGAATTGACCGAGACAGTTCTGTAAATTGCCTGTGAAGTATCACTACTTTATTTGTGACGTGTTTACTGAACAGCGGTTCGGTGGTAACCAGCTGGCTGTGTTACCAGACGCTCAGAAATTATCAGATTGGCAGATGCAGCAGATTGCGCGGGAGTTCAATTTCTCAGAGACAGCATTTGTGTTACCTGCTGAAGCAGGCCACACACGGAAGGTACGAATTTTTACCCCCACAACAGAAATTCCTTTCGCCGGCCACCCAAATATTGGAACTGCATTTGTTCTGGCCGAAACCGGAGCGCTGGGTAAAGAGATTCCAGGTACCGTCTTGTTTGAAGAGAAGGCAGGCCTCGTATCAATCGAGATTCAGGTCGATCCAGGCGCTCCAACCTCGTTTGAGCTCAAGGCACCACAGGTCCTGACACTGCAAGAATTCCCAGCGATTGGGTCGGTGGCTAAAGCTTTGTCGTTGCGTGAAAACGAAATCGTTGTGACCACACATGCTCCAACGGTCGCATCGGTGGGGCTTCCTTTTCTTTTTGTGGAAGTCGTAGACTCGGCCGTTCTAGCCCAGGTACGAATAGATATGGCTGGATTCGAACGTCTTCTTGTTGAGGGCGCAGTGCCTTATGTACATGTTTATACATCCAAGACTGGTGGTGCGGACATTCAGGCCCGCGTATTTGCTCCTCTTGACGGTGTTGCCGAGGATCCGGCAACTGGCAGTGCCAACTGTGCACTGGCAGCTCTTTTGTCACATCATCGATCAGAGGGTGACGGTGAATTCAGCTGGTGCGTATTTCAAGGAATAGAACTGGGCCGGAGAAGTGTTCTGCGGATTCGTGCGAGGAAAGAAAACGGTTGTGTTGTTGCCAGTTGGGTTGGCGGTACTTGTGTGATGGTCAGTGAGGGCTGGATCGATGCTGGCTGTAGCTAACAAAACTGAGTCAGGATTGTTCACCGCTGAGAAATAACCAGGTTTCAATGACGCTGTCAGGATTTAAAGACACGGTGTCGATGCCTTGTTCCATCAGCCAGCGCGCCAGATCAGGATGGTCAGAGGGGCCTTGGCCACAGATCCCAACATACTTACCCTGTTTTTGACAGGCTGAAATTGCTAGTTGCAGTAGCATTTTGACAGCTGCATCGCGTTCATCGAACAGATGAGCAATGTCAGCCGAGTCGCGGTCCAGACCCAAAGTGAGTTGGGTCATGTCATTCGATCCGATCGAAAAACCGTCAAAATGCTGTAGAAACGATTCTGCGAGGAGTGCATTTGATGGGAGCTCGCACATCATGATGATCTTAAGATCGTTCTGACCTCGGTTAAGACCATTTTCTGCTAGCAAGGCGATCACTTGTTCTGCCTCTACCACCGTGCGTACGAATGGCACCATGATCCAGAGGTTTGTTAGCCCCATTTTCTCACGAACATATTTGAGAGCACGGCATTCTAGTTCAAAGCATTCACGAAACCCTGCGTCTAGGTATCGAGATGCGCCTCTCAGCCCGAGCATTGGGTTCTCCTCATGAGGTTCAAAGGCACTACCGCCGATGAGATTTGCGTATTCATTGGATTTGAAGTCGGACAACCGAACAATCACGGGATGTGGAGAAAAGGCGGCTGTAATCGTAGAGATTCCCTCGGCAAGCTTGCGTACAAAAAAGTCTATGGGGTCGGCATAACCAGCCGACGCGGTATTGATTTGATCCCTGACGTTCTGAGGGATCTGGTTACTGTGGAGCAGGGCCTTGGGATGAATACCAATAGTGTTATTGATAATAAACTCTAAACGCGCCAAGCCCACACCTGCATGTGGTAGTTTCTGAAAATCAAAAGCTCGGTCGGGGTTGCCGACATTCATGGTAATTTTGAAGGGGAGATTCGGCATATCACCGAGCGGGACAGTTTCGATCTCGAAATCCAGTTCTCCTTGATAAACATAGCCAGTGTCGCCTTGAGCACAACTGACAGTGGCGGTGCTAATTTTAGACAGTTGCCGTGTGGCATCTCCACAACCAACAACGGCCGGAATGCCGAGTTCCCGGGCAATGATAGCAGCGTGGCAGGTGCGACCTCCCCGATTGGTGACAATTGCTGCTGCCCGTTTCATGATCGGTTCCCAGTCTGGGTCGGTCATATCAGTTACCAGAATATCACCCGTTTTAACTAAATCTAGTTCGGTGATGGAGTTCACTACGCGGACCGTACCGCTGCCGATTTTCTGACCAACGCTGCGACCTTCTGTCAGCACTATCGCAGTTTCTTGAAGATGATATCGCTCAAGCGACTGTTGTGTGACACGGCTCTTTACCGTTTCCGGTCGTGCTTGGAGGATCCACAGTTCTTGCGTTTCGCCATCGAGGCCCCACTCAATGTCCATCGGGCGGCCATAGTGCTGTTCTATTCGGATCGCCTGCTGTGCCAGTTCTTCGATCTGCGCATCAGACAGCGAAAAGTGCTGTCGTTCGGCTGCGGTTGTTTCGATGACCCGTGTGGTTTCGGTTGCGGAATCGTCCGCATAGATCATCTTGCTGGCTTTGCTGCCAATTTTGCGGCGAAGGATAGCTGGTCTCTGGGCACGCAGTGTGGGTTTGTGCACATAGAACTCATCCGGGTTCACAGCGCCTTGCACGATGGTTTCGCCAAGCCCCCACGAAGCTGTGATAAACACGACATCGTCGTAACCAGATTCAGTATCAAGTGTAAACATCACACCACTTGATCCAAGATCACTGCGAACCATTTGCTGTATACCAACTGATAAAGCCACTTCACTATGATCGTAGCCCTGGTGGGCTCGATAAGAAATTGCCCGGTCATTAAAAAGCGATGCAAATACTTCGCGGACGGCTATCAGTACGGGGGCTATGCCTCGCACATTGAGAAAAGTTTCCTGCTGGCCAGCAAAAGATGCATCGGGGAGATCCTCGGCGGTGGCAGATGACCGCACTGCGACAGGTGTGTCAGCTGAATTCCCTAGTTTCAGGTACGCAGCTTCAATCGCATCTTCCAGATTGCTGGTCAGTGGCGCGTTGACAAGCCACTCTCTGATTGTAGCTCCCACCTCGGCCAGCTGTTTCACATCGCTGACGTCCAGTTGAGCCAGGACAGCTTCAATCTGATCCTTCAATCCGGAGGCCACCAGATGATCCCGGTAGGCATGGACAGTGGTCGCAAATCCTCCGGGAACTTGAATTCCAGCAGAGGAAAAGCTCGAAATCATCTCGCCCAATGATGCGTTTTTGCCGCCAACGCGGCTTACATCATCCAAGCTTATCTGATCAAACCAGGCAATATATTCTTTCACTTACCCACCATTTGTTAGACAATATTATGTGGCCGGACCGTTGCCATCTTATGCTCCGGTTGTCTGGAACAGAACCGATAACTTGACGGCCAGGGCCTATTTTGCTCGACAGACCCATTGCGAGGCTAGACCAAATTGTCAAAAAGAACCGTATTTGTTGTGTCCGATCGAACCGGGATCACTGCAGAGGTCCTCAGTCACAGCCTGTTGACTCAGTTCCCGGACGTAAAATTTCACACAAGAGCCCTGCCATTTATCGACACCCCTGAAAAGATGGTACACGTTGTTCGCGAGATCAACGAAGCGGCTGATAATGACAACGCAAGGCCCTTGATCTTCGCCACTTTCGTCAGTCCACAGCTTTTTGAAGGTATTCGGCAAGCCCGCGGTTTTTTCGTCGATTTATTCGGAACGTTTCTGAAGCCGTTAGAGACGGAACTACAGTCGGCGTCGAGCCACCAAATCGGCCATAGTCATGGTGTGGTCGACCGAGATCGCTACACTTCACGTATCAGTGCAGTCCACTATGCGATGGACTGTGACGATGGTGTCAGTATCGATGACTATAATAAGGCAGATCTCATCATCTTGGGCGTGTCGAGGACTGGTAAAACCCCGGTCTGTTTGTATCTGGCCATTCATTTCGGCCTGTTTTGCGCGAATTATCCACTGACGGAAGAAGATTTTAATGACGGTGCACTGCCAGCGATTTTGCAGCCGTTTCGCGCTCGCCTGTTTGGCCTGACCATAGAGTCTGAGCGACTCTGCCAAATTCGTACGGAGCGCAGACCAGACAGCCGATATTCATCCCGACAACAGTGCGAATATGAGTTGGCCCAAGGCCAGGCTACTTTTCGGCGCCACTCGATTTCGTTTGCGGATACGACTCAAATGTCGATAGAAGAAATAGGCACGACTATTCTTCAGAAGATGAAGATTCGACGCGAACTGCTCGGCTAAGCCTCTCCTCAAACGAGTGTTAAATAAATGAAGAGCCCCCGAGTCGGATTTGTCAGTCTTGGTTGCCCCAAGGCCCTGGTTGATTCTGAGCGGATACTGACCCAGCTGCGTGCTGAAGGCTATGTAATTTCGGACAACTATTCCGATGCGAGCATAGTGGTGGTTAATACGTGTGGCTTTATCCAGGCTGCCGTTGAAGAATCCCTGGAGGCAATAACCGAAGCACTCGATGAGAACGGGAGAGTCATTGTTACTGGATGTTTGGGGACTCGAAATCAGGAGATGCTGAGACGCTTCCCTGAACTGGTTGCTGTAACTGGACCCGATTCTGCAGAGTCCGTTATGGAGGCAGTTCGAGCGGAGTTGCCCCCTGGTCATGCCCCATTTCATGATTTGTTGCCACCCGGGGGAATAAAACTAACGCCGCGCCATTACGCGTATCTTAAGATCGCTGAAGGGTGTAATAACTCCTGTACATTCTGCGTGATTCCAGGAATGCGTGGCCGTCTGGTCAGTCGATCTATCCACGACATTATTGATGAAGCCAGCGCATTGGTCGATGCAGGTGTCAAGGAGTTGTTGGTGGTCTCTCAAGACACTGCTGCGTATGGTGCGGACGTGAAGTACCGTACGGAACTGACCCGTGGGCGTCCGATGCGTTCGCATATCAATGACCTGACCCGGGTGCTCGGTGAACTGGGCATCTGGGTGCGACTTCACTATGTGTATCCTTATCCCCACATCGACGAATTGATACCGCTTATGAGTGAAGGGTTTGTCGTGCCATATCTGGATGTGCCGTTCCAACACTGTGTACCGCGTGTTCTCAAGCGTATGAAACGTCCAGCCAATGCTGAAAATAATCTGGCGCGTATTCGTATGTGGCGAAGTATTTGTCCAGAACTCACTATCCGCAGTACTTTCATAGTTGGGTTTCCTGGCGAGACGGAGGATGAATTTAAATTGTTGCTTGATTTTTTGACCGAGGCACAACTCGACAGAGTGGGCTGTTTTGCCTATTCACCGATACAGGGAGCTGCTGCTAATGAGTTGGATAATCCGGTTCCTGAGGAAGTCAGGGAAGAACGCTTGGCCCGTTTCATGGCTGTACAGGAAGAAGTCTCTGCTCAAAGATTGCGGCGTAGAATTGGCCAAACATGTGCGGTTCTAGTCGATGCTCACACCGAGTCAGGTGTGCTCGCCCGCAGCACTGGAGAATCACCCGAGATCGACGGTGTTGTCATCGTTCACGATGGTGTTGATATTGAACCGGGGCAGTTTGTTGATGTCCGTATTACCGGAAGCGACAACCATGATCTGTATGCCCAAAAAGTCTGATAGTAGCTAATGGACCGCCGTAAGTTCCTGAAGGACTCGCATTAAAGCGCTGGCTAGAATCACCATGGGGGACTCCGATGGCTCGTTGTTCGCTATAATTCGCGCTTTTTTCACACGCTAGCTGGCTTGAGTTATGGATGAACACGTGAACCAAGTTAATCGTCGGCGGACTTTCGCCATCATCTCGCATCCCGATGCGGGGAAGACGACCCTGACGGAGAAATTTCTTCACTATGGTGGCGCGATCCAGGCGGCGGGCACGGTGCGAGCCCGTAAGACAGGACGTTATGCGACTTCAGATTGGATGAAGATGGAGAAGGAAAGGGGGATATCCGTAACGTCTTCAGTCATGCAGTTTGAATATCGTGAACATGTTATCAATCTGTTAGATACGCCGGGGCATGCCGATTTCTCGGAGGATACCTATCGTACTTTGACAGCGGTAGATTCCGCACTGATGGTAATCGATGCAGCAAAGGGCGTAGAAGACAGAACCATTAAGCTGATGGAGGTGTGCAGGCTGCGCGATACACCGATTATGACGTTCATCAATAAGCTTGATCGGGAAGGCCGCGATCCGGTAGAACTGCTGGACGAGGTGGAGTCGGTGTTGGGAATTCGGTGCGCACCCATGACATGGCCTGTGGGGACTGGGCGCCATTTTTGTGGGGTCTACCGACTTTACGATGACAGCATTCACCTGTTTGAAAGAAAATCAGGAAATTCGGTGTCGGGTGAAAGGACAATCTGCGGTCTTTCAAATCATGATCTGGACGACGCGATTGGTGCGGATGCTGATCGGCTGCGGGAGGAGATCGAGCTGCTGACTGGAGCCAGTTACACTTTTGATTTGCAGGCCTATCTGCAGGCGCAGTTAACGCCTGTTTTTTTCGGTTCAGCACTTGCCAGTGAAGGTACTGACGAGTTGATTGACTGTTTTGTAGACTACGCGCCCTGTCCGGGGCCTCGGGATGCCGGCTCCAGGAAAGTCGATAGCGGTGAGAAAAAATTTACGGGGTTTGTCTTCAAGATTCAAGCCAACATGGACCCCTCACATCATGATCGGGTGGCATTTCTACGCATTAATTCCGGTGTTTATCGGCCGGGTATCAAGCTTCATCAAGTCCGAGCAGATCGGACCACGCCGATTCACAGGGCCATCACCTTTCTGGCCTCAAAACGCGAGTCGGTGGAGTCTGCCTACGCGGGTGACATCATCGGTTTGCACAATCACGGTACTATCCAGATTGGAGATACATTTACCGAGGGCGAGAATCTAAAGTTTGCAGGTGTGCCCAATTTTGCCCCGGAGCTTTTTCGACGGGTACGCCTCGATGACCCGTTGCGGGCAAAGGCGCTGCACAAAGGGCTAGATCAGTTGAGCGAAGAAGGTGCGACCCAGGTGTTCAGGCCACTGATGTCGAATGATGTAATCCTGGGTGCGATCGGAATACTGCAGTTTGACGTGGTCGTACACCGCCTGCAGCATGAATATGGTGTGGACTGCAGCTTTGAATCGGTGCAGGTAGCGACTGCTCGCTGGGTTGTCTGCGATAAAAAGTCTGATTTTGAAGCATTTCAGAGAAAAGCTAGACAGAATCTGGCACTTGATGCGGGCGGAGATCTAACCTATATCGCGCCGAATCTGGCTAATTTAAGTTTGGCCATGGAGCGCTGGCCGGATGTTCAGTTCAAGAATACCAAAGAATTATAATAATATAATTATTTAATAAACTAATAACTAATTAAAGTTTAAATTTTGTTCAATCATTCCAATGAAATGGTCGCGACGGTTGAATATCTGTCCGCCTTAGTCACTGTACCGTTGATTAATACCGCTGATGCCGGGCATCAGGGCAACCGGATGTCAGTGTCGTGGCCAGAATCTGACGGTTTCGGATCAGAGAAACCTGATCGAAATCAAAGTGCCGACGCTATCTTGGGTTACGACCCTTGCAGCATTCGCGATACACTTCCCTGTAAGAGATAAACCCCTGGAGAGTTTAGATGAGATTTACCAAAGTACTGGTGCTGGCCTCAGTGATGATGGGCTCAGTTGTATGGACAAGTGTTAGCGCCGATGGAGAGGCTGTCTACAACAGTGGCTGTATGGCTTGTCATATGCCCGGTGTAGCCGGCGCGCCTAAACTGGGCGACAAAGAAGCTTGGGCCGCCCGTATCGCACAGGGTATAGAGGTGATGTATGAGAATGCAATTCAGGGATTTCAAGGCCAGACCGGCATGATGCCTGCCAAGGGCGGTTTCGTTCATCTGAGTGACGATGACGTCAAAGCGGCGATCGACTACATGGTGAGTCAGTCCCAGTAAATTGTTGAGCTGATCTACATCAGCGCCACAGAGACGTTTGATCAAGGAAGCCCTTGAGCGCGCGGTAGAGTAGTGTTGGATCGTTGCGCCCGGTGAGCTCGCGCACGGAGTGCATGGCCAGCTGCGGGGATCCAATATCTACTGTTGCGACGCCCAGTTCGGCCGCTGTTATTGGTCCGATGGTGCTGCCACACGCCATATCATTTCGCATGGCAATCTGTTGAACGGGTATATCAAGGGATTGGCATAAATTGCGAAACAGCGCCGCAGTTTCACTGTTTGTTGCGTATCTCTGGTTAGCGTTGTATTTGATGACCGGACCACCGTTGAGGCAAGGCCGGTGCTGTGGGTCATGCTTGTCTTCGTAATTAGGATGCAGCGCATGCGCATTATCAACGGAAAGCAACACGGACGAGTCCATGGCCCTGTCCATCGTTTCTCCAGTCCCACATAGACGTTCGAGTGTAGAACGTAGAAATGGTCCTTGGGCACCGCTGGCCGACAGGCTGCCAACCTCCTCGTGATCATTACAGACCATCACAGCAGAGGTATCTCCAGAGGTGTCGATTATGCTTCGACAAGCGGTATAACAACTCAAAAGGTTGTCCAGCCTTGAGGCAGCGATGAAGTCATCATTTAGCCCGATAACTGCAGGTGGTTGCACGTCGTAACAGCTGATTTCGTAGTCCAGGACCTCGGCAACAGGTAGGTTGGCGTGCTCATGCTGGATTTGGCCAAGAAGCAGTTGTCGGAAACTTTTGCGGTCGCCATCACCTGAACTCACTAGTAAAACCACTTCTTTTTGTGGATTGATGGTCCTGTTTTTATGCACATCTCGATTTAAATGAATTGCGAGACTGGGCACTGTCGCCACAGGGCGTCGAAAGTCGATGAGCACACTGTTTATCTCTCCGTTTTCCATACGGCAAGTGACTTTGCCGGCCAGAGAAAGGTCTCGGTCAAACCAGGGTGAGAGCAAAACTCCACCGTAAATTTCTACACCCAGCTGCAAAAAGCCCTGACGCCTGATCTCGGGTGCGGGTTTGATCTTGAGACAAGGGCTGTCGGTGTGGGTGCCGATCAGCCTCAGCCCCCCATCAGTTGGATGAACAGAGCCTGTTCTGATTGCTGCGATTGACGAGCCATTGCGAACGACAAAGTAACGTCCTCCAGGTTTAAGCGACCAGCTGTTGTGTTCTGCAAGTTGTTCAAACCCTTCCGCTGTCAACAGCTGCTTTAGTTGTTTCACTGCATGAAAAGGAGTCGGTGAGTTAGCTAGAAACTCTAGTAGCCCGTTATTGAAATCTGATTCATTCATAGCCTGGTATTCTCTGTGTCAATGGTGTTCCCTTCGGGTAGCCATGTTGCGGGCTCGTGACGAGCCCCGAGACTGGCAAAGTCGAAAAGACTTGTGTCGGCGAGTTGGCTGGGTGAGATGCTCGTGACGCTTCGGAATATGGTCGCTGACCGACCAGGGTACTGCTGTTCCCAGTCAGCGAGCATTCGTTTGACAGTTTGGCGCTGGAGGTTCGGCTGTGAGCCACAAAGATTGCACGGAATAATCGGAAACTTTTTCAGCTGGGCGTATTGCGCGATATCTTTTTCAATGCAATAGGATAGTGGGCGTATGACTACATTGTTTCCGTCATCGCTCAACAGTTTGGGTGGCATTGCTTTGAGTCGACCACCAAAAAACATGTTGAGGAAAAGTGTTTCAACAATATCGTCTCGATGATGGCCTAAAGCGATTTTTGTCATCTTCTCTCTTTTTGCAAAGCTGTACAGTATTCCCCGACGAAGTCGTGAACAAAGGCCACACATTGTTTTGCCCTCGGGGATGATATTCTTGACGACACTATAGGTATCCTGATCGATAATTCGGTAATCGACCCCGAGCCCCTGCAGGTAAGCTTCAAGTCGTTCGGTTGGAAATCCAGGCTGGTTCTGGTCAACATTGACGGCGGTTAACTGGAAGTCGATCGGGGCTCTGATTTTCAATCGACACAGAATATCCAGCAGTGAGAAAGAATCCTTACCACCGGAAATACAGACCATAACGCGATCGCCTTCTTCGATCATGTTGTAGTCCTGTATGGCTCGTCCGACTTCGCGACGAAGTCGTTTTTCAAGTTTCCGTGATGTGTGGCTGGGGTGTAAAGTTGTCATTGTCATGTTGTAACCGGATATATCTGTCAGATGTTCTTTCCGAACCCACAATAGTGCGCTTTGTGTTAGGGTCGCGCAATGCGTTCTCCGAAAGGCGAATCATACACAGGGAACAGAATTCTTGCGGCTCGCTAAAGTAATCGGCTGGGTGGTCGTCTGTTTCTGTGGCCTCATTCTGTTTCTGGTGTCCATTATTCAGTGGGTTGACTGGAGTCGCTATCGCGATGCTGCGGCACAGCAGATAAGCAAAGCAATCGATCGACCAGTGTCGATTGACCAGGGCTTGTCAGTCCGTCTTTTCCCCTCAGTTCGGCTAGAGGTCAGGGGACTGGCTGTGGGTAATCCGGCTGGCAATTATGAGGGGCATTTCCTGACAGTAGAGAACGTTCAATTTGAACTGGATATGGGGGCTCTTGCAGAAGGGAAATTGCTTATTCGCGAGATTTCTCTGGAGCGGCCGACCCTGCTGTTGGAAGTCGGCCCCAACGGTCGTCCTAATTGGGAGTCTGATCGGGGACTGA
The DNA here is from genome assembly GCA_002456995.1 of Candidatus Thioglobus sp. MED-G25. Taxonomy (GTDB): domain Bacteria; phylum Pseudomonadota; class Gammaproteobacteria; order Arenicellales; family UBA868; genus REDSEA-S09-B13. The sequence continues at coordinate 37,937 of NTKC01000006.1, read as the reverse complement.
CAGTGCCGGTTCTACCGCTTCCCGTCAGTCGAGTTTCGGTGGTAGACGGCACCCTCACTTTTGGATCTGGCGTTAAGTCAGATCGGTGGGAAATCCGGGCCGATACGCTGGTCTATGTTTTGCCACGTGAGGGTCAAAATCAACAAGGTCAGATCAACGGGCAACTGAGCTATGCCGGAGACGCTATTGAAGTGAGTGGCGCACTGGGGTCTCTTAACGGTCTGGATTCGGATCAACTGGCACCAGTCAATCTGGCGTTCAAGGGTAACGTTGTTAGTGGCATCGTCTCTGGCGTGGTCAGTAATCTGCGAAAAGCGCCTAACGCTGATTTGCATCTGGAGGTCACGACAGGACGCCTGGAAAGAAATCTGACTGATCTATTGCCCGGCTTGCCATGGCGGCACGATGCGATTTTCAGTGGTACGGTCAGTGCAGCCGGTCACCTCGTCGGAAACCCAGGAAGCGACCTTCGACTGGAATCAGTCCGGTTGTCCACAACAGCACAGCCGTTTAATTTTACAGTGCAGGGTGATCTCGATCTGGTGCCAGCCAGCGTCAGACTAAACCGTTCAATGGGCGAGCTGCGTCTACAGGTGAAGCATCAGAGGCTTCAGAATTTCACGGCGCTCATGAGCCTTGATGTACCGACAGATGTCCGTGTCTCGGGCCAGGGTATATTGTCTGGGCAGCCGGGCAATTTCCGTTTGGACCAGATTATGTTGATCGGAGAGAGCCCACATCTGGGTATCCAATTAACAGGCAATGTGAGTCAATTGGGCTCAGCCGACGGCCCGGATCTTGCGCTCAATATTGACGCAACCTCGGACAAGCTGACAGAACTGTTGAGGCAATTCAAACTTGAGATGCACTTAAACGGTAGCGCTCAGGTGACGGGCGCTTTACGAGGCAGCGACAAAGGTTACCGGTTGAGTGATCTTTCTGCTTCTTTTGAATCTACAGATCTGATGCTCGACGGCACAGGTCAGTTCGATCTGTTGCAAAATAGTTTGGAAGGGCAATTCGAGTTCACCGCAAGAACTGAGAGTATCCAGAGCCTTGCCGGCAGTTTGGGTACACAGCTCCCCGTCGATGCTACCGCCAGCACAAATGGCGTTCTCACCTGCACCAATAGCAGCTGTGGCATAGAGCTCGTGAATGTCAGGATCAGCTCCCCTCAACTGGAAGTCAGTGGCCGTGGGCAGATTGACAGGCTGGACGAGCAGCCGCAGTTGGCACTGAATTTCGAAGGCCACACTGAAGATATTGCTGTGCTTGCCCAAGCCTGGGGCAGACAATGGCTGATACCCCCCCATCTGGAGGCCAGCGTCACAGGCTGGCTTGATTTACACGGCAATGAGGCTCGACTGTCCGGGCTGGTGGGTCAGATTTCCGGTGCTGGGCTTAGTGGCCGGTTTACGGGTAGCTTGATCGATTTAATGCATGTTCCACGCCCGACGTGGGATCTCAATCTCGATGTAGCTGAACTGGGCCAGCTGATTGAATACTATGGCGGGCCAGGGGATTATCACGAATCCGCCCAGATTCAGTTACAGGTACGCCCGTCCGATAAGCAAGCGGTACCGCTGATGGTACACGGCGAGTTGCTGACTAATTCTCTGGCTACTGAGTTCGCTGGTGAGTTTGAAGCATTTGATAACAAGTCCGGATTCAGTGCCAGTTTTGTGCTGACTGCGGAAGATTCTCACGAATTGCGTCTGATCACGGGTGTTGACTTACCGCCTATGGGCCGGTTGCAGGTGACAGGCGAGGTCAGTCGTACAACGGATACACACGAATCAATTACAGGATCGGTTAACCTCGAGTCGGAGAAACTCGGTCAGTTTTCGGCAAAGGGGGTTTTGGGGGAACAGTGGAAGATAGGCACGAAGCTAGAGTTGAAGCACCAGGTGGATCGTCTGTCCAGGGTGGCAGCTGTGCTTGCAATTCCATTACAGGGAGACCTGCCTTTACAGGCGCAGGCGATTGTCAGTACGGATGGTGAGACGCTACAGGTGACAGAACTTAGGGTGACGGCGGGCCGCAACGACATCAGTGGAGAAATATCCTATCCGTTGAATGGGACTGATAATCATCGACAGAAAATTGACGGGAGACTGGCATCGGAATATTTCAATTTAAACGATCTTTTCCCGAAGAAAGAAAAGAAGTATCTGTTTGGAAATGAAGACATGCCGTTAGCATGGGCGGATAGCTATGACGTTGATCTGGAATATTCTGTAGGACACCTGATACGTCGTAACTACGAAATTACGGATGCTACAGCACTGCTGACCTCGCTCGACGGCCTGGTCAACATCCGACTGCGGGGAATTTCAGCCGGCGGTGACCTGGAAGTGCGACTCGACCTGGATACCCAGGTGGACCCACATCCAGCGAATTACGCCTATGACTGGAAACACCTGGATCTTGACCTGTTGCCTGTTGCACTGAAGGGTAAATGGGACATATCAGGATCTTTAAGTACGCGCGGCTATATATCAGGATCGGGGATATCCCTTCACAAGATTGCACAAAGTGGCAATGGTTATCTATTTACCGAGCTTGAAGGTATAAAGTATCCCCGAGGTCGCGAAGAATTGTTGACAACGACACCGTTCAGTATCACAGAACAGATTCTGCGTGGTGTTAGCCCATGGGCAGAGCGAAAAAAATATTATGATATCAAGTGTGGTGTTATCGGTATGCTAATCACAGATGGCGTGGGGCATAGTCCAGCACCACCCAATCACACCATCGCCTTGAAAGCTGAGGAGTTTGAATTATTGGCCTTTGGTAAACTCGAGCTTTCCACGGAGAGTCCGAGGCTACACGTTCACTCCAAGCCACGCCGGGAAGGCATATCGCCCGCCAGTCTTTTAGAAGAGTCTGGTTTATCCCTGTTGTATCCGCCCTATTTTGTAATCGAAGGCTCACTACGGAGACCTGTTGTAGTGCCCGATCCTGGCGGAAAAAATCTCATGGAACTATTAAAGCTTGAAGACAATGATATTCTGAAAAGTTTAAAGATGGGTGCGGCCTGGGCCACCGGTGGTACGTCGGCTGTGGTTCTTAGCTTGTTGAATAAGTTGGGTGATGAGGATGGCGGATGCCAAGGAGCCCGGCAACGTTCGGAGAAATTGTGGAAACAATAACAGTATCAATGAGCAAATTCAGGCGGTAACGTGCAAGGTTGTGCGGATGAGAGCCCGAACTGAATGGCACAAGCATGTGGGTTCCCCCCGCTTATGGAGCGGGCTACAATCCTGTAACACGTTCCAGTGTTTGATACCAACTGATCGGGAATTACTAATGCTTAAAGGTAATCGCGATGACGGACAATAGGCAGCGCTCCGCTACATCCGGGCGAATGGGGGGGCGGGTCGCAAGGCAAGCGCTACGCGCTGCGCCGATACCTGAGGATGAACGCGCCGTTCAGCCTGGTCAGACATCAGGACGATATCAGCCGCTCACAGAATCTGAAGTGTTGCGTATTCACCAGGCAGCATTGGAAGCGTTGGAGCAGATCGGTATTGCAAACGCCATACCATCCTGTCAGGCACTGGTGACCGGAGCAGGCGGCTCGATGACCGAAGAGGGCCGTCTTCTGTTTCCTCGATCACTGGTTGAGGATATCGTCGCCTCGGCAGCACGGGATATCGTCCTTCCTGGCCAAGACCCTCGTTACGATATGCACCTCACCGGCAACAGGACATATTTCGGTACTGCGGGTGCGGCTGTCCATATTGTGGATACTAAAAAACGCGAATATCGAGAATCGATGCTGCAGGATCTTTATGATGCCGCACGCATCGTGGACGCCATGGAGCATATTCATTTTTTTCAGCGCTCGATGGTGCCACGAGATATTGAAGATCCACGGGAAATGGATTTCAATACCTGCTACGCGTCGATTGCTGGAACCACAAAGCATGTGGGCACCAGTTTTGTGGCCCCTGACCATGCGCACGAGGCCATCGATATGCTGGAGATAGTGGCCGGTGGTGAGAAAAAGTGGCGGGAAAGGCCGTTTGTAAGCTGCTCGTGCTGTCATGTTGTACCGCCACTTCGATTTGCCGAAGACGCCTGTCGGGTATTGGAGGTCTGTGTCAGCCGCGGGATGCCTATTTTGTTGTTGGCCGCGGGTCAGGCTGGTGCGACCAGTCCGGCGGCGCTTGCCGGTTCTGTGGTTCAGGAGACGGCTGAGGTGCTGGCCGGTCTGGTCTACGTAAATTTATTATCTCCTGGTCACCCGGCGATCTTCGGTACCTGGCCATTTGTTTCTGATCTTAGAACCGGGGCTATGAGCGGTGGCAGTGGCGAACAAGCGGTTCTCATGGCGGCCTGTGGCCAGATGGGACGGTACTACGACTTACCAACCGGTATTGCCGCCGGTATGGCCGACTCCAAGCTGCCGGATGCACAGTCAGGCTATGAGAAGGCTTACACAAATGTCCTAGCCGGACACAGTGGCGCGAATCTGATCTACGAATCAGCTGGTATGCACGCCAGTCTTCTGGGTTGCTGTCTGGAAAGCTATGTCATCGATAACGATATGCTGGGTGCAATCAACAGAACGATACGAGGTATCGAGGTCAACGAAGACACCTTATCTCTAGAGGCAATGCGTGATGTGTGTCTGGATGGGCCCAGTCATTTTCTGGGGCACGAGCAGACTAGGGCGCTGATGCAGCGGGATTATGTGTACCCGGACTTAGGTGATCGAAATAGTCCTAAAGACTGGAACGAGGCCGGTCGACCAGATCTCCTCGAGCAGGCCAGGTGCCGGGTAAAGCAACTTCTGTCCGCACCCAAACCCCAACATATACCTGATGATATAGACAGTCAGATTCGTGAGCGATTTCCCGTCAAGCTGCCGCTTGAATCTATGAGCGGCTAATCTGGCGACGACTGGTTGTTTTTCAAGGTGCCAGCCGTTCGATCGACCAGTTGTCAGCGTCGTCAAGCACGTAGACAAATCGGTCATGCAGACGATCTGGCTGGCTCTGCCAGAATTCAATGGTTTCTGGGGTGACGCGGAACCCTCCCCAAAAATCAGGCAGCGGGACGTCTCCGGCACTGAACTTCTGTTTCATTCTGGCCAGGGTAGTTTCCAGCACAGTCCGGGAAGAGATCACACTGCTCTGGTCGGATGTCCAAGCTCCGAGCTGACTTCCCCGGCTTCTCGATAGAAAGTAGCGCAGTGACGCTGCGGTTGGAATTCGCTGGGCGACGCCGGTTATTGTGACCTGTCGTCCCATACTGAACCAGGGAAACAGCAGAGAAACACGCGGGTTCTCTGCGATCTGCTGTGCTTTACGGCTGCCGTAGTTGGTAAAGAAAACAAACCCATCACGGTCGTAAACTTTAAGCAGCACCGTTCTAACTGTGGGCGATCCGTCTGCTGACGCTGTGGCCAGGGACATGGCATTAGGAGCGGGCATATTTTTCGCACAGGCCTGGCCAAACCAAGCTTCAAACTGATCAAAAGGGTCAGGCAGTAGGCTCTTGGGATCCAGCGGTTCGCGAGAAAAATCCTGCTTGATCTCTTCAGGTATTTTCATGGACATTCTGGGGAACTTTAGTCGGATCAGGTCGTTATTGACTCAATTGTGAAGGTCAGGCGCAGTCCGTAACTGAAGAGCGATAATTCGTCTGTGGATAATGCAGAGGAAGGTTTTGCAAAGCAGTTTACGCGTATCAGTTGACCCTTACCGGAATTTCTGAAATGCGCTGACGCCATAACTCAGGCCCTGTACGGTGTACAGAAGTTCCATTACTGTCTACGGCGACCGTAACCGGCATGTCCTTGACCTCGAATTCATAGATTGCTTCCATACCGAGGTCTTCAAAAGCAACGACACGTGCCGAGCGAATGGCCTTGGATACTAGATAGGCAGCACCACCAATGGCAATCAGATACACCGAGCGGTGCTTTCGAATTGATTCGATCGCGCTGGGCCCACGCTCTGCTTTTCCAATCATGCCGATCAGCCCTGTTTCTGCGAGCATCATTTCTGTGAATTTGTCCATACGTGTCGCAGTGGTCGGTCCGGCAGGTCCGACCACTTCATCACCGACCGGGTCAACAGGGCCCACGTAGTAGATCAGCCGATTGCTAAAATCTACTCCTTCAGGCAATGGTTCGCCACGGGTGACCAGGTCGGCAATCCGTTTGTGCGCTGCATCTCTTCCGGTGAGAATTTTGCCGGACAGCAGTAGATTTTCTCCTGGTTGCCAGTTTGCAATGTCATTACGAGTGAGTACGTCCACATTGATCTGTCGACCCTGACTTGCGACGTCGGACCCTATCTCTGGCCAGTTGCCAAGGTCTGGTGGTGTCAGCTTGGCAGGTCCAGTGCCATCCAGAGAAAAGTGTATGTGCCGCGTGGCAGCACAGTTGGGAATCATCGCGACAGGGAGGGAGGCAGCATGGGTGGGGTACGACAGGATCTTGACATCCAGCACGGTCGTGAGGCCACCAAGGCCCTGAGCACCGATACCCGTCTGGTTAACTCGTTGATAGATCTCAAGGCGCAGCGCATCGATATCGTTGTCCGGCCCCTTCGAGATCAACTCATCTATATCAATTGGTGACATCAGGGATTCCTTGGCCAGCACCATCGCTTTTTCCGGAGTTCCCCCAAGGCCTATCCCAAGAATACCTGGCGGGCACCAACCGGCCCCCATGCCCGGTATCGTCTCCACCACCCAGTCTGACAGGCTGTCACTGGGGTTCAAGGTGCTAAATCGGGCTTTGTTTTCCGATCCGCCACCCTTGGCGGCGAGTGTGATTTCTATCGTATCACCGGCTACGAGTTCGGTGTGTACAACAGCCGGTGTGTTGTCCCCCGTGTTGTGTCTTTTACCGATTGGGGGCGATACCACTGAGGCTCGAAGAGGATTATCCGGGTTGGTGTAGGCTCGACGGACACCCTCATCGACCATTTCCTGAACCGAATCGTTGGTATCGAAATCGACATTCAGTCCAAACTTAAGAAACACGACAACGATGCCTGTATCCTGACAAACTGGCCGTTGCCCCATGGCTGCCATCTTCGAATTGAGTAGTATCTGGCCGATCGCATTTTTAGCTGCTGGAGATTCTTCCCGTTCGAAGGCTCGAGTCATTGCTCGAATAAAGTCGGGTGGATGGTAGAAAGAGATGTACTGCAGACCGTCGGCGATGCTCCCGACAAAATCTTCTCTCGAAATAACGCTCATGGATTCTCCGGCAGATTCAGTTCGGGTAAAGTGGTGTATTGATCGATCCAGGCTTGAATCATAGTTGGAGTGTATCAAACCATGCAGCTTCGCCACCTCTTTCATGGACAGGTGCTTTTCACCCCGTGTGTAAGTTGTTAGGATCAAGGCTGGGTGTGGCGTTAAATCTAGATCTTATGCAGTGTCTCCTATTCGTCGGCACGGACGATCAATATTGCTTGTAACCAGACCTGAGCAATTCTGTCTCCGCAGGTGGCCTCTGCCACTTGTATGGATGGTCGTGGCTGGGTTTCTGACTTGGATGTATCCAGCAGATCAATCGGCCGCTGACCACCTGGTCCAACATCACAAACTCAAGTGTGGTCAGTATTTTCCCTGTCCCGACGCGCTTCGACGGAGGGTCGATTTTTGGATCGATGTATATGGTCGATGGAGGACCAACGATGCGATTCTCCATGATGCGCAGAGGCCCCATCGGGTTTACAAGATCATCAAGGGCAAAGCGTGTGGGACAAAGGGCAACACACAGTTCATTAAAGAACAGAAGCGCCAGATACGCCTACGGTTAGAACGCATTGCGATTCTGATTGAGCGAAACAAAACAATCACTCAGGCAAAAGATAAGCACTACCTCAATATGTTTCCTGATCGGTCGCCAGCTGTACTTCGTCGTGCGACCAGGAACCTTCGATGTCAGAGTGGAAACAAAGATGGTTTTCGGAATGCGTTGCGCCGATTTGGGACCTATGGACCGATTGTCAGACGGGTACTCAAAGACGCGGGGTTGCATCAGGATATTCAATACCTGCCATTTGTAGAGTCTTCTTATAACCCGGAAGCGTATTCCAGAGTGGGGGCTGCAGGTATGTGGCAGATCATGCCACGGACTGGACGTGAATTGGGACTTGAGTTAAATGCCACTATGGACGAGAGGCTGGATCCGGAAGCGGCCAGCTGGGCAGCGGCGCGCTATCTCAAAGGTAGCAAAAAAAATCTGACTGTTGCGGCCCGGTCGAAGAAAGCCAATGTGTCCGACAGCGAACTGACCCCCTTTGTAATTACCTCGTACAACTATGGTGTTAACGGTATGCGAAGAGCCATAAAGAAACTCGGTCCAGATTTTCTTACAGTTCTAAACCGTTATCGAACCAAAAAATTCCGGGTTGCGGTCAAGAATTTCTACGCAGGTTTTCTAGCGGCACGACATGTTGCACAAAACTCCAAACGGTTTTTTGGATCATATTCAAAGGGAAGACCGTTACGCTACGATACGATCATGCTGCGCAGCAGCGTGTCAATCGACAGGATAAGAGCGGTTTTCGGAATTAGCCTATCCAGGCTGAAATCGTTAAATCCAGCGTTGACACGGTTTGTTTGGCACGGTTGGCGGGAAATTCCTGGTGGTTACCCGCTGCGCCTACCTCTGCGTCAGGGCGGTTGGGCAGATAAAATTGCTTACCTGCATTCACTGCCACCAGAAGCAGATCGTGGCACGCCAAAGCGTTATACGGTCAGATCCGGTGATACGGCCTGTGCGATCGCCAGTGCGTTTCGGGTGAAGTGTCGCGATCTGATCGATATGAACAGGCTGGGAAGGCAGGCCGTCATTCGCGTTGGCCAGTCGGTGCAGATTCCGATGCGTACTTCCGGAAAACGTCGACTGCTCAGTCGTGCTGACCCGGGTGTATACACTGTTGCACCGGGCGATACCGTTTGTGGTATCGCGAAGCGCTATGGCGTTAAGTGCAGTGCATTGCTGGCTACGAATGAACTTACATCGGGTTCTGTCCTCTCTGTCGGCCGGAAATTGGTGATCCCTGGCGCGTTGGCTGAGACAAGAGGTGGAGGCACCTATACAGTCAGGAAAGGTGACAGTGCCTGTGGAGTAGCATCGCGATACGGGGTGTCATGCGACACCTTACTCGCGGCGAATGAACTCAGCCAGCAGGACCTGATTTACCCCGGCCAGGCGCTTCGGATTCCCCGACAGCTGAACACAGCCACCGGTACTGGTAGACAGTCGTCGACCAGGAAAACACTCAAAACAACTGTGGTCGAGTACCGTGTGAAAAAAGGAGACAACGCGTGCCAGATTGCTACCCGCCTGGGTGTGAGCTGCAAGGCTCTACTGACAGAAAATAGACTGGGTAGACGCAGTGTTATTCATCCAGGGCAGAAGCTGCTGGTTTCGGGCGTATCTGAGGATGTTGCCAAGGCCTTAGGGCAGAACAGAAGAGGTCCAGCGAGTTCAGGATCCACTTACACGGTAACAGCGGGTGATTCGGTGTGTGAGATCGCGCACAACAGGGGTGTGTCATGTGATGAGTTATTGGCTTTCAACGGACTGCAGACGGCCTCAATTATCGTGCCGGGTCAGGCGTTGCGACTGCCAGGGAACGCCCAAAATCGCAGATCTTCGTCAACAGATTCGGGCGCTGATGACAGCGGCAGCACAGAGGTCAGTAGCAAGCAGGGTCAGCCAGCCTCACGTGTGATCGAACCTTTAGATCAGGATATTGAATTTCGCATACAAGCTACAGAACAGGCCGGGAAACGGGTATATCGAATCAATATTGAACCAGGTGAAACACTGGGTCACTATTCAGATTGGCTGCGTTTGGGTGGTATCGCCGCGATTCGGAAACTCAACGGTATTCAGAAGACGCAGAATCTTCAAGTGGGCGATGTACTGTTACTGCCCGTTTCAGAGCAGACTCAGGCTTCCGGATTCGACCAGAGACGGCTGGAATACCACCGCGTACTGGTGGAAGAATTCAAGGAAAACTTCGAAGTATTAAACGTTCAGCAATACACTATTCAATCGGGAGACAGCGTGTGGCGAGTTGCCAGTTCATTTGAATTGCCGGTTTGGCTGATTATGCGGTACAACCCGGAACTGCGAACTACCTTGCCAACTACCGGCAACATCTTGCGTATTCCCTTAATCAGAAAGCGCAGAACTTAACGTGCTGTTGTATTCAGTCAGGCATTAACTGCAGCGATATTGAGTTGATGCAATAGCGTTGACCTGTCGGTTCAGGTCCATCCTTAAATACGTGACCCAGATGGGCATCACAATTTCTGCACGTCACCTCGGTCCGGACCATGCCATGGCTGTGGTCAGTTTCTGTAATAACAGCGTTATCTGAAATGGGCTGCCAGAAACTGGGCCAGCCTGAGCCGGAATCAAATTTTTCGTGTGAACTAAAGAGTTTACTGCCACAGCAGGTGCAGCTATAGGTGCCAGCTAATTTGCTGTTGTTGTATTTTCCACTGAAAGGTGGCTCGGTTCCCTTAAGTCGACAGATCCTGTACTGCTCGGGCGTCAGTGTATTTTCCCAGTCGTTGTTCGATTTGTTCACAGTGCTGTCCAAAAGTAGATGGGTAGTGAATACAAAGTTTACCCGTTATTTTGTCTTGCTAGCTGGATTCGTTTGTCATGGGCTTCACGAGCGATGCTCATATCGTCCAAAAACCAGGACAGCTCGTCCAGATGCAGTGCTTGGGGGCCGTCGACAAGTGCCTGTTCAGGCCTGGGATGAAAATCGACAAGTACCATGTTGGCACCGGCGATGATGCCCTGTGCGGTTACGTGCATGACGTCCAGGATCCCGTCAGGGCCACGATTGCGGCTACCCACGGAATGTGACGGATCAATACAAACTGGTAGATGGGTCAGATGCTTAACTGCCGGAACATGAGAAAAGTCGACAAAATTTCGGTGTGGGTCACCAAGATTAGTTTTCATGCCACGCAGACAGAAAATTATATTACCGTTACCTTCCCGTGCCAGGTATTCGGTTGCATTCAACGATTCTTCCAAAGTGATCCCAAATCCCCGCTTGATCAACACCGGCAGCTCGGTTTGTCGGCCGACCGCTTTGAGAAGTTCGAAGTTCTGTGTGTTACGAGTACCGATCTGCAGCATGACGCCGGTAGGGTGTCCGGCATCATCCAGTGCGGTCAAAATGTCATTCACCTGGCTGTCATGGGTGACCTCCATCGCAATGACCTTGATGTCATACTTGCCAGCCAGTTCGAAAACCCAGGGCAAGCATTCGGCCCCGTGCCCTTGGAATGAGTAGGGGTTGGTCCGCGGCTTAAAGGCTCCCATACGTGTGCAAGGTAATTGGTGTTCGTTCAGAGCCCGCATCATGGTTTCTACATTGTCCCGACTGTCGACGGCACACAATCCGGCAAAGAGGTGTAGCGACTGCTGGTCAAAACGAATGCCGTTGTAGTCAAAACCCCGAGCCCGCTCATCGCCGGCGTGGCGGCCAATTATCCGATATTCTCGAGAAATTCTGACAACACGCTCGACCGACGGCAGGCTCGCTACTTCCTGCGTATCGAGTAAGTCGGTATCACCGATGGCGTAAATTTCCGTCAGGATTCGACCCGTTCCGGTCACACTGTGCACCTGTGGTACTACCCCTGGGCGGGCGGCCAGGAAATCAAGCACAGCCTTCGCCTCCGCAGAATCAATATCAGTATCGGGACGCAGAATTATGATCATGGATTTGCCTCAGATAAGGTCTGGATCGGCGTTTCAGGGTGATTCCCCCACTCTGACCACGAGCCGGGATAGCCACGCACGGCCGGGTAGCCCAGGGATTTAAGCAGCATCCAGGTATGAGCGGACCGATGGTGTGTCTGGCAGTAGGTAATAATTTCACGCGTTGGTAGAATCTGTCGAGCTTCCAGCATATCCTTTAGAATGCTTCTTGGTTTTAGTCTCAAGTGATTGTTAGCATCAATCGTATCCAACCAGTTCAGATTAACCGCACCTGGAATGTGACCAGACCGCGTGCTGAGCTGCTTCGTTCCAATGTACTCTTCCGGAGATCGGGCATCGACTAAGATAACGTGGTCATCATTCAACTGGGACAGAATGTATTCCCGAGTCGCGATGACAGAAGTATCCATGGTTACTGTGGGTGCAGTATTTTTCCGCACCGGTTGTTCCACGCTTAATCGACGTTGCTCGTTTCTCCAGGCGGTCATTCCACCATCGAGTACTGAACAGCTGGGATAGCCCATGACGTGTAATGTCCATACGAGGCGGGCGGCACGGCCACTGCCTTCATCATCACAGGCAATAATCCGGCCGCCGTTGCTTAATCCCAGTACTGAACTGAGCTGTTCCAGCTGTTTGCCAGGCGGAAGTCGGCCCGGGGCTGGTTTGTTGCCATCTAACAGCGTCACATAGTCCAGGTGAGTGGCGCCTGGGATATGGCTGGAAACGTAATGTTCTAATTTACTGAGATCAACCACACGCACCTCTCCGCTATCGAGATGGTCGTCCAGCTCTTCTGTTGTGACCAGTATTGGCGTTTCAGTCATAGTTGATTTAGATCAGAGATAATTTCAGACAACACACAGGTACATAGCCTGTGCTATTTTAACGAAGCTAGCCTGATGACGACAGACTACAATTACGCGAGAAATTGACGATAGATAAAATTGGCTGCGCACTCACAAGTCCTGGACTACAAACCAGTACATTAGGAGTTTCAGGACTGCGCTGTTTCCTGATTGAATGCCTCTATCATTGCGTCCCACGTAGGAATCAGCCTCTCGAGTTGATTCCAGAATGTCTGGTCCCGTCTACGCTCAAAATCTTGTATGTTGATGCCTTGTTGTTCGACCCAGGTGTAGTACCCGAGGTTGAATATCCGATTTCGATCGATTTCGGTGAGTTCCAGCAGATGGTCGACCCGCACATTTTTCAGGTGTGTGCCATAGAGTTCGGCTGCTAATATTTCATCTACATTCTCTGGCCCTTCGAGGGACAACCACTTCTGTAGTTCGGTTTGATAAAGTGCCGATCCATCTGTTGCAACAGTGATCAGTACGTCTTCGGGGCCGAGCGACAAATATTTTGCCAGCTTGATGGCTGCCAACACATTGGCGATCCCGGAAAACCCCATTGATGTCAGCGTGTCGAGGATCTCAGCGGAAATACCCTTTCGCTGGTGCAGGTAGTTTTGACCCGCTGGTGTATTGAACAGTGCATTGATACCGTCTGAATCGTAGTCGGACACTCCGACCACGAAGTCGGTATTCATCACGTTATGAATGAGTGGCACGTGCTTGTCACCTACGCCCTGGATGTTGTGTTCACCAAATCCGTTGTAAAGCAGAGTTGGACATTCCACCGGTTCCACCGCCACGATTCGGGTGCCGTATCGGTTCTTGAGGTGGTCACCGGCGCCAAGGGTACCCGCAGAACCGGTCGCAGCAATAAAACCGGCCAGCCGTGCGTTGGGCAGGGAGGCACTTACGGACTGAAAGACTCTGTCGAGAGCGTTACCCGTGACAAAACGATGTACCAGGTAGTTGGAAAATTCCGAAAACTGGTTAACGATGATGTTCTGTGGATCACGAGAGAGTTCCTCACATTTATCGTAGATCTCTTTAACGTTGCTCTCTGTGCCGGGTGTGCGCACAATGTCTTCGGGATCGTTGACCCATTTTTCCAGCCAGCTGAATCTTTCCCTACTCATGCCTTCTGGCAGTACAGCAACACCATGACAGCCGAGAATGCGGGAAATCGCGATTCCGCCCCGGCAGTAGTTGCCAGTCGATGGCCAGACTGCACGATGATGGCCGGGGTCGAATGCACCGCTGACCAGTCGTGGAACCAGACAGCCGTATGCAGCCAGAACTTTGTGTGCACCAATCATCGGAAATCGGTCGCCCAGAGCGACGATGATTTGTGCATCGACACCGGTCAATGCTTTGGGTAGACGCACGTACTCGGGCGTATCGGTGAGTCCTGTGCGAGCGCGATCGTTAAACCAATGAACTCGAAAGAGGTTTCTAGAATCAGGGGCATCGGCGTGCACCTGGTTCAACTTTGTGTAGACATCGTTGAGCGCTTGCGGCGCATTGGCGAGTTCTGAGAAGAGTGGGAGTCGCACCCCAGCCTCCCGCAGGTGAGCCACCGCGCGGTCATAGGTCGGGCGATCCTGGATTTCTTTAGGTAGAAGGAAAGGGTTCATGACTTAAGCTGGTAGCAGTTTTTAGTTGTCCAAGGTAGACCAGAAACAAGAGTTGAGGAACCGATAACGGCGGGTCTGAAGGCGCGCACAGGTTTACTCAGACAATGCGGTTATCCCCGGGTTTGGTTAAATTTCATGTTTGGTGACTATACTGAGGACTGTATGAGTCTGCCAAGCGGCCAGAGTCATGCTGCCGGAGTATTAAGGCTATTGCAGTTGTTTAACCATGATCTTGACGTGCTTGAATTGCAGTGGTTCTCTGCCTGGGTTGTCGGTAACCACGTGCGGCCGATGGAGACAGTATTATCGAGGTATTGAAGGTATTTCCAGAGCCACTCAATCGAAGCGGCTTCCAGGTCTGGGTGAAGGACTAACTTGGACGTTATAGACGGGTAACACTTGTGCACAAGACAGTACCGATCGTAGATATATCCCGTTACCTCGATGGTAGCGATCCCATGGGCGTTGTCCTTGAACTCCAACATGCCGCGACACGCGTGGGCTTTTTTCAGGTCGTTGGGCATGGTGTGCCACATGAACTAATTGACAGCACTCGGCAGGCTGCTCGGCGCTTTTTTGCGCGACCGCAGGACCAAAAATCGGTGTCGGGATGTTTGTCATTAGGGGAAGCTTCGAACTGGCGTGGATATGAACATTTCGCCTCAGACAACAAGGAAGCGTTTGAAATCGGGCTGAAAACGCAAGGTCGAGTCGATGCTGCAGGTCGACCGCTGCCGCTTCATGGTGACAATTTGTGGCCGCCAGGAGATCCGGATTTCCAGCACACCGTCACCGGATATCATACCGCGACTACAAACTTCGCCCGCCAGTTACTCGGGGCAATGGCTTGGGCACTGGGACTAGATGCACGGTATTTCGAGGCGAAAGTCATTGAACCACTCGCTCATCTGCGACTGTGGAAATATCCCCCCCACACTGGGCTTGCACCGCACAAAGATCATGGGTTTTTAACTGTCTTACTGCAAGATGAGTGTTACGGCGGCCTGCAGGTTTTGCGTCGTGTACAGCCCAAAGCAGTACCGGTTCAGAAACAGTCAGTTGTAGAAGATAGATCAGCTCTCAACGGCGATCTGGAGTCGCGGGAAATTGCGGAAGAAATTGCGCTTGCCAGCACCCTGAGCCAAAACCAATCAGAATCCATATGGCTGGATGTTCCGGTAATACCGCATGCGTTTGTTATTAATGTTGGGAGGCTGTTTGAGATTTTCTGTCGGGAGGCCTTTCCGGCCACTATCCACAGAGTTCGATATACACCCGACAAGACTGCTAAACCCGAAACGTCACAGCCAAGGATCTCCCTGGCTTTGTTCTTCGCTCCGGACTGGGACGTCACTGTAGTACCCCCCAGTGCGCTGCGGGCGCCTGGTGTCGGTCAGGTACGCTCTGTGCAGTCGGGACCCCACATTCTGTTCGGTTACCGCTGGCAACAGTATGTCAACAGTGGCGAGATTCCGGATGTGGCAGCAGCTAAGCGAAGGGCTCTTGAAGACATTGCAGTCTTAGCGAATCACGACCCTTGAACACGCAAACTGGAGTTCTTGACTGAACCCAGGTCGAGATGGACTACTGCTTGAGCGCCGCAGCGCGAATGTTGTTTTGATTAAACGGCATTGTGGACACACAAAGCCCGGTTGCTCGTCGAATTGCGTTAGCAATGGCGCCACCGATAGGCCCGCCCACTGCATCTTCGGCCAATCGCTTTATGGTCAACCTTCCGGTCTACGAAATCAGCCACAGGCCGTACACAACTCAGGGTAGATTCGCCGTTGACGAGCACGGCACAGGCGCCGCACTGCTCATTTGCGCATCCGATTTTTGTGCCCGTTAAACCCAGCTCATTTCGCAGCACAAAAACCAGCGGTGTATCCGGTGCGACTTCCAGAGCGTGGACCTGCCCGTTTATGGTGAGGGCTATCACAGATATCGATAAAAGAAGTACCGAATTAAAGCTTTTACGAATGGCGTACTCAAACTCAGATCGCGTCTTCCGCGCGTAACATCCTGATCGATTCACGAAACGCATCTACGGTTTGTTCAAGTTCTGCATCGGTATGGACCGCAGAGATCGTCCCACCCGGCCAGTTGGTGATATCAACGCCGTTGATCAGCATCGCCAGACGCAGCTTGTGTGTCAGGCCGGCCGGGTTTTTTTTGAGTTCCTGCCAATCGATAACAGTTGGATCGAATGTATCAGGATCGACTTTTCGATTGTTCGCATTGGTAAAGATATGAAAGCCTGAGAAGGTGCCGTACGCGGCCCACGGAACATCTTTTTCGGTAAACAATTGGTTGAGGCGGCCGCGTAATCGCTCACCGTATGCGTTCGCCTGTTGGCAGGCATCGGTCGTTTCTATGATCGACAGAGCGGCAGTACCAGCAGCGGCTGAAACTGGATTAGCGTTGTACGTACCCTGGTGTTGAATTTTCTCGCGACCATTGGCTGGTGCTGCATCAAAATCAAGTGCATCCAGAATCTCGCGACTGCCAACGACCGCTGCACCAGGCAGGCCGCCTGCCAAGATTTTCGCCAATGTTGTCAGGTCTGGCTGAACATCGAAGTGTGCCTGCGCACCACCCGGGGAAACTCGAAATCCGGTAACGACCTCATCAAAAATAAGCACCACGTTGTGCTGCTCTGTGGTTTCACGCAACGCACTCAGAAATGTGCCGTCTACGGGGACCATACCAAAACCAGCGCCGGTTGGTTCGAGGATGATTGCCGCGATATCACTGTCTTCAGACAGCACATGGCGCACGGTTTCAATATCGCCGGGCGGTAGCAGCACAATACTCTCGGCGACACTGGCCAGAACACCTGATGTGGGCGAGCCGTCGTAGTGTGAGCTGTAGCCCGAGGTCATGTGATCGTGCCAGCCGTGAAAATTAGAGAGGAATCGGATCACTTTGTTCCGACCGGTAAATCCTCTTGCAAGGCGCAGCGCCAGATGGGTAGCTTCAGTACCCGACGCTGTGAACCGTATACGGTCGGCGCTTGGGATGAGGCGTTGAACAACACTGGCCCACGCCAGTTCGTGTCGGTGATTGGAGCCAAAATGAGTGCCCAGGTCGAGCGCTTTATGAACCGCTGCCAGTACTTCAGGGTTTCCGTGGCCGAGCAACAATGCACCGTGGCCACCGAAGTAATCAACATACTCGTGACCATCCACATCCCATTTTCGAGCACCTTGGGCATGATCGACAAACACCCCATAGGGGCGAAGATGTCTTGAATCGTGAGTAATGCCACTTGGAAACTGTGCAGCCGCATTGCTGGCGAGTGCAGCTGACTCACGGGTTCGGGCCCGATAGGCCTCAACGATGGGGGAACTCTCAAGTGGGGTACGTGACATTAACTGATCTCCAAAATGTTGATTTAGTCTGTGCTTCGCCAGGAAGTTCGATCTGTTAAATGAGCCAGTGTCCTGACCGCGTACCACACGAGTTTATCAATTAAGGCTATAGCGTGGTGCTGATGCGGATGGTCACAGGCCTGGTGACGGGATTGCAGCACATGCCACGGATGTTTATTCTTGCTGTTCATGAGTCTGAGTTCAATTCATTGGAGGTGAAGAATGCGTCTTAAAGATAAAGTCGCGATCGTGACGGGTGCGGGATGGGGAATGGGTGCATCAACGGCAGAACTGTTTGCGGCCGAAGGCGCTTGTGTCATGGTGACGGATATCCTCGATGCTGAGGGGACTGACGTCGTGGCCAGGATCAACGACTCGGGAGGCCAGGCACGGTTTCTAACGCTCGATGTCACAAATGATACTGGCTGGGCCAGTGTAGTTGGCGAAACAATCTCGACATTCGGCCAGATCGATATCCTGGTTAACAACGCGGGTGTAAGCGGCAGCCATCCTGACCTACTCAATACCCAAACCTGGGACGAACAGATGGATGTGAATGCCCGAGGTGTTTTTCTGGGGATGCAGGCGGTCATCCCGCAGATGCAAAAGGCCGGCGCAGGCTCCATCGTGAATATTTCTTCTATTTCCGGAATTGTGGGCCAGAGTTTTGTGCATATGGGCTATAACGCGGCTAAAGGCGCTGTACGAATGGCGTCCAAAGCAGCAGCGGTCCAGTTTGCACCAGATGGGATTCGTGTTAACTCTGTGCATCCAGGTCTCATGCCGGCAATGAGGACCTCGAAGATGACCGCGGACCCAAAGGTACGTGAGAAAATGCTCTCGGCTGTACCGTTTGGGCGCGTAGGTCGGGTAGAAGAAGTGGCCTATGCGAATCTGTTTCTGGCCAGTGATGAATCTTCTTATATTACTGGTATCGAACTGCCGGTAGACGGCGGATTCCTGGCCATGTGACGCTAGAGCCGTGGTGTTGTACTTTGGCGAGATCATCAGTATCGCTGACAGAACAAGCTCATTCGGTCGCGTCGTCTCATAACAATGCCTGACCCCACTCGCCGTAATGTGTTGAGTATCGAAGGTCTACAAAGCAAGCCAATGATCAAAGCATTTATCCCGTCGAATTTGCCATTAGAAGAGCGTACGGTCGGACAGATTCTGGCCAGGCAGGCAGATCGGTTCGCCGACAAGAATTTCATTGAGACGACTTCTGGAGACTGTATTAGTTACCGTGATATGCATATGCGTTCGAATCAGTTTGCGCAGGGTACGGCAGCGTTCGGCATTGAATACCAGGAGCCGGTTCTGGTGATGTTGCCGGACACCATCGACTATGTGACTGTGTGGTGCGGTTTGGCTAAGCGCGGTGCCATCGAAGTGCCGATCAACCTCGCCTATCGCAAGAGTATCTTGGAACGGCTTTGTAATGATTCGACTGCAAAAAAGATCATTATCGACCACCAATATGTGGACAGACTGGAGGAAATCGCGGATGACCTCGAGCACCTGGACTGTGTGATCCTCTACGCTGAAGATCGGAATCTTGATCCACCCTGCACACTTCCTCCCAGGCTTACGCAAACCTGCCGGGTGGCACGATTTAATGATCTGTTCAGTGACACAAAGACTAATTTTGAGCCTGCGCCTCAATACAGCGATCTTGTCGGCATCATGTACACCTCAGGAACGACTGGAGCGTCTAAAGGAGTATCGACCACACACTCCCATTCATTCTGCTACGCCGATGGCGCAGCTGAGATTTTTGATCTGTCTGAAGAAGACCGGTTCTATACGGCCGGTTTGCCTCTGTTTCATCTCGCTGGCCAGTGGGCTGTGTGTTATGCATCGATGATATACGGCGCAACAGTTGTCCTTCGTAAAGGCTATCGCAACGACTATTTCTGGTCTGATGTAGCGGAACACAATTGTACGGTGGTTTTTCTGCTCGGCGCGATTGCAAACTTCTTATGGCAACAGCCGCGATTACCTGAAGACAGCAAGACACCCCTGAAGAAAGTCGGGATGTTTCCTGTAATGAAGGAGCACGAAGAATTTTGTAATCGATTTGGTGTCGAGATATCGACCGGATACGGCTCGACTGAAAGTCCTTGTCCGGTTATTCATCACTTCGATGAACCATTGCCCAACAATCAGTGTGTCGGTTTCCCGACCGGGCGCTACGACGTCAAGATCCTGGATGAAAACGATCAGGCGTGTGCGACAGGTATGGTCGGCGAGATCTGTACACGACCGCGGGCCCCGTGGGAAATTATGCTGAACTACTGGCGTCAGCCGGAGTATACGGCCCAGGTGTTCCGCAATTTGTGGTACCACACTGGGGACGCAGGGTATCAGGATGACCAGGGACGATTGTATTTTGTGGACAGATTGACTGATTCCATGCGGCGCCGGGGTGAAAACATCTCGTCAATGGAGGTGGAAGATGAGATTAATCAGCATCCCGATGTTCTTGAATGCGCGGTTTTCCCCGTTTGGGCTGAGAACTCCGAGCAGGAAGTAATGGTGGTGATTACACCGCAACCGGGTGTCACTCTAGAACCTGAGGAGCTGATCCAGTTTCTGGATCAGAGGATGGCCTACTTTATGATTCCTCGGTACATCGAGTTTGCTGATGCGATCCCGAAAACACCGACTGGGAAAATGGAGAAGTACAAGTTACGTACGGTAGGAATTTCAAGTAATACCTGGGATCGCGTGGCGGCGGGTATCAAACTCTCACGGTAGCCACCGCCGTATTTCTAGTGCGACTGATTTAGACGTGGTTACGCAGCATCAGTTCTCGCGGGTGAGGGTCCAGGAAGTACTGTCCTTTTAGGTAATCAATGTCATAAAGTCGCGCGAAGTGCCGTATCAGCGTTAAGGGTACAACCAGCGGGACCAGGCCCTTACGATAGTCATGGATCAGATCTGTGAGTTCGGCTCGCTCCCCGAATGTGAGTTGTTTTTTGAAATAGCCGGCGCAATGCTGCAACACATTAGTATTACGTCCGGGTGACACGACCTTTGACAGTGCGGTCATAAAATCCCCGATGTAGCCATCACGAAACTCAGTTCGTGGCAGATCTTTTACTGCAGCCACTCGTTGTCCGAGGTCACGGTAAATTTTTGTCGAGTGTGCCATTAGCTGCAGCTTATGCGCGGTATGAAACGCCACAACCTGCTGGCGTGTCCAGTGCCCGGTAAAGAGCATATTTAGGCGCTGGAAAGCAAAAATACGTTCTATAAAATTTTCCCGTAGACGGGCATCGTGAAGCCTACCCTCTTCTTCGATAGGTAGATTCGGCAGAGCCTGCAGGAGGATTGCTGCAAAAACCCCGACCCCATTGCGATCGGGCATTCCTTTCTCATTACGCACCTTGACACGCGTCATCCCGCAACTGGGAGAATCTTTCTTCAGCACATAGCCGGATAAATTAAGTTCACGGAGTTCACGCACGCGTCGACGGGCAAATGCTTTCATTGTCCGGGTATGGTCCAGTCCTGATTTTGTTTCGATCAGTACTACAGAATCACCATTTTTGGCAAGGTGCATGGTAGGTCGTGGTAGGCCAAGTCCGGACTCGACTTCAGGACAAACCGGAACCCAGTCCACAAATGGGCCGAGCTCATCACTCAGAAACCGATCTCGCTTATGACCGCGGTCATATCGAACTTTCTGTCCCAGCAGACATGATGACACTCCGACCCGGAGCGTAACTGTCGGTGATGATTCAGACACCTTGTTGTGCCTCCGAGTTTTGTTCTCTAGCTCTACGATACTCCATAAGTGCTGCGGTACGCCGGTTCGCGTGATCAACAATAGGCGTCGGATAGTCTGACGCCAGTTGTGCTGCAGATGTAGGAGAATGCAGGTGCGAAACAGGAGCATCTCTAAGTTCAGCAACCCAGCGGCGAATATAGTCACCTTTTGGATCCCAACGTTCAGACTGTTTCCAGGGATTAAAGATTCGGAAATAGGGCTGAGCATCCGTTCCAGTCGAGGCAGCCCATTGCCAGCCTCCGTTGTTGCTGGCCGGGTCGCCATCGACAAGATGCTCGAAGAAGAAACGTTCACCGAGTTTCCAGTCAGTTAGCAAATCTTTTGTGAGGAAGCTCGCGACGATCATTCTGATCCGGTTGTGCATCCAGCCGGTGCTAAGAAGTTGTCGAATTCCTGCATCAACAATTGGAAACCCTGTGCGCCCCTCACACCATGCGGAAAAATGGTCCGGATTGTTCTGCCAGTTAAGATAATTATATTCCTGACGATAATTACCCTGAAGTACTCTAGGATTTTCTTCAAGAATAGCGTTATAGAACTCGCGCCAGATGAGCTCGTCTAGCCATTGCTGTACGCCGGATTTATAACACGGATCTGTATGGGCCGCTTCCATAGCTTGTTTAAAACATTCACGTATCGAGATTGTTCCAAACCGCAGGTGCATTGATAAGCGTGATGTACCGTCAAGGTCTGGTCGATCTCGATTCTGATGATAGAGCGAGACAGGCTTGTTAAGGAATTGATTGAGACGATCTTGTGCAGCCTGGTGTCCGCCCTTAAAGGCAGGTCTCTCCAAATTATTTTTTAGGTGAATCAATATTTTTGGGGTGTCAACGGGTCCAAGACTTGTTATTGGGCCCGGCCGTTTCGATGGCGTGGTATCACTATGATCGCTCAGGGAGTACTTTTTCCACCAGGCGTTCCGATAAGGCGTATACACAGAATAGGCCGACCCTTTTGAAGATCGAATGTCGGCAGCGGAAAAGATGACATGATCTCGCCGTTTGAGCACTCTATGCCCTGCTTTTTCCACGGAAGCGATCACTGATTGATCCCTGGACTTTGCAAACGGTGTTGTGCCTTCATTAAAAGAAAGTACGGATATGGACAGTTTATGCATAAGTTGGGGTATCTGTGTCTCGGCAGGGCCGTCAACGACTACCAGCCTGTTTCCAACTTGGTCCAAATTATTAGACAGATCGTCCAGGCACTCGAACAGGAAGCTAAGTCGTTTCAACGAAACTGATGGTATGTCTACCAGCCTAGGTTCCAGGACGAAAAGCCCACACCATTCATCCACAACTCGAAATAAATCAGCTAGCGCCCGATTGTCTTCCAGCCGTAGGTCGTTTCTGAACCAGTGTAGTCCTCTCATTTAGTCACTATCGGCGAAGCTATCCAGATTTCAATATTAAACATAAAGACGTCTTCTATGATTTGACGTATCGAAGTAGAGAATAAATAGACTTTAACAAAATGATCTTTGTCGGATTTTGGTGAGTGAGCCAAATACTGCAAATGAATGCCGATCCAACAATGGTCGGCATTCATGGGTGCTAGGTGCTCACAAGTTGATTTTAATCTTTGTTAGGTTTGTGTGTAGTGCGGTCATTGTTGTTAACAAGAATGAAGTTGCGCTGATTGCGGTAAGGCTAATTATAAATAGTTCCGTGAGTGATCCCATTGGCTTGTTGATTAGTAAGTGAGCTTGATTATGAACAATCAGATGTGAGCTAAACCTCGGTGGAGGATGAAAGTTATGCCAACAAAATTAAGTGGATGGATAATTAATTGATCACAATGTGACTTAAATAAAAAGTTGCCCCACTCCTAGAGTGGGGCCAAATGACCACTAAGGAGGAAAGACAAGCTTAAAGAGGTTCGTGTGAATAAGTTGTCAATGCTTTTCTAGATAACTATTGGTAAGAGCGCTCGTAAAGTAAACAAATTCGCCTGTATCCTAGTTAAGATACGACAGAATAGTTTTGATCGACTTACTAGAAATACTTTTTAATGGGGAAGATATAGCGTCGACCACTGAGGTCGGCAAATGCCGTATGTAAATCACGAGAGAGGTTTGTGTTCGAGTGTGGTTGCTACTATTTAGTCATCGTTAATGCGAATGTAAAGTTCGGCACGGTCCAGTTTCGGTTTTTTTTAAAACTGACCATGTATGAAGGTTGGTTGGGAGTTCAGCTGGCTTTATAGTTGAACCGATTAATTTTTGGTTATTACTGCATACGCAGAATGATTGTGAATGGATTCAAAATTCTCAGCAGCCACGCTAAATCTACGAATACCATGATCATCATTAAGCCTGACGGCAATGTCGCGAACAAGGTCTTCAACAAATTTTGGGTTCTCATAGGCCCTTTCAGTCACATATTTTTCATCGGGCCTTTTTAGTGTGCCAAATAATTCGCAACTCGCCTCCTGCTCAACCACCTGAATCATTTGTGTGATAGTAACTGAGTTCGTAGCCTCAACCTTGAGAGTGACATGCGAGCGTTGATTGTGAGCACCGTAGTCAGATATTTCTTTTGAGCACGGACATAAACTTGTTACCGGTATTACAATTTCAAGTTCTACCGATGTCGAGGCTGGAGCAAGGCGACCGTTAAACGTCACCTGGTAGTCCATCAAGCTTTGAGCTCCTGATACTGGAGCGTTTTTACGGGCGAAAAACGGAAAACTTACTCGTATCACACCAGTGGTTGCGCCTAACTTTGCGGTCATTTGTTCCAAGAGAGATTTAAAGGAATTGAGAGAAAGAGCACTGTCCTGGCTGTTTAGAATTTCAATAAATCGTGACATGTGTGTGCCTTTGACATCCGGTGGTAAATCAACATACATATCGAACTCGGCAATTGTTGATTGTTCCTTGATGTCTTCGTCGGCGACTACAATCGGATGTCGGGCACCTTTAATACCCACCATATCTATAGCCAGATTTCGAATGTCTCTAGAAGATTGTACGTCGGAGATGGATGCTACTGCTGCAGCTGTGTTTTCAAGACTAGCCATTGAGTATTTAAGTATTTTGGTTGTAGTTAGAACGACACTATAGAAATCATGGCGTGAGTGTTAAGTGAAGATGTCACTTGGCTAAAACATTTAAGTCTCTATTAATTGGAGAGCCATTGTTGTGGCACTTTTCTAAGTTTGGTTATGTCATAGCCCAGCGACTTGATTGTATGGATGTGTTGTCGGTAGTCCTGATCAGAGATATTCGGGGTTCGCGCCATCAACCAGACGTAGTCACGTTTTTGTCTCGCCACAATTGTTTGGGTATATTGCTCGTCTAGAGATACGATTCTGTAGTCGGCCTTGATCGGCCAGATAAATTGCATGCCCCATCTGGCGTTTGTTTCGTTATCCAAGATAAATCCACGAGGTTTATAAGATTTAAGTGGTCCGTTGAATCCCCCTTTCAAATAGGTAAAGGTAGTCGAAATAGTGCCGTCATCTTTGAGCTGATAGTGTTCTACTGCGTTGTAACTGTCACGCTCGATCAATGTTGGAATGCAGGCAATCACGTACCATGTCCCCATGAATTTGTTGAGATCAACAAAATTGACGGTCGGCATAGGTTTGTTTGATAAGGCTGAGTGGGTCATTAGCAGATAGAGGGGTAGGGCCAGAGCAAAGGCAATTAACCATTTACGGGAACGAAATATATGGACTGAAGTCATCAAGAGAAGTCAATTTGCATTGTCGTTTCTGATAAATCGATAGTGGCTGACACCCCAGGCCTCACCATCCTTCATCGCGAAAAGTTCTGCACACGCCATGAAAAATATGCGCCAACGTTGAAACCACACTGTTGAGTGTTGTTTGCCGTAAACACGCTTCAGGATTGTTAAAG
Source organism: Candidatus Thioglobus sp. MED-G25 (assembly GCA_002456995.1). GTDB lineage: Bacteria > Pseudomonadota > Gammaproteobacteria > Arenicellales > UBA868 > REDSEA-S09-B13. Next base: position 12,680 of record NTKC01000006.1, on the reverse strand, counting down.
CGTTGGAACGATTGTGATCCAGGTTGACTAACCATGATTCTGCAGTCCGGTGGTAGTGGTGGCCATTCCAGCGCCAGTGTTTTTCAGCAACTAGATCTTTCTCGAAGGATAATGGGAGAGCGTGACTCGGCATCATGCCACCGGTGAAGAAGTGTCTACTCATCCAATCGGAGGGCCCTTCGTCACAAAATGTGTAGGGCGTCTCAGCGTGAGCAAAGATGTGGATAAATAATTTGCCACCAGGGGTTAGCCAGCTTGCTATACGATCAAACATCATTCGGTAGTTTCTAAGATGCTCGAACATCTCAATGGACACGATCCGATCATATTTGCACACGGAGGTATAATTATTTATGTCGCATGTTTTAACTTCTAGGTTATTTAATCCAGCTGAGCGTGCTTGAGATTCGATGTAGTGACGCTGAGCAGCAGAGTTTGACAACGCAGTAATTCGAGTATTAGGAAAATTGGTTGCCATCCACAGGCTCAGCGCGCCCCAGCCGCAACCGAGCTCAAGGATGTGCTGGCCGTCCTCAATCTGTGCGCGGTCGCAAGTGATCTGAAGCGCACTACGTTCCGCATCAACTAGGGATTTGTCACCTGGATTCCAGTAACAACAGCTGTATTTTTTATAGTCTCCTAGAACCAGCTCAAAAAACTCGGGTGGCAGTTCATAGTGCTGACTGTTGGCTTTATCTGGTAATGGTGCGATTTCCGCACCATCCATTGCTGTTATGAATTCTTTTAAATAGTGTTGGTTTGATAATGATTGGAGAGGATTTAACGTTTTGAGGCGTTCTTCGCAGAGATGTCGGATACCCGAACGTATAATGGTGTCGGGTAACCACCCTCTATCGGCCGCAGCAAGGCAAGTGCTTAAAACTGAGCTCATGGCTATATTTTCAAGACGCAACGTCAACAGTGTGTGAATGATTCTTCGCCACACGCTTTCGAGTCCATCTTTCGATTTGTAGTAGCAAAGGCATGGCCAGTACCCATTCGATCGCGACAGGTGCTGGCCCTATTGGTAGCTGCAAAGCATCAAGTCCTTGTCCAGCCGTGTAGGCTAACGGACCTGCGATGCCCCCAAAGACTGCAGCTAGCCAGTATCGCCCTAGCAGCCAATGTAGGCAGTAGCGCAGGCTTGCAGCTAAATTAACCCAAAGGGCTATCATCCAAACAGGCGAGAGAGAAGGGACCTGGGTGCTTCCACGCAATTCGATAGCTCCGGTCCAGAAGAGAATTGAGTCACAAAAAAACCCTAAAGCTGCCGCTGCAGTTAGTAGCCCTATTTCTGACTTAAGGTTTCCTTGCCAGATTAGAAAAGGGATGATCCAACCGAGAACGATGAACGGCGCGACAAAACTCCAGCCATGGGCTGCGCTGGCAACGACACCGAGCCAGGCTAGATTGAAAAAAACAAAATTTACGAATTTGCTTCTCATCGCTTGCACGGTACTGACGGGTACTCGACAGTAAAGTCGTTGTGCCAGCCAGGGTTAGCAAATACCATTTGCAGATCCGAAAGGTAGTGCTCCCGGAATCCGGCTTCGCAATAACTAAGGTAGTAATGCCAAAGGCGAATGAATCTGTCCGAGTAGCCCAGCGTTTTTGCCTCTTTCTCAGATTTAGAAAATCTAGCGTGCCAATGATGAAGTGTTTCAGCGTATTGAGCGCCTATGTCTTCCAGATGAATAAGTTTCATCTTCGATCTGACTTTTACCTGGGAAAGCATTGCGTCGAGAGACGGTACACAACTCCCGGGGAAAATATATTTCTGAATGAAATCGCAGTTTTTCCGATACTTCTCATATCTCTGGTCGGGCATTGTGATGGCTTGGATCACCATGCATCCGTCGTCATCGAGCAATTGCCCACAGCGCTCAAAGAATTCGGGTAGGTATTGGTGTCCAACAGCTTCGATCATTTCAATCGAAGCTATTTTTTTGAATTGCCCTTTAATGTCTCGGTAGTCCCGTAATTGAAAATCAATTCGATTGCCGATGCCTTGGCGTTCGGCCCTTGACTTAGCGAAATCGAGTTGGGATTGAGAAATCGTGACGGCAGTTACGCGGGCGTCGTAGTGTTCAGCGGCATGAATAGCCAAGCTGCCCCAGCCACATCCGATCTCGAGCAAATGGTCATCTTTTTCTAGGTTGAGCTTTCGGCAAATTCTATCTAACTTATTGATACTAGCGCTTTCTAAAGAGTTATGATCTGAGTCAAATATTGCTGATGAATAGGTCATCGTAGAATCTAAAAACAACGAAAATAGATCGTTCCCAAGATCGTAGTGCGCTCTGATATTGTTTCGACTCCCTACCCGGTTATTGGCTTTTTTACGATGTCTCAGGGTTGCAATGAATGCAGCAATGCCCGATAACCCGTTGTCGAGCGTGTCGGAAAGCGCGATATTGTGGACGAATAGTCGAACCAGATCAGTTAGGTTATCTGTTTCCCATTGCTGATCCATCCAGCCCTCGGCAGCACCAAGACTACCGGATGTGACTAATCGTCTGTAAAGCGTTGGATCGCTGATTCTGATTGCCCCATATAGACCATTCCTATCTCCAACGATTTCGTCGCCCCAACTGTCCATGATGCGCAGTGCACCGTTTAGATGTTTAAGCTTACGGTGGACTAGTGTTCTGCAGACAGTATCTATTGGGTTGGGCCTAGACATATCGTGCTTATGAAAGTTATGTAGCTCCGGGATACTGGTGTTCATCAGTTTTACTCTGTCTCTAGATGAGACTGTTTCTTGTTATGAATCGGATATGGATAAAACGGCACCTTTTTTAGCCATAGACATGCAGCTTGCATGTAAATAGCAGCGGCTACCTTTGTTGTCATTAATGGATAGGAAAGTAAGCAACTTGCGAGGTTTGAGCTATTTAATGCAATCGCTTCTAGCTCTAAAGAAGCCTGGAATACCTGCTGGTTGTCGGTCCAAGACTTCATCTCGACATTTAGAGAGTCACCTGGATAGCCGAACTCCCATGCGTACTTTTGGTCCATCGGCATAAATGGAGACACGTGAAATTCTTTATCTAAAAAAAATTGGGCACGACCAAGCTTCCAATCACGTGGGCATTCCAGAACATAGCAGTGTTGTTCACCCCACGGGGTGTTATGTACCTCAGCAACGATATGTTCGATTCGGCTGACAGACTTGTCCCAGCAGTAGTAAAAGCTAACGGGGTTCATGACGAATCCGAAATAGCGCAGATGAGTTAGTAGGGTGATCGGGCCTTGAGGGAAAAGTCCGACTCGATCATGGACTAATTGACGGATATCCTCATCCAGTGTTCCTGCCGCACTTCTATAGTGGTCATCACGACGAAACCTTGCGATTGCAGGACGTCGCGCTGAACAAAACCAAATCTTGTCAAATAGGTCTGGGAGCTCTTCCAGAACGATATACACCATGAATACCTTATAAAAGAAGGAATGAACCTTCGGTTCGAGCCGTTTATGCTTGAGGGTGCCGGTGTAAATGTAGCTATTCAAAATGGTGGCTCCGTATCAAATGCTTTGGCTACGGTGAGGCCGCTTCGGATGCCATCTTCATGAAACCCATGTCCCCAATAGGCACCGCAATACGAAATTCTATTTTTTCTTATCAGATGTTGGTGATTGCTTTGGGCTGCATCACGACATCCTCCAAACACAGGGTGCCGGTAAGTCATTCGCTGAATTATCTTTTCCGGTGCTATGTTTCTGATCTGATTAAGCGATACACAGTAGGTAGTTGTCACGTCGAGCGCCTGCAGTCGGTTCATGTTGTAACTTACTGAGACCGGGTCTAAATCATTTGCAGGAATTCGATAGTTCCAACTGGCCCAGGCAGGTTTACGGTTAGGAAGGACTCTAGTATCAGTATGGAGACAGACATGGTTATCTTGATACGGAAAAGACTCAAGAGTTTCCCGCTCTATATCATCGGGACCTGCGAGGAGCTGTAAGCTGGTATCTGCATGAGTGGCCAGAATGACTTCATCAAAAGTTTGTCTGTGTCCATTCGTAAGTTCCACCTCTACGCTACGCGGTTTTCGATATATTTTCCTTGCTGCAGTCGTAGTGAAGAGGTTTTTGCCAAGGAGGTTAGTAATCTTTTTCACGTATTGTTGAGAACCCCCGGTCACCGTTAGCCAGGTAGGTCGGTTGGCCAATTTCAGCATGCCATGATTTTCTAAAAATTCGATCACGAAGCGGATAGGGAATGACCTAAATTGCTGGGAACTGCATGACCAAAGAGAAGATCCCAGAGGCACGAGATATTGGTCTATAAAGCTAGAGCCGTATCCTTGTTGTGAAACATACTGAGCAACGGTCAAATCCCCTGCCAATGTCTTTGTGCCGAATCGCGAAGCAGAACGATTGAACCGGAGTATGTCGGTCAACATGTGCCAGAAATCAGGTCGAAAAATGTTTGAGCGTTGGGCGAACAGCGAGTTCAGATTTTCTCCGTTATATTCCCGTTTACTTTTTTCACACACCACACTAAAGCTCATATCAGACTTTGTTGATTGAACGTTAAGGGCGCTAAAAAGACGACACAGCAGCGGATAGTTGCTTTCATTAAATACAATAAATCCTGTGTCGATATTCAGTTGACGGGTTTGATCTCTCACTGAGACGGTGTTCGCATGGCCGCCGGCATAGTCTGCTGATTCGAACACGGTTACATTGTGACGCTGGCCCAGTACGTAAGCCGTAACCAGGCCCGAGATGCCTGCTCCAACAACGGCAAGGTTCAAGTTGAATCCTGTTTTTTCGCGGTCAAGGATAATGGGGCTTGTTGTACGTTCCAAATTAGCCCAACCGCAGACATCAGCATTATTCCAAGGTAGGTAATGTCAAATTCCCACCAGTAAAACCCCTGTCTAGCAGACCGCGGGTACCGGTGATGGTTGTTATGCCAGCCCTCACCGAGGGTGATCAGTGCAAGTATTGAATTATTTCGACTGTTATCTCGTGTTCCGAAGCGACGTGTGCCCCACAGGTGTCCTAAGGAATTGATCGCATAGGTCGCGTGATACAAGCATGTGGTGGAAACAAAGAATCCCCAGACAAGGCACTGTGCACCGCTGGTCTCAAGCCCAGGAACAAATTTATCCAGTAGCGAGCCCAATCCATAGCAAATACCTGCAAGACCGACGAACGGTAACCAGTCAGTCTTATCAATCCATTTTAGTTCTGGGAAAACAAGCCAGTCTTTTATGTGATTCTCAGGTGTTAAATACGCCTTAGGGGTCAGAAACCATAGCGAGTGACTGAACAAAAATCCGGTTTGGCTTGGAGAATGGGGATCTTTGTTTGTATCCGAATGTACGTGATGCGAGCGGTGGTGGCTGGCCCACCAAAGCGGACCACGCTGGCCAGCCGTGCAGCCCACAATAGCCATTACAGCCTGAAATTTTCTCGAGCATTCAAAGGCACGATGCGAAAAATACCGATGATAAAACGCAGTGATAAAGAACATTCGGAACACATAGAGAATACCGGCGAGAATTAAAGCGGTAGTGGACGTACCCACAAATAGGATGCCAATACAGCCCACATGCATAAGGAGAAAAGGTATAAGTCGAAGAGGATCGACGTTGTTATTTTGAATCTTATTGGCATTATAGAGGCGGTCGTCATTAGTCAACCAAAATAGAGGTCGCTTAAACCGAGCGACTAGTTTCGAGTTGTTGGTCAGAATGCCTAACACAGGTAAAGCTCTCTCGAACAAATGGAATGGTATTCGTTAGCTGCTAAGGGAAGCAGACGTGAGCTGGGTTTCTAATGGAAAGCATTTTGCCTGTGGCATATGAAGTGTCGCGGTCGTACCAACTCCTGGTTCGCTGGTCAGATCAACTTGCCAGCTGAAACGGTTGGAGAGTTTCTTGACAATAGAAAGTCCAACACCATGCCCACCCCGGCGGCTATTGCTTCCCCGAAAGTAAGGCTTGAAAGCTTGCCCTTTATCATCTATCTCCATCCCAATTCCACTGTCTTGCACAACTAATCTATCGGTGTCGATAATGAGGTCGATGGCTCCTTGATCGGTATACATCACGGCATTGCCCAGAAAATTTGAAATAATTACCGACAAAACTTTTGACGGCGCGTTAACTTCGAGCTGGCAGTTGGTTTTTATATTTAGTTCAACAGGCTTTCCCGCCAACAGTGGCCGAAAGCGTTCAGCCTCTTCGGCCAGAAGATCGTTCACGTTCACTGGCTCCGTTGTCAAACTGCCGTCAGATTCTCGCGCCAGCAACAGAAAAGCTTCGACCAGTGACTTCATGTCATCCGCGGCACGTTTAATACGATGAACAGAATTTTTTGCCGGCCGAGCGAGTTCTTGTTCTGTCAAAAGCATATCGCAGGCGATACTGATTACCGTCAATGGACTGCGTAATTCATGACTGACATCGCGTGTAAAGTCTCTCTCTCTGGCGATGAATTCTCGAACACGCTTTGTCAACCTATCCAGTGCTTTAGCCAGAGTGATGATCTCTCGGTCTGTACTCAAGTCGAGGGATTCGGGTCGAAATTCATTGTTGCCAACACTCTCAAGATCTAGCGACTCGACTTTCCTTGCCAAGCTAATAACGGGAGACACTGCGGATCGGTAAAATCGATATCCTAAATAAATCGAGCAGTAGACGAGAACAAGTACTACCCCAAGTGGCAGTAGCCCAAAGTACAGTGTGAGCTCGTGTACCTGCTCCCCGTCAAAAAGCAATACCAATTTTTCATTGTCCTTCTGCGAAACGAAAGCTATGGAGTAGTCTGATTGCGAAGGTAGTTCGTGAAATCCCTGATCTAAATTCTGTAGACCAGCAGGTAGTGATAATGAGTTGCTCTCTGTGGACAAAAAGCCGGTTAAGTTTCGTGTATCGGGGAGGTCGAAGTCGGGGTTTTGAATTCTGCTCATCCAGTAATAATCGGCTTCCGTTTCCAATGCCTGTTTGACGAGTATTTCTTTCATTACCCAACCAGCACCCCAGGTGCCTAAAACAGCAGCAACAGCTACAAGGGCTAGTTGGAGGGCGACTGCTCGCCCAAACCGGTGCGCTATGCCAGGTTTAAGTGTTTTCATCCTTGGCGTGGAGGCGATACCCGTTGCTTGGCAATGTATGAAGCAGGGATTCAGAAAATGGTCGATCTATAGATTTTCTCAGGTTGTACATATGGCTGCGCAATGTATCGCTATCAGGCAATACATCGCCCCAGATAAATTGTTCGATTTCGCGTCGAGTAACAACGTTAGGGGATGCTTCCATAAGGATCTTCAATAACTTAAGACTGATTGGGGAGAGCTGGAGTTGCTGACCATTGCGAACCACCATAAGCTTATTTAGATCGTAGGTAAGGTCACCTACCGTGAGAACTTCGCTGGGTTGTTTGCTAAATTGACGCCTTACTAGCGCTCTAATTCTCGCTTCCAGTTCTTCAATCTCGAAAGGTTTGACAAGATAGTCGTCGGCACCGCTATTAAACCCAGATATTTTGTCTTCCAGGGTGTCTCGTGCTGTAAGCATTAGAACCGGCGTGTCACTGTGACCTTCTTCACGAAGGGACTTGCATACGCTTAGCCCGTCACGGCGTGGCAACATGAGATCGAGAATGATCGCGTCGTATTCGTTTTCTCGAGCAAGGTTTAGCCCTACTTCACCATCGGGAGCGTAATCTAGTTCGAATCCACGCTTTTCCAGATAGGCAAAAATCATCTCTGCTATATCTTGGTGGTCTTCCACTAAAAGTATTGTGCGTTTAGCTGGGTTATCAGTGATCATTACAGGTCTTTGCCGTCTCTATTTGGAGACGCGATTATGTGATTGCTGCGTGACTTTTTTGTGAAGAGGAAATCAGGCACGCGGCGGGAGCGGTAAAAATGCGCTGGTCCGTCTGATGTATCGTGCATAGTCTGGCCTACGCTGCGTTATACCTGATTCCATACGCCGGATACCGCTGAAGTGAAGAAGGCAATAAGTCATGAGTAGAGGGGATAGCAACGTCCACCATCCCCCAGACGGTAGTGCTAGAAGGTAGGCGCTCCACCAAACGCAGCATTCTCCAAAATAGTTGGGGTGTCGGCAATATCTCCAAAGGCCAGTATCCAGAACAGCATCGGGGGTATTTGAAGTTTTAAATTTTCGCAACTGAATGTCCGCAACGGTTTCAAATATCAATCCGAACAGCCAAATGCTAGCTGCGGCGAGATGTGCCGGGGTTAAATTTGGAGTGGGGCTTATGGCTACAAATAAACTGGAGGAAATCAACCATGCGAGGGCTGCCTGCAAGCCGAATATGCCAAGCAAGCTTTTGAGGGCAAATTTGCTCCCCCATCTGGCCCTAATTTCGGCATACCGTTGGTCTTCCGTTTCGCCCCATGATCGGGTAGTGACGTGTACGAATAGCCGGGTAGCCCATAGACCTACGAGCGCTAGGACAAGCCAGGCTGCGGGCGTTATTTGGGGTGCCTCAAGCACGTAAATCAGTGTCGCAGTGGAAAGAAACAGTGGCCAAAACGCGTCTACGACAGCAGCGTTCATGGTTTTTAGGCTAATGAACCACGCTATCAGTGCGAGGCCGACCAGGTATGGAATGGCAGTGAGCATTGGAAAAACATCGGGCATAGTCGGATAGTTTGGTCACCAAGATAGGTCGTATACAGATCAATTCGTTAATTAAGTAATCTAAATTGCACTATATGCAGTCATGTGAACAAAAAGTGATGAATACGTTTTTATGACCTTGCTGACGGTTGGGTTTGACTTTTAGATTCGAGAATCGAAGCGAACCTGTAGACGGGCCCTTCACATAGGGTAGCTAGACTCGATCGAAATAATTTTCGTGAGAGTTGGCTATGAAAAGTTTCGAAGATCCGATTGTTGCTGTCGTAATCGGATCAAATCGCGGGATTGGACTGGCTTTTGTGCAACAACTGCTCATGAGCCCGATGGTTGATACGGTTTATGCAGGATGTCGAAATCTTGGATCCGCTCGCGATCTTGACGATGCAGTGAAAACCTATGGAGCCCGGGTTGTACCGATAGCGGTTGATGTAACTAGCAGCGAGTCCATCGAAGACTTAGCGAACAGGCTTGAATTTGATGGCGCTCAGCCAAACCTTGTTGTCAACTGTGCTGGGTTGCTTCACGACCGTGAGCTTCAACCGGAGAAAAGGCTTGAAGATGTTACTCTCGACGGCTTGCGCAGGTCTTTTGACGTTAATTCGATCGGGCCTGTAGTGCTGATGAAAGCCTTGAAGCAGCTGATTCCAAATCAACAGCGTGTGGTTATAGCAAATCTTTCTGCCAGAGTTGGAAGTTTGAGTGATAATAAATTAGGGGGGTGGTACGGTTATCGAGCCAGTAAGGCTGCTCAGAATATGTTTACCCGAAATATTGCGATCGAGCTTGGGAGGCGGAACAAGAAATTGGTGTGTGTTGGTTTGCATCCTGGCACCGTGGATACGGATTTGTCTCGTCCGTTCCAAAGAAGTGTTCCCGCGCAGTCGTTACTGTCAGCCGATACCTCTGCAAAACGTCTTCTTGACGTCATTGATAGTCTATCGCCTGAGGAATCAGGCGGTTTCTATGCGTACGACGGCTCGAGAATTCCCTGGTAGGTGTGTATTTGGATAGGTAATGCCATGGATCGATCACCAGACTAACATGTGCCCATGTTATGCTTCTTTGAAGTTCCCTAGAGTAATTCAACTAGGACCTTGATCTATCAACTATTGTCTCAATCCTGAATTTATTAGTGACCTGGGCGCGTTAGGGATGTACTGAAGAGGTTAGAAAGGGATTGAAATCTTATACGTTTACCTAATTCTTGTAAGTGAGGAAACTCAATGGTCGCGTCGACAATAACAAGAAGAGGTGATGGTTTCTCCCGATAGAGCTAGTGCGTGCTTCAGACTCTCTTTAATTTTCTTGGCTTCACCAAGTTGATTTGTTCGTTGTAGACATTCCAAGTAACCGTGCAGGCTCCAGACATTGTTTGGATGTTGTAGTGGCCGGGCTAGAATTTTATCGATTCCTAGATCAACGCGGTAGGCTTGCTCGGCTTTTTTCACGTGCCCCTGTTCCAGTAGCAGTGCCCCGAGCGCGTGACGCGGCGGATGCATCCACGCCCATGGTTCCGTGTAGTAAAGGTTGTCATTGAGCTGAACAGCGGTTTCCAGATGGATGAAGGCGGCGTTGTAATTGTTTTTTCTATATTCAAGCTCACCCATCATCATTGCATCTGCGATAGCAAGAATATCGGTTGCAGAGTTGTTGAAGAAAAATCGAGATTCTGGGACTTTGTCCCGGGCTGTTTTAAAGAGGTCTCGTTCCTGGGCAGCTGCTTCGATTTGACCAAGCGCAGAGTGGGCGACACTGCGTGCGTAATGACACATTGCAGTGGATACGCAGTATAGCGCGGGATCATCGGGAAGAGGGGTTTCAACAATTTGCTGCCACCTACCGAATCGCACCAGGACATGCATGATGGTGGAGTGGTAGCCTTCCAGCGTTGCAGCCATGTGGGGCCGTTCTACTGAAAGCAGGTCGCTTGACAGGGTTTTACGCAAAGCATGTGCCGCCTGCATGGCCGGCTCAAACTGCCCAGCAAGCATACTGGCGTACATCATCATATGTAAATCGTGACAAACGTTTGTCGTATAAAAGTTGTAAGGCCCTGCATACTCGACATATTGTTCGTCTACCCTGATGGCTTTTCTACTGACTCTGATGGCGTCTTCATACTGGCCGCAGATCACGTAAATATGTGCCGGCATGTGTTGCAGGTGGCCGACATCGGGACACAGGTCGAACAGTTGATCCGCTGCTTTGAGTGCACGCTCCGGTGTCGGCGACATTTCCTGCGCATGGATATACATATGCACCAGGCCTGGATGGGGTGCGCAACCACGTTTCAGAACCAGGTCAAGCCCACAATCAAGTACAGTCAGTGTTTCTATGGTGTCGGCACCGGTGACTGGTTCACCCCGGTCAATGTCCCATAATTTCCAAGGTGTGCGTGTCATCATTGCCTCGGCAAATAGGGCGATGACGTCAAGGTCTTCTGGAAAATCTGCATGGACGGCCCGCATCGCGTCCGCGTAGGCGTCATCCCATTTACTACATTCTTCCGTATTGACTACTTGGCTTGATGGGTAACGTTGAGAAAGTGCCTGGATGAGTGCTTTTTCGACCGGTGTTGCGTTATCTAACAATTTAAGAGCTTGTTGTACAGAGGAATAACAATTCAGAACCATTGTTTCGGCTTCGGTCTGGCTCAGAAAAGACCATGGCAGGTTGTAAAACGGACCGTTTGCAAGGGCGATCCCCCAGTGAGCCATTGCGCAAGTGGGGTCCAGCTCAACAGCCCTGCCGAAACAGATTGCGGCCTCTTCATGATTAAACCCATAGACCCAAGCAAGTCCTCGATCGAACCAGGATTGTGCTTTTGGTGTCGCCACAGAGATTGGGCGGGAATATTCTCCCAAGTTGAACGGATAGGGCACTCGGTTTTCTCGATGAGACGATTGGGGTAATTTAAAAAATGGCGAGTTGAGTATACTCTTCGCCAAATCAACAGAGTCTTTCGACGAAGGTATTTTGTAGACAAGTTTGGATCTATAGGCAACGATGTGTCGAATACTTAGTTACAGAGCGGCCAAGACTATGCTTGTTTCACTTATGTTATCGATTCGGCAACCGAAAGATGGGGATTGAAAAATGAGCGATCCAAAATTAGTAGATATGTTGCTACGGTGCCGGATCGCTCTGTCCTTGGGCGGTCGGATCATGCTGGCGAGCCTGCTGCTGGCAGCAAACCAGATTCTGGTTGCTGACGAACACAAGACCGGAAGTTTTGGGGGAGCCAAGTTCACTACCCACCCAACATGGTTCAAAGAGAGCTTTCTCGACTTTGAGGAGGATATTGCGGAAGCCGCGGTACAAGGCAAGCGACTTGTGCTTTATGTCTACCAGAGCGGCTGTCCTTATTGCAACGCTTTAGTGCAACATAATTTCACCCAACGGGACATTGCTCAGACTACACAGGATTATTTTGACCTTGTCACAATCAACATGTGGGGTGACCGGGAAGTCATACAGGTAGGCGGCCAGTCCTTTACTGAGAAAACCTTGGCTGAGGCCCTGAACGTGCAGTTCACGCCTACACTGCTTTTCTTTAACGAGGCCGGCAAGGTTATATTGAGGGTGAACGGCTACTATCCGCCCGATGCGTTTCGTGCTGCTCTGGACTACGCGCGTACCCACACCAATCAGTCCGGTAGCTTCAACGAATTTATGTCCACCCTACCGGGTATTAATCGTGAGAGCGGGTCGCTTCACAATGAGGTGTTTTTTGCCTCGCCACCTTTTAATTTGAGTGCAAGAGATGGACGACCTCTGGCGGTGTTCTTTGAGCAATCCCACTGCCTTGAGTGCGATACTTTTCATCAGAAGGTATTGTCACAGCCTATAGTTCGTAGCCAGGTCGAGAAGCTGAAGGTGGTACAGCTGGATTTATGGTCAGATATTCCAATCGTGACTCCAGATGGTCGATCCACTACGGCACGGGAATGGGCTAGGGAATTGGACGTGGGTTTTGCCCCGACTGTGGTGTTATTCGATGCATCGGGTGCGGAGGTCGTGCGTCTGGAAGCGGCATTTCAGACATTCCAT
>NTKC01000005.1 GCA_002456995.1 Candidatus Thioglobus sp. MED-G25 | reverse complement strand
GGATTGTCTCTAAACATCTCTTGGGCCTGGGCATTACAGATTGGATCATAGGCGGATACCGTAGAGCCATTCGAGTGAAGTTGGTCAATGACTGATAGACTTGGCGCCTCCCGCAAGTCATCTGTATTGGGCTTAAATGCAAGACCCCACAGCGCGAAGTGCCGGCCTTGAATATCATTCTGAAAGAAATGCAAAATTTTCTCAATAAGAACTTGTTTCTGAGCTGTGTTTACTTCATCAACTGCACTGAGCAGGCGACTATCATATTGGTGAATCTTGCCGATCTGGTAAAGTGCTCGCACATCTTTAGGGAAGCAGGAACCTCCATATCCACAGCCAGGGTAGATAAACTCATAGCCAATTCTTGGGTCCGAGCCCATCCCAAGTCTTACCGACTCAATATCAGCACCAAGGCGATCAGACAGGTTCGCTATTTCGTTTATAAATGATATTTTGGTCGCAAGCATCGCGTTGGCAGCATACTTAGTTAATTCTGCAGATCGTATATCCATAAAGAGCATACGATCATGACTCCGATTGAACGGTGAATACAGACTGCGCATCACCTCTTGAGCTCTGTGGCTGTCTGTGCCAACAATGATTCGATCCGGTTTTTGGAAATCGGCAACCGCATCCCCTTCTTTAAGAAATTCCGGATTCGAGACCACATCGAACTCCACACAACAGTCGCGTTGCGCAAGTACAGCGTCTATTTCTTTGCGTACTGCATCACCTGAACCCACCGGCACAGTGGATTTTGTAACCACCACGACATAATCCTCGATCCATTGGCCAATCGACCGAGCGGCAGCAAGCACGTGGGCAAGCTCCGCGGATCCGTCCTCCTTTTGCGGCGTACCCACTGCAATGAGAATTACCTCCGCCCCACTGATTCCGTGCTCGACACTGCTTGTAAAGAGCAATCTCTTTGCAAGTAGGTTAGTTGTAACCAGCGCCTCCAGACCTGTTTCATGAATATGGACCTTTCCTTCTGATAGATCAGTGATTTTCTTTTCATCGATATCAACACATGTGACGTGATTTCCAGCATCAGCCAGGCAAACACCACTGACGAGGCCAACATATCCCGCCCCTATAACCGATATCCTCATTGTGTACTCCAGACATACGAGTCAAGCAAAAGAAAGGGTGCCTACGGGCACCCTTTCCACCCTGGTGCAATTATATCAATCGGACGTAACATCGATCTGTGTTTGCAACGGGACATCCTTAACGACAATGACACCCCGGTTAGACTTAATGATCGTTAATCCAATTCCTCGAACCTCCGTGAGTTCTTCGATTGAGGCAAAATCACCATACTGTTTCCGATAATTCACAATCGCCTGGGCGAGGCTGGGTCCGATTCCGTGAATATTTTCGGCCAGTTCACCGACTTCAGCCAAATTAATGTTGACTGTCCCAGCCATGGCACCCGTCGACCACAACATACCCATAAGCACGACTAAACAATAATTTCTCAGCTTCATAAGCTACGCTCCTTGTAGAATTGTATGAAAGACTTCACTGCATCCTTGCAGTGGGTACGAGTATCGTTAAGCGCTCCCTTGGTATTCAACAGTCACACGTCACTTGCTACTTATTTATCTTTCCTGTAGGCGTGGAATTGTCTTCGCAGGCTTGGTGCTGTTCCAATTTTTACATCCCGGACACTGCCAGTGCATTGATTTGCCTTTGAAGCCACAATTTCGACATTCATAGCTTCTCGCCATGCCAAAAAGAGCCGATACCAAATCTATCAGGAAGCTCAGGCTCCGATCAGACCGGGAATCGTCCCCGCCACCAGCATCTGACTCGATAAGGTCAGTTAGTGATTTCAGAGAGTGTGTATCTCGCATCCAGCTCAGCAAACGACTGCGAGCCTGGTTAGGCTGGCCGTTTTCTACAAGAAGATCAACTAATGTCATTACCAGTCGAAAGTCATTGTTAAGCTCGAGGCCTCGTTCCAGAAATGTTCGATAGTCAGGCAGTTGTCCTAAACTCTGATAGCTCTGTCGAACCAAACCGACTACATCAGGCAACATTTCGGGATGCAGGTTTACTATTTTTGTCCATTCTCCTATTGCAAGTTGATGCTCATTCTTGATCGCTCTGAGTCTTCCAGATAGTATCAGCGCCCGGGTACAGTCCTGTTCTAAGATCAACGCCTGATCGATAAACCCGGCACATTCCTGATAAAACCCCGCACCCATTCGCTCCTCCGCAAGCTCGCAGTAATATTGCGAAAGTAGACCAGTCAAATCTTCACCACTTGCCGAAGAGAGCCTCTTCGCGGCATCTATGGCATTATCCCACTCCTTTTCTTGCTCATAGAGTTGTAGCAACAGGCGGTAGGCCGATTCCGAATAGTCAACTGCCTCAGCTACCTCAAGCAGCAAACTTTCTGCTCTGTCGAACAATCCTGCCTTGTAATAGTCCTGACCCAATTCATACAATGCGAGAAGACGCTGTTGCGGTTCTAGGCCACTCCTTGCAATCAGGTTCTGGTGGAGTTGGGTCGCCCTTTCTATCTCTCCTCGACGCCTGAATAGATTTCCAAGGGCAAGCTGGATCTCGATAGTTTCTTCGTGTGCCTCCAAAGCACTTATCAACACATCAAGAGCTTTGTCTTGCTGCTCGTTCAATAGCAAATTAAGGCTCTTAAAATAGGCCTGAGGTATGTCTGACCCTGCACTGCGTGTGGATCGGTGTCCTCTCGACGCAGCGTACCAACCAGAAGCAGCCGCCAATGGCAACAGCAGGAGGAGCCAGACCGGGTCCATTGTGCTAACTGCCCTCCTTTGTTATTTGTTCGCGTACTACTGCAGGGTTTGACTGCATTGCCCGCAACTGCTTAACAACTTTTGCCAGGCGTATTTTTAATCGTAGAAGAATCAGACTACTTGTGAACACCCCAATCAGGATACCCGCACCAAGCGTAAGCAGCAAAAGTATCGCGATGGGTCCATCCCAGAGCATTCCAAAATAGTAGTGAACTTGAATACCGTGTGGATTCTGGACAATAAATGTAAATACAAACAAAAACAGCACAATCGAAGTCGATACGTAAAAGACAACTTTCATTTTGTGAAACAGTTAGAGGATCCGCTACCTAACGGGTTACCGGTCCTACCTGTAGCTGATTTGCGGGCGATCAGGTCACCTGGCAGGATCTTCACCATCAGTCTTTGTTTTATTGACTCGTTCTCTTAACAATCGACCAGGTTTGAAATGCGGGACGTACTTTCCAGGGACTGACACGGATTCGCCAGTCTTTGGATTTCGACCCGTACGCGGCGCCCTAAATCTCAATCCGATACTCCCAAATCCTCGGATTTCGATACGATCTCCATCGACTAACGAATTACTCATGTGTTCAAGCACAGCGTTAACTGAAGTTTCAATGTCGCGCGATGGTAAATGAATCTGTCCCGCAACTAGTCGTTCAATAAGGTCAGATTTAGTCATCGGGGCAACTCTGTCAACAATCTCATTTTGTTTTCTAGGTACTAATTAGCAGCGCTCAGGTTTCTCTCTTAGACCACTCTTCCTTTAATTTATCCCCTAGTGAGATGGTGGTTGAAGCTCTGGCTGTGTACTCTTCTATCGCCTTTCCTTCTATTTCCATCTCTAGCGCTTTAACAGACAGTGTTATACGTCGAGTCTTTCTATCGATGCTGGTAACTCGTGCTTCGATTTCGGCACCAGACTGCAACACGTTGCGGGCATCTTCTACAAAGTCCCGCGAGAGATCAGCTGCCCGGAGATAACCTTCAATACCTTCTTCCAAGCGGATGACCGCGCCTTTTACATCTATAGTGTCAACAACACCTTTCACTACCGATCCTTTAGGATTGGCTGAAACATAGGCCCCAAAAGGATCCTCTTGAGCTTGTTTAATCCCCAGTGATATGCGTTCTCGGTCAGGGTCTACTGCCAGAACGACCGCGGTTACCTCGTCACCTTTTTTAAATTCCCTGGTGATGTCTTCGCCAGCGCGGTCCCAGGATAAGTCACTAAGATGAATAAGTCCGTCTATGCCACCATCCAAACCAATGAACACGCCAAAGTCAGTAATAGATCTGATCTGACCCGTTATACGGTCATTTTTATTGTGCGTGGCCGCAAACTCTTCCCATGGGTTGGGCGTGCATTGTTTAATTCCCAACGATATCCGCCGCCGTTCAGAATCAATCTCAAGCACCATGACTTCTACTTCATCTCCCAAGTGGCACACTTTACTTGGATGAACGTTTTTGTTGGTCCAGTCCATTTCAGAGACATGAACCAAGCCCTCAACACCCTCTTCCAGTTCAACAAATACACCATAATCCGTAATATTAGTAATCTTGCCAAATATTCGAGTGCTTTCTGGATAACGTCGCGCTATATCTGCCCATGGATCTTCACCGAGTTGCTTAAGACCCAACGATACCCGGTTTCTCTCTCGATCGAATTTCAGCACCCGGACATCCAATTCCTGACCCACCTCCAAAACATCTGATGGGTGTTTAACTCGCTTCCAAGCAATGTCGGTAATATGTAAGAGTCCATCTAACCCGCCTAAATTAACGAACGCACCGTAATCTGTCAGGTTCTTGACGATACCCTTCATTATTTGGCCCTCTTCGAGATTCTGGAGCAATTCCGCACGTTCAACCTCCATCTCTTTCTCGACAACTGCCCGCCGCGAAACAACGACATTGTTTCTTACCCGGTCCAGCTTTATCACCTTGAACTCGAGCTCTTTGTTCTCGAGGAAAACGGTATCCGTCACCGGTCTGACATCTACCAGTGATCCCGGCAAGAAAGCTCTTACCTCGTCCATCGAGACTGTAAATCCGCCCTTAACTTTTCCGGTCAAAAATCCTTTCACGACCGATTGGTCGGCAAAAGCAGTCTCCAGCGCTTCCCACGATTTCGCCCTTCGCGCCCGCTCTCGAGACAGACGGGTATTTCCATAACCGTCTTCGACTGTTTCGATAGCGACTTCAACCCGATCGCCGATGTTGACCTGAACCGCACCTTCAGAATCCCTAAACTGAGATGCAGGTATTTCAGACTCTGACTTAAGCCCTGCATTAACAATGACGTAATCACCGTTTATATCGACAACTTCAGCCTCAATTACTGCACCAGGCTTCATTTCAGAGCTGCGTAAGCTCTCTTCCAGTAGTTCTGCAAAGCTTTCTGACATAGTGTATGGATTCTAGGCTTTCGCCCAATCTTCTCGACGAGTTAGTGGTTAGTAGTTAACCGGAGCACGCCCATAGTGAGGACACTCCGGATCTGTGATTCGATCATAGGTTGGGCATCGAACAAACTTTCATGAAGGATATAATTCATCTAACTAGATACATAGCCGCTGGGTTTGTTGGCACACGTGCTTTACCCATTGTTACTCTGGGTTAATTTAGCTGTAAGTAGATCATCAACTTTTTTGACAACTTGATCAATTCCAATTTCTGTTGTATCTATAGTGACCGCATCATTCGCGGGTTCTAAAGGCGAAACAGCCCGGCTTCTGTCGTTTTGGTCGCGAGCTGATACTTCCTGTTCAACGCCAGCAAGGGTAGCACTAAAACCCTTTTCCAACAACTGTTTATAGCGCCTTAGTGCTCTGATTTTGAGCGTTCCTGTTAGAAACACTTTGAGTGTCGCATCCGGAAACACCACGGTCCCCATATCCCTGCCATCTGCGACCAAGCCGGGAGCCTGTCGTTCAAACCGTTGTCTGGCGATCAAACATTCCCGGACGGACTGTTGTGAGGCGTAAGTTGATGCCGCCAACCCGGCATCGGGGCTTCGTAGGGCCGTGGTGACATCATTGCCATTAACCAAGATGATAACTTCGCCGGTCTTTTCAACGACGAAATCAAAATCAGTTTCTGCAAGAATCCTTTGGATGCCGAGTAAATCATCGGGTAATACGCCTAGCTTCTGTGCGCTGAAAGCGAACGCTCGATAAAGTGCGCCGCTATCGAGGATCCTCCAATGTCGAAGCATAGCGATCCGACTGGCAACAGTCCCTTTACCACTCCCCCCGGGCCCGTCTAAAGTCAAAACTGGCACCTCAGCCACGATGAGGCCCAACCTGTTCTTTTATCTGCATACCCATTGATGCTGCCAGTTCGACAAACCCTGGAAATGACGTTCTCACATTTACAGTATCTTTAATGATAATCGAACCGGAAACAACCAGCCCAGCAATCGCGAATGCCATCGCTATACGATGATCCGAACGGCAATTAACCGCTCCTGGCAATATCTCACCTCCAGTTACTGAATATCCATCGGGTCGCTCCTCCACTGAAACGCCTAATCCGTTTAACCCAGAAACTATCGATCGAATCCGATCACTTTCTTTAACCCTAAGTTCTTCCGCTCCTTGCAGTGTTGTTATTCCACGCGCACAAGCAGCTGCAATTGATAAGATGGGGAACTCGTCAATCGCTCGTGCTACCTGATGCGTCTCGATCTTGACACCCCTTAACGGGGTAGAGTTCACCATCAGATCGGCTGTAGGTTCCCCGCATATCGTATTTTGGTTGAGGCAGTCGATACTGGCTCCCATTTTTTGCAGAATCTCAATCACGCCTGTTCTCGTTGGATTTACACCTACGTTTTTCAAAATAATCTGAGATTCAACTGTGATCGCCGCACCGACTATAAAGAATGCAGCAGATGACAAATCTCCTGGGACCATTACCTTCGCTCCCACTAATTCCTTTCCACCAACAACCCTAATCCAATCACCTTGTTTCGAAATGGTATGCCCAAAGCCTCTTAGCATTCGCTCAGTGTGGTCACGAGTCTGTTCTGGTTCTTTTACCCGACTAGCCCCATCCGCACATAGAGCAGCTAAAAGAAATGCCGATTTGACCTGCGCGCTGGCTACTGGCATTACATAATCAGCACCCTTGAGTTGATTAACCGGTTTTATTTGAATCGGCGGATAACCAGAGTTCTGTACGGAAATATCCGCACCCAGGGCAAGCAACGGTTCAACAACTCGACCCATGGGTCGTTGACTGAGGGAATCATCTCCAACCAACGTCGACGGAAACGACTGCCCTGCCAGAACACCGGCCATTAAACGCATCGCGGTACCAGAGTTCCCCATATTCAGCGGTTGCCCTGGATCCTTCAGTCCGTATAGACCGACACCTTCGATCAGCATTCCCTCGTCTTTATGATGATCTATCTTCACTCCCATGTTTCGCAACGCGTTCACAGTCGAAAGAACATCTTCACTCTCCAGCAGTCCCTTAATCTTCGTGCGTCCCTGTGCAATTGCCCCTAGGATTACAGCACGGTGACTGATCGATTTATCACCTGGTACGGAAATTGACCCTCTGAGTACGCCTGGACCGTTGATGGTGAACGAGTTCATGCTCAAACGCGCAGGAGCTACGAGCGCCTGTCCTTGATCTGCCGACGTACCTCATTTGCATGTTTGAACATTTCCTCTAAAGCAGATGAATCCGAGCGGTCTATCAATCCAACCAAATCATCTATAGCTGACGAATATTCCGTTAACCGCTGCAATATCGCATGTTTATTGCTCAGAAAAATATCTCGCCACATCACAGGATCGCTAGAAGCGATTCGAGTGATATCGTAGAACCCCCCCGCCGATAGGTTTAAACAATTCTTTGTATTATTCTGCCGGGACAACAAATCCACTAAAATAAATGCCAACGCGTGTGGAAGATGGCTGGTCAGTGCCAACAGATCATCGTGGACTGAAGGCTCCATGAAAACAACCTCAGCACCGATCGTTTCCCACATATCTTTTACTGCTGATATGGCTTCAGTACGAGTGTTAGCCATCGGTGTGAGTATAGTTCGATGACCATAAAAAAGCGTTTCTGATGCCGCATCAACTCCGCTTTTTTCTTTGCCGGCTATCGGATGGCCCGGTACAAAATTGATAATTTTATCACCGAGACCCCTCACTGCAGCATCAACTATAGACCCTTTCACGCTACCAGCATCGGTAACAATCGTAGTCTCTCCTAGATACGACTTGAGTTCGTGGAAAATCGATGCGATGGTATTCACGGGTGAGCTGATAATTACCACTTCTGCCTGCTCGACTGCAGCACCTAAATCCAGTGACCAACTATCGATAACCCCAAGCGCCTGGGCTCGTTGAAGGGTACTCTCTCTACGCCCGAATCCTGTAACATGACCCACGGCATTTTGACAACGCAGTGCCTTGGCAACAGATCCCCCGATCAAGCCGACCCCGATAATGGTGAGATGATGAATCAACTTGATGCTCAATCAGGACAGTAGCTAAACCGTTCGTGAGTACCTATACCGCTAGCGCGACAGTCAGCGCATCGATCATCTTTTCATTCTCGTGAGGCAATCCGACGGTAACTCTCAGATGATTCGGCAAGCCATAGTTTGCAACAGGCCGCACAATCACACCTTGCATTAGCATCGATTCATAGACCGATATCGCTGGACGCGCTACATCTACGCAAACAAAATTACCTGCCGAGGGAATGTACTCGAGGCCAAGTTCTGAAAAACCAGCATAAATTCTGTGTCTACCCTGGCTATTGAGACGCCGACTCTCGGCAAGAAACACGGCATCATCGAGCGCAAGTCGTGCCGTGGCAAGTCCAAAACTGTTGACGTTGAACGGTTGCCGCACTCGATTCAGCAAGTCCGCTATAACAGGCGATGACACGCTGTAGCCGACTCGCATTCCGGCTAGTCCGTAAATCTTTGAGAATGTCCTTGTCGAAACCAGAAATGGGTAGTCCTTCATTAAGTCTATTGCATTAGGGAAATCTGGATCTTCGCAGTATTCATAATAGGCCTCATCAATAACTACTATAGTCGTTGCCGGCATGTGGTCGAGAAATGAAAGTAGAGCTCGAGATTCTACCCAGGTGCCGGTTGGATTATTGGGATTCGCGATGAAAACCACTCGCGTATTTTGATCGACTAGAGAGAGCATTGCCTCCAGATCGTGTCCCCACGATCTCGCGGGAGCCGTTTTTAAATCAGCGCCAACCGCAGAGGCAGCCAGGCTGTAAACTGCAAAAGAATGTTCCGACACTACAACCCCCTGGCCTGGGGAGACGAATGTGCGCACCAGGAGTTCGAGCACATCGTTAGAACCATTGCCGAGTGTCAGTTGATCCGTAGATACCCCGAGCAAATCTGAAAGCCTTATTTTTAGTGCGTATCCAGAACCATCAGGGTACCTGCTGATGTCTGACTGTTGCTGCGCAAGTGCTTTTTCGATCACCTCATTGGAGGTTCTAGGGTTTTCGTTGGAAGCGAGCTTGACTATGTCAGACAACCCGAGGTCGCGTTCTAATTCTTCGACCGGCTTTCCAGGTAGGTAGGGTTGAAGTGCCCGTACCCCATTGACTGCCAGGTCCCTGGCATTGAACGCCATGTTGCTCAAATACTCCTTGGATAGGAGCCCAAGACCTTAAACATAGCCGCATTGGCTTTCATCTGGGACAACGCGCTTTCAACGTTAGAATTTTGTACGTGACCCTCTATATCAATGAAAAACATATATTCCCACATCTCGGTTCTAGAAGGCCGCGATTCTACACGTGTCATATTAATATTGTGTTCGGAAAGTGGCTCGAGCAACGCATGCAAAGCTCCTGGTCGCTCCTGTGCACTCATCACCAAACTAGTTTTGTCTCGACCTGAGGGTAGGACCGAGTGACGACCAAGCACTAGAAACCTGGTGGTGTTCCCGGGTTGGTCTTCTATGTCTGCTTGAAGTATCTGCAAACCAAAAGCATCTGCGGCCTCACCAGCAGCTATTGCCACACAGGTTGGATTGTCGAGCACCTGGCGTACAGCATCTGAGTTACTCGCACAAGCCACCCTCTCGGACGATGGAAGATTAACATCCAGCCATTGCCGACATTGTGCTAGAGCTTGCTGATGGGCAAGCACCTTGGTCGGAAAAGTATTTTCAGCAAAACCGATAAGACAGTGCTTAATCCTCAGATCGACCTCGCCGGAGATTTTAAGCGACGTGGTCAACAGTCTGTCTAGAGTGAGATGGATGCCGCCTTCTGCAGAATTCTCAACCGGGACCACACCAAAATCGCAGTGATCGGCTTCGACCAAACGAAATACCTCTTCAATACTCGATGTCAACTTTAGGTCGATTTCTAAACCGAATTGTTTGCGTGTCGCAAGTTCCGAGAAAGTGCCATCCGGACCGAGTGTGGCAATCGATGGCTTTGCTTCAGTAGCACGGCAAATAGAGATAATCTCTCGAAACAGCCGTTCAACCGCTTCTGAGCCTAACGGTCCATTATTCGCACGCTGAAGTCGTTGAAGTATCTGCGCTTCCCGCTCTGGTCGATAGACAATGTCTGCTTTCTGGCCAGGCTTTTGGTCGCCCACCTTCATTGCAGTTCGAGCGCGCTCATTAAACAATTTCAACAAACTGTCATCGATCTGATCGATCTCGCTCCGCAGATTTTCGATGTCTTTTGTGTCAGTCATTTGTCTATGAGCATTATGTTTAATATCGGCCAATCCAGATCGTTTGTTTGTAACCAAAGCTACCAGCGAGAACTAATATAGCCCCTTCTCCACGACTAAGTTTCTATTTCTGGTTCAGCACCTGTAGAGTCAACGACCAGACCTAAGCTAATCAAGTCCTCGCCGTCAGCCAGTGTAATCAGTCGAACCCCTTGCGTATTACGCCCCAACTCTGAAATACCGTCAACACTGGTGCGAACCAGTCGTCCGCCATCCGTCAACAACATCAGCTCATCTTCTGATGAAGTCAAAACCGCCCCGATCAACGACCCGTTTCTCTTGCCATTCTGAATTGCAATTACACCTTGCCCGCCCCGACGTTTACGTGGGAATGCCTTGACCGCAGTACGTTTTCCATAGCCACGAGCGGTTGCCGTCAACACGGTTTTATCCAGTTCATTTTGGTCAACAACCAACATAGAGATCAGACGTTGATCAGATTTTAGGGCTATCCCTTTTACCCCACGAGCGGATCGACCCATAACCCTGACATCAGTCTCTACAAAACGTATTGACTTTCCGGAACAGCTAAACAAGAGCAAGTCAGAGTTTCCCTGCGTCATACCGGCACTCACTAGCTCATCTCCCTCCGACAACGTGAGTGCACGCAACCCCGACGGCCTGGGTCTCGAAAACGATTCGAGACTACATTTCTTTACAATGCCCTCGGCCGTTGACATAAATACGAATTGGCCTTGTAGATCCTTGCCCAGCGGCAAGAAGGCAGTTATACGCTCTTGTGCGTCCAAAGGTAGAAGATTAACAAGGGGTCGACCGCGTGCTTGCCGCCCAGCCTGAGGCAATTGATAGACACGTAACCAATAGACTTTTCCATAGTTAGAAAAACAAAGAATGGTATCGTGTGAATTTGCAACGAACATTGACTTTACAAAGTCGTCCTGCTTGGTGCGAGTTGCAACTCTGCCTTTGCCACCTCTACGTTGAGCGTGATAATCAGACAATGGTTGCGCCTTTGCGTACCCTTCCCCTGATAGTGTTACTACCATCTCTTCGCGAACAATCAGGTCTTCTTCATTTAAATCAAGATGCGTCGCCAAGATCTCAGTGCGCCGATTGTCACTATAGTTTTCTTTAATTTCCTGTAGCTCGCTCTCTACAACAGCCACCAAACGGTCCGGTCGCTCAAGAATATCCAGTAGGTCGCGAATTACTAACAAGTTGTTCTCGTATTCAGTTTTTATTTTTTCTTTTTCTAGGCCAGTTAAACGGTGCAGTCTGAGATCTAGAATCGATTGTGCTTGTGCCTGTGTCAATCGATAACCGTCTTCCCTCAACCCTTTTTCAGGATCCATATCATCCGGACGAGAGATCGTCGAATCACCCAGACTGGTCAGTTCGCTCACAAGTGCAGCATCCCACAATGTTGAAATAAGTTGATTCCTCGCAGCCGTGGGGTCAGACGCCGCTTTTATCATTTCTATAACCTGGTCGATGTTAGCCAAGGCTACTGCCAGCCCTTCAAGGGCATGAGTTCTGGCTCTTGTTTTCCTCAAGTTAAATATGGTCCGACGGGTAATAACCTCGCGGCGATGTTGCAAGAAACACTCTAGCAACTCCTTTAAATTAAATAGTTTTGGCAGGTTGTTACTCAGCCCGACCAGGTTTATCCCGAAAACTGTCTGTAATTGAGTGTGCTGATACAAATTGTTGAGAATAATTGCCGGCACCTCACCACGCTTGAGTTCGATGACCATTCGCATCCCAGACTTGTCAGACTCGTCTCTAAGTCCACTAATGCCACTGACCTTTCCTTCTTTCACCAGTTCGGCAATCTTTTCAAGAAGCCTTGCTTTGTTTACCTGGTAGGGCAATTCCGTCACTACAAGACTTGAGCGTTGGCTGTCTTTTTTCTCCTCAATTTCGACTCTGGAGCGTATATGGACTCTGCCCCGCCCAGTCTCATAGGCCTGCCTAATACCACTATGCCCGTTAATAATGGCAGCTGTGGGGAAGTCCGGTCCAGGTAACACCTCCATTAACTGGTCAATCGACGCGTCAGGTTCACGAATAAGCAGTAAGCACGCTTCTATGGTTTCTGAGAGGTTATGCGGTGGTATGTTGGTCGCCATACCCACTGCAATCCCAGATGAACCGTTAACCAGAAGATTGGGGAAACGTGCCGGGAGTACCGCGGGTTGTGTCTCCGATTCATCGTAGTTTGGATAAAAGTCGACCGTTTCTTTATCGAGATCATCAAGCAACTCGTGCGCAAGACGCGATAGGCGTATCTCTGTGTAGCGCATGGCGGCGGGAGAGTCCCCATCTACTGAACCAAAATTTCCCTGACCGTCTACAAGGGGATAGCGCAGCGAGAATGGCTGGGCCATACGAACAATCGTGTCGTAAACCGCAGTATCGCCGTGCGGGTGATACCTGCCAATGACATCACCTACGATGCGTGCTGATTTTTTGTAAGCTTTATTCCAGTCGTTACTTAATCCCGACATAGCGTACAAAACTCGCCGATGCACTGGCTTGAGGCCGTCACGAACATCTGGTAGGGCACGGCCTACGATGACACTCATTGCATAGTCTAAATACGACTGACGCATCTCCTGTTCGAGATTCGAAGTTATGGTTTCTTTGGCAATATCATTCATCTGCACGACTCAACTTGAAGTTCCTACGACAATTTTACGAATGCCCGCTAGAGGGCTAAAATCGATTGAATTTACAGGGCAATTTGAGCCCCTTTCGGGACCAAAATCAGGCACTTATTTTATCACAAAACCAGGCTCAACCGCGGCATTTGCAGGAGAAAAATCCCAACACTATGCGATTCAGTCTGCGGTTTTTTACCGTTCAGAATAGAGACAACCAACAAGTAAGGTACCCTTAAAAAAGTACCTCGATTGCTCCTTCGCACAACGTCGTTAGTTTACCGATCCATGGCATCAATACGACCACAGCAAGGCCATTAATCGTAAGCAGAATTCGAGCATCTTGTTTCGGCCTGAACTGCAACCCTGGATGAGATGTTGCGAGATCATCAAAATACATCACCTTTACGATTCGAAGATAGTAAAACGCACCAATTACAGATAAAACAACGGCCACTACCGCGACCCAGGTCATACCTGCATTCACTACCGCCTGTAATACTGATAACTTGGCATAGAATCCAATAGTGGGTGGTATCCCCGCAAGAGAAAACATCAACAGAAGCATAATGAACGCAGCCCAGGGGTGAGATTGATTCAACCCCGAATAGTCCTCAATTAAATCAGCTTCCACGCCCTTGCTCGACAAAGCCAGTATGACCCCAAAAGCTCCCAAGGTAACCACCGCGTAAATCAATATATAGGCCATAGCGGACGCATAGCCGGACACCTCCCCGGTCAAAATTCCAAGCAAAAAGAAGCCGACATGAGCAATTGCCGAATAGGCCAGCATGCGTTTGATATTGCTTTGTGCAATAGCAATGATGTTGCCTAGAGCTAGAGAGATTATAGAGACCACGAGCAGCATCCCCTGCCATTCGGTAGCGAGCGATCCAAGCCCATCTGCCAGAAGTCTGAGTATGATTGCAAAGCCCGCAAGCTTTGGCGCTGTCGCCAGGTATACCGTGCTTGACGTTGGTGACCCCTCGTAAACATCGGGCACCCACATATGAAAAGGCACCGCGCCGATCTTGAACAAAAGTCCAACCAGAACCAGTATCAGCGCCATGGTTCTTGGTAGCGTGCTCCCGTCATGACGCACTATCGATGCTGACAGTTCGTTTATGTATAACGTCCCAGTGAGCCCATAGAGCAGCGACATGCCGTACAGCAATATCCCGGATGCCAGTGCACCCAATACAAAGTATTTCATGGCGGCTTCTGACGCAGCCGTCGAATCGATCCTCAAAGCCACCATCGTATACAGGCACAACGCGAGCAATTCCAGACCGACGTAGAGAGACAGCAGATGATTTGAAGCCGTCATCACCATCATTCCGACAACTCCGAATAACGCTAGCGCAAAAAACTCGCCTTTCCACAATCCTCTAGCATCCGCATAACCTCGACTGTAGACCAGAACAAATCCGGTCGAGATACAAATGCCCACTTTCAAGATAGCCGACAGACTGTCCATCAACACCAGACCATTGAGTCCATAGACCGGAGCTGGCTCAGAATAAACGATGCTCAGACCAGCGCCTACCATCAAGGTTACCAACGACAAGCCATATCCAAACTTCTTCTTTTTCGTTGCAGGTAAATATAGATCCAGGACAAGAATAAAGCAGGCCATGAGGGCTATTACGATCTCAGGCAGTACTACTAGGATATCTTGGTTAGTCATGATTGCTAGAGCTTTGAAATCGCAGCATGTTGCAGCAGATTCTCGACAGTCGAATGCATGACCTCAAGTAGTGGCATTGGATAAATACCCAATCCGAGCACACAAACCGCCAATACGCCTAACACAAGTTTCTCGCGCCCATTGACATCGACCAATGCTTTTACTTTTTCGTTTGTAATCTCGCCATAGACGACTCTTTTGATCATCCAGAGCGTATAGGCTGCACCAAGAACAAGCGTGAGACCTGCAACAGCTGCATACCAACCGTTGACCCTGAAGCTGCCCAGGATTACTAGAAACTCGCCCACGAACCCTGAAGTGCCTGGTAGGCCGGCATTCGACATCGCAAAAAATACCAGGAAAACGGAAAATACTGGCATGGCATTGGCCACACCCCCATAGCTATCGATCTCCCTCGAATGCATTTGATCATAGAGAACACCAACACACAAAAATAAGGCTCCGGAAATAAAGCCGTGAGAGATCATTTGCACAATGGCGCCTTCCATACCTTGTGTATCGAATATAAAGAAACCTAACGTCACAAAGCCCATGTGTGATATCGACGAATACGCAATTAATTTCTTCATATCTCGCTGCACCAGGGCCACTAGTGCAATGTAGACCACGGCGATCAATGACAGCCCTATAACCCATATGGCGAGCTCAGAAGAAGCGTCTGGGGTAATCGGAATACTGAACCGAAGAAATCCGTAAGCACCCATTTTTAGAGTAATGGCGGCCAAGATTACAGACCCGCCCGTGGGGGCCTCCACGTGAGCATCAGGTAGCCACGTATGTACCGGAAACATGGGCACCTTTACGGCAAACGCCGCGAAGAATGCTAAAAATATTAGAACCTGTGTTGTATAGGTGAGTGGTGTTGCATGAAACGATGCTATGTTGAAGGTGTGATCTGATGTGAAATACAAATAAATAATGGCCACGAGCATCAGTAGAGATCCAACCAACGTATACAGAAAAAACTTTATGGCGGCATAAACCCGGTTTGAACCACCCCAAACTCCGATAATCAGAAACATCGGAATCAGCATAGCCTCCCAAAAGAGATAGAAAAGAATGGCATCCATCGAACTAAAAACACCGATCATCAGCCCTTCCATAATCAAGAAGGACGCCATGTATTGAGCGACTCTTTTGGTAATTACCTCCCACCCAGCTATCACTACAATGGTCGTTAGCAACGTCGTCAGAATAATCAACGGCATAGAGATGCCATCAACGCCAAGAAAGTACTGGATGTGTAGGCTCTCGATCCATTGGTACCGTTCGACAAACTGCATACTCGCTGTAGTGATGTCAAAGTCAGCATATAACGACAACGACAACAAAAATGTACCCACGGAAAATCCGAGCGCTATCTTTCTAGCCAACTGAGCATTACGATCACCGCCAGTCGACAAAATCAATATCCCACCCAAAATTGGTAACCAGATCAAAATGCTGAGGATATTCGGTGTCATACTGTCCATTACGCTCCAGACGGTCTCATGACCACAGACCCCAGGACAAAAATACGACCACGCCAATGATCATGACGAATGCATAGTGATAGACATAACCGGTCTGCAATCGCTTCAAAACACGTGAAAACCAACCAACCATGTTTGCTGTCCCGTTTACCGCAAACCCGTCTATCAGTGCGATATCTGCTCGCTTCCAGAGCCACTCTCCTAGGCGGACACCGCCAGATGCAAATAGCCACTGATAAAACTGATCAAAACCATATTTCCGATGCAATATTCTATAGATGAGGGACAGCCTTTGAGACACGTTACCGGGTAGTGAGGGAACTCTAACGTAGAAAATCCATGCCAGAAAAACACCTCCCAAAGCCAACCAGAGTGGTGCTGCTAAAAAGCCATGAGTCATCAGTCCCACCGCAGTCAGATGATCACCTTCTCCTGCTGAGGGACCCTGAGCTACAGCGTCCCCTAAAAAGTGCCCACCCAATACACTCTCAACCAGAAAACCGCCGGACAACAAAGAAGGAATAGCCAGCAAGACCAGCGGCACCGTAACCACCCACGGACTTTCTTTAAGGTGTGAGCGCGCCTGTTTATCCATACGAGGCTCCCCATGAAATACCATGAATATCAGCCGGAATGAATAGAACGCTGTCACGACAACACCCATGAGGACGGCAGCATAGGCCAACCCCGCGCCAGGTATGTTGGAGTGATGCACTGCCTCGATAATCGCATCCTTTGAGAAAAATCCAGAAAACGGCGGTATCCCTGCCAGTGCAAGACTGCCTATGACTGACGTGATATAGGTAATGGGCATGTAGCGGCGAAGCCCACCCATTCGCCGCATATCCTGCTCGTGATGCAATGCAATAATCACAGACCCAGCCGCTAAAAAAAGGAGCGCCTTAAAAAATGCATGGGTTGCGAGGTGAAAGATTGCGACTGAGTACGCCGATGCGCCAAGTGCTACTGTCATATAACCCAGCTGAGATAGCGTTGAATAGGCGACCACCCGCTTAATATCGTTCTGTACGAGTCCAACTAGGGCCATCGAGAGCGCGGTTAGTCCACCAATTACCAGAATCACAGATGACGCTGTCGTCGACAACTCAAACAATGGAGACATTCTTGCAACCAGGAATATTCCAGCAGTTACCATCGTCGCCGCATGAATCAGGGCCGAGATTGGCGTTGGGCCTTCCATAGAATCTGGCAGCCAGACATGTAATGGCACCTGTGCAGACTTACCCATTGCCCCAACAAAAAGTAAGAGGCAGATCAGTGTTATCCAGCTCCATTCATAACCAAGTACCCCGGTTACTACTGCATTTTGTTTCTCGGACGCGGCAGAAAATACAGCGCTATAGTCCAGTGTACCGAACAAGTACATTACAGCGGCTATGCCCAGGATAAAACCCAAGTCCCCCACCCGGTTAACCAGGAACGCTTTCAGATTCGCTGCAACCGCAGATTCTCGTTTAAACCAGAACCCAATGAGCAAGTAAGACACCAAACCCACCGCTTCCCAACCAAAAAAGAGTTGTAGAAAATTGTTCGCCATGACCAGCATTAGCATGGCAAAAGTAAACAATGCGATATAACAGAAAAACCTGGTGTATCCCGGGTCATCTCGCATATAGCCTATGGTATAGATATGCACCATCAGCGAGACAAAGGTAACAACGGCCATCATGACCGCTGACAGGTGATCAATCAGGAATCCGACTTCAAAAGATACGCCCCCGCTTGTTCCCCAGGTGTATATAGAGCCATTAAATGAATGTCCATCTAGCACATCGAACAAAACGACAACCGAGAGCACAAACGAAAGACCAACCCCTGTTATTGTGATCCGATGTGTTGCGCTGTTGCCAATTTTAGCCCCCCAAAACCCGGCGATAATGGCAGCAACAAGACAAGCTAATGGAACTAATAAATAGATCACCTTCATGAATTAGCCATCACCCACTTAACTGATCCAAATCTTGAACATTTATAGACCGGCGGTTGCGAAATAAAACAATTAGTATCGCCAACCCAATCGCTGCTTCCGCTGCAGCTACTGTCAAAATAAAGAACACAAATACCTGCCCCGCCAAGTCATCCAGGTAATAGGAAAACGCAATGAAATTCATATTTACAGCCAGCAGTAGCAACTCTATGGCCATAAGAATGATTACAAGATTCTTACGATTCAGAAATATACCAACTACGCTGAGAGCAAAAAGTATTGCCCCAAGAACGAGGTAATGCGATAGCGTAATCAATTGTCTATATCCAGTCGCTTTTCTGCCGGCATGCTGACTATACGAAGGCGCTCCGACTTGTTGACTTTGACTTGCTCTGAAGGAGACTGGTAGCGGGTATTTGGTCGGCGGCGCATCGTTAACACTATGGCAGCGACGATTGCAACGAGCAGAATAAGACCCGCAACTTCGAATGCAAAAACATAGTCGGTATATAAGACAAGCCCCAACTCTTTCGTGTTACTGTAATCAGGACCATGGCCAGCTGGCCGTGGCAACGATTGTGAGTCGAAACGATCTGACATCATCACCACTGCGAACTCAACTACCATAACGCCTGCAACCAGAGCACCGACTGGCAAATTTCGCGCAAATCCTTCCCGCATACTTTCGACGTCGATGTCTAGCATCATGACTACAAACAAAAACAACACCATAACGGCACCGACGTAAACTAGCACTAAAGCAATGGACAAAAACTCAGCTTCCAGAGTCATCCAGATACAGGCCGCGCTAAAAAAAGACAAAACAAGAAACAACGCGGCCTTTACCGGGTTTCTTATCGTCACTACCATTGCCGCAGACACGACCAATACGGTTGCGAACAAATAGAACAGTATGGATTCCATAGACATACAGTAGCCCAGTCTTTCGCTTTCTATCTATATGCTGAATCTTGTTGACGGGCAGACGCAATCTGCGCTTCGTATCTGTCGCCAAGATTCAGAAGGTCTATTTTTGTGACCACACCGGTCTCACCCGATTCAAAATGGTATTCATCGATATCTGTAAGGACGATCGAGTCAACGGGACAAGCCTCCTCACAGAATCCACAGTAAATACATTTAAACAGGTCGATATCGTAACGAGTTGTCCGACGCGTTCCGTCCTCTCTTTCTTCGGAATCAATCGTAATGGCGAGTGCCGGACAAACCGCCTCACAGAGTTTGCAACCGATACAACGCTCCTCTCCATTGGGATAGCGACGAAGTGCATGTAATCCACGAAACCGGGGTGACTTCGGTGTTTTCTCCTCGGGATACTGAATCGTAAATTTCTTCTTGAAGAAATATCGGCCAGTAACACCCAAGCCTCTAGCAAGTTCGGTCAGCCCCCAAGTGTTTACAAACTTCTTAATTACTGACATTTGCTCTGCCTATGAAAAAATGAAACCGAACGGCGTAAAAAACTTGAACGCCCCAATAACCGCTATCCAGATAAGTGTCACAGGGATAAACACCTTCCAGCCAAGGCGCATGATTTGGTCATATCGGTACCTGGGAAAGGTCGCTCTAAACCATAAAAACAAAAATGCGACTACAGAGAGTTTCGCTAAAAACCAAAACACTCCTGGCAGCCAGCTAAACGGTGGGAAATCAAACGGTGAATTCCATCCGCCTAGAAATAGGATTACAGTTAATGCCGATATCATCAGCATATTTGCGTACTCCGCAAGGAAAAAGGCAGCAAAACCCATTCCTGAGTAGTCCACATGAAACCCTGCCACAATTTCAGATTCACCTTCCGCAACGTCAAACGGCGCCCTGTTCGTCTCGGCCACGCCCGAGATCAGATACACCAGAAAAAGCGGGAAAAGTGGCAGGAAGAACCACTGATGTAGGCCGCCAGACTGTGCCTGAATGATGGTGTTGAGATTTAAACTGCCAGCCACCATGAGCACTCCGACCAATGCGAAACCCATTGCGATTTCATAGGCAACGATCTGCGCTGCCGAGCGCAGTGCGCCTAGAAATGCGTACTTAGAGTTCGAGGCCCAGCCAGCAATGATGACGCCATAAACACTCATAGAGGTCAGCGCTAACACATACAGCAAGCCAGCATCGATATCCGCCAGTACCAGCGTTCCCGAAAATGGAATTACCGCCCACGCGGCAAAGGCAGGGGTCACAGCGAGGACCGGCGCGATAAGAAAAAGATATTTATCGGACTTGCTGGGTATGATCATTTCTTTAAACATCAACTTCAGAACATCCGCTATAGGCTGCAACAAACCTCTGGGACCGACCCGATTCGGGCCGACTCGCACGTGCATATAAGCTATAACTTTTCGTTCAGCAAGCGTGTAGTACGCAACCGCAACAATAAGTGGCCCAACGATAAAACCGATCTTAATACCAAGTTGCAAGATCAACGGTAGAGAGTCCCAAGTTGTCATAATCCAGCCCATCTGTTACTCCATCGCTTGAACCATAACCACCGAGAGAGAACCGAGAACCGACGTTTCAGAAAGGCCTGCTGGCACGTATACAGCGCCACGAGGTACACGCTCATCAGGTTGGACTGGAAGCATGACTTCGCCGGTCTCGGAACGCACTGCTATTTGACCCCCGTGTTTGAAACCCAGCTCCTCCAATTCTTCTGCACAAGCGAGCAGCGCCACAGTATCCGCGTCCTTGGTCGATTGCAGCGCTGTGGCACGACGTACTGTGGGGTCTACGCTATACACTGGTACATCGATAATGCGATCCAACTGTTTGCCGTTCTTGACTTCAGCCGATTGAGTCACAACATGATTAATTGCTTGTAGATCCGGTTTGTAGCGTACGCTTATGGGTGCTGATAAATCGTAAACCTCCTCAAGTTCAGCGATAATGTCCTTGGAACTGACATGGTCAAAACCGGCTAGTTTTAGGAAATTTCCAAGCACCCGTAAAATTTTCCATCCTGGTCTGGACTGACCCATCGGATTTACAGCGGCATTGGCGAACTGGGCAACGCCTTCGCAGTTAATATATCCGGCATCAATTTCCGTGAAAGCCGCAAGAGGAAGCACGACATCCGCCTGCTCGGGCACCGCGGAACGAAAAGTCGAGAAACTCACAACGAACTCTGCTTCGTTTAAGGCAGTATCCAACGCCACTGGATCAGAATAATCGTTACTAACCTCAACTCCATACAAAACATAAGCTTTAAGACGCTGATCGATCATTTTTTTACAATTTAATCCCGGCGAAGAATTCGAATGTCCGCCGGGTAGGCGGTGCGGCACACACCCAGCAACCCACCCCGCCACGCCATTGGCGTCTGGCAATATGGCTATCCGAATTCCACAATTCACTCCAAGCCAAGATGTAATCTGTCGAAGCGTACTGGCATCCGGATGGTTCATTCCAATTTGCCCTAGAAGGATGAGGGCATCTGTACCGTTTCTAATCAAGCTATTTGCGATAGCATCAACATTGATCCCAAATTCATGTCGTGTTGCGAGTTCGACAAGATCAATAGGCAATAGATCCTCCTTCCCTGTTGCCATTGCAATCTTTCGCGCAATGCTCGCGAAGGCGATTGCCATCATTGACGGCTTTACGATCATTTCTTGGGTCGTCGCAAAATTATGATCGAACGACATTGGATTGAGAACAGCGATCTCACCCCCCTGCTGCGCTACACGCCGCAGTCTCAACGAGATCAATGGTAGTTCTTTCCGGATATTCGAACCGACAATCAACACACCATCGAGTTCTTGGAGCTTTGATATAGATACGTCGGTACCTGGGCAAACTGGCGCTGCGAGATCATCTCGGAAATCTTGTTGCCGTAATCTATGATCAACATTGGATGATCCCAGAGCGCGCAATATCTTCTGTAAGAGAAAAAATTCCTCCAACGACGCTGTTGGGGACGCAATTGCACCAATTTCCTTTCCGGACCACGTTTCTTTAATTTGCATCAATTTTGACGAAACCAGGTCTAATGCCTCAGCCCACTCGATCTCCTGATAATTCTCACCCCGTCGAACAAGTGGCATGGTCAACCGATCACTACTGTTAACACTCTCATAGCTGTACCGGTCGCGATCCGAAAGCCAGCATTCATTCACGGCTTCGTTGTCACGCGGCAATACTCGCTTAACCACACCACCGATTTCCTGAATTTCAAGGTTTGAACCCAAACAGTCGTGGGGGCTAATACCTTTGTGTCCGTTCAATTCCCAGGTTCGTGCTGTAAACCGATAGGGTTTGGAGGTCAATGCCCCAACTGGACACAAATCAATCACATTACCGGAGACCTCACTATCCATCGACGTGCCAAGGAAGGTCGAGATCTTCATATCTTCTCCACGCCCGATTGCGCCCAACTCCATTACTCCTGCTACCTCCTCGCCAAACCGCACACAACGAGTGCAATGAATGCAGCGAGTCATTTCAGTAGTTATCAGAGGTCCAATATCTACATTGTCGACAGATCTTTTAACCTCCTCGAATACTGAACTACTACCGCCGAACCCCATTGCCTGGTCTTGAAGTGGGCACTCCCCCCCCTGGTCACATATTGGACAATCCAAAGGATGGTTAATCAGCAGAAACTCCATAGTGTCCGCCTGTGCCTGTTTAGCAATGTCGGACAGAGTTTGTACAACCATGCCGTCAGTTACTGGAGTGGCACAAGCCGGTAGCGGCTTCGGAGCTCTCTCAACCTCGACGAGGCACATTCTGCAATTCGCGGCGACAGAGAGTTTTTCGTGGTAGCAGAATCGTGGAATATAGATTCCCGCATTGTCAGCCACTTCGATAATCGTAGAACCTGGTTCGGCTTCGAACTGTTGCCCGTTGATCTCAACTTTAAGCATGACGGACAAGTCCCCTCATTAAGCTGCGGCTTCAGATGAAATTTTCGCCTCGAACTCTCCACGAAAATGCTTGAGAAAACTTTGGACGGGCCAGGCTGCCGCATCTCCTAAAGCACATATAGTCCGACCTTCTATCTTGTCAGCTACATTAAGCAACTTGTCCAAATCATCGGCTGAGCCAACACCGGTTCGTATACGATAGATCAATCGATATAACCAACCAGTTCCTTCTCGACAGGGCGTACACTGTCCGCAGGATTCTCGATAATAGAAAAGCGCAATACGCTCCAATACCTCGACCATACAAGTTGTGTCATCCATCACAATCACACCGCCAGAACCGATCATCGACCCCGCCTGCTGGAGTTGATCGTAGCCCATCTCGCAGGACAGAATCGCCTCTGCCGGCATTACTGGCATTGAAGATCCACCAGGGATAACAGCTTTTAGAGAACGTCCTTCGAGCAAGCCTCCGGCAAGATCCAATAATTCGTTAAACGGAGTCCCTAACGTGACTTCGTAATTGCCTGGTCGCTGGACATGACCAGACACTGAAAACACCTTACTACCACCACTACCCTCTCGACCCAAATTGTTGAACCAGTCCGAGCCTTTGCCAATAATGGGCGGTAGCGAGGCCAGCGTTTCTGTGTTGTTGACCGTTGTTGGCTTGCCGAATGCACCGACTTGCGCAGGAAACGGCGGTTTAAACCGTGGCATTCCTTTTTTGCCCTCTAGTGATTCAAGCAATCCAGTTTCCTCTCCGCAGATGTAAGCGCCTGCGCCGCGTTGGCTGTAGAGATCAAATGTCACGCCTGTTCCACGAATATCCTGTCCCAGATAGCCTGCCTGATAAGCCTCCTTAAGGGCATTCTCAAAGCGTACCCACGGTTGGTGATATTCCCCTCTAATGTAGTTATACGCG
This sequence comes from Candidatus Thioglobus sp. MED-G25, assembly GCA_002456995.1. Taxonomy (GTDB): domain Bacteria; phylum Pseudomonadota; class Gammaproteobacteria; order Arenicellales; family UBA868; genus REDSEA-S09-B13. The sequence continues at coordinate 73,386 of NTKC01000005.1, read as the reverse complement.
ACAGTGGAGCCTGTCGCATAACTGGCTATCGCCATTCCTTCGATTAACTGATGTGGATTGAGAGCCAGAATGTCCCGATCTTTAAACGTTCCTGGCTCACTTTCATCAGAATTACACACAATATACTTCTGACCCTCAGCATCCCGAGGCATAAAACTGAGTTTGAGTCCCGAAGGAAATCCTGCCCCGCCCCTGCCTCTCAGTCCGGATGCCTTGATCATATCGATAATGTCTGCAGGTGGAATCGATTCATCAATAATTTTCAACCAAGACTGGTAGCCCCCTAACTCTTTACAGTACTGGTCGAGTAACCACGGCGAATGGACTTCTGGGTCGGGCAAACAAACATAGCATCGTCCCATGGCAATCAATCCAGCTCAGACAACAGTTGATCAACACCTTCTGGCGTCAGGTTCTCGACGTAACGATTATTGCAAATAAGCATCGGTGCTCCACCACAAGCTCCTAGGCATTCAGCCTCAAACAACGCGACCTTACCGTCGGCTGTCGTCTCGCCAACTTCCACACCTAACTTCTCTTTGAGATGATTAAGCACATCTGTGCTTCCACGAAGCATGCAAGACACATTCGTACACACCCTGATTCTATGGCGACCGACAGGTTTGGTATAAAACATGTCGTAGAACGTTGCCACTTCGAAAACCTGTATTGACTGAAGTGACAGCAATTCAGCCACAGCATTCACAACTCCTTCGGATACCCAGCCGTGTTCTTGTTGTGCATAGCGTAGAGCAGACTTGACTGCTGCCCGGCGACTCGGATATTTATTTGCCTCGGCTTCTATTTTTTCCCTGACATCGTCAGATAGCTGGTAGTCGATTTCCATAGTGCTAGCGATCTATCTCACCAAACACTACGTCCTGGGTACCGATTATTGCCACCATGTCTGTCAACATATGGCCTCGCGACATTTCATCTAAGGCCGCAAGGTGGGGAAACCCAGGTGCGCGGATTTTTACTCGATAAGGTTTGTTGGCACCATCTGACACCAGAAATATTCCGAATTCCCCTTTGGGGGCTTCTATAGCGCTATACACCTGCCCAGGAGGCACACTGTAGCCTTCAGTAAATAGCTTAAAGTGGTGAATCAACGATTCCATGTCTTCTTTCATTTCTTCCCGTGGCGGTGGACTCAATTTATAGTCGTCCAACATAACTGAACCCGGATTACTCCTTAACCAGTCCACACACTGGCAGACAATACGATTTGATTGTCTCATTTCTTCCATTCGTACAAGATATCTGTCGTAGGTATCCCCTGTTACCCCCACGGGTATGTCAAAACTCATTCGGTCGTACACCTCGTAGGGTTGTTTCTTACGCAAATCCCATTCAACACCGGAACCTCTGAGCATCGGACCCGTAAAACCGAGTTGCAGTGCCTGCTCGGGTGTAACAATACCTATGTCGACAGTTCTTTGTTTCCAGATTCGATTATCGGTAAGTAAGGTCTCATACTCATCAACGCACGCTGGAAACCGTTCCGTAAAAACCTCTATGAAGTCGAGTAAGGAGCCAGACCGATCTTCGTTCCGAGCTGCCAGACCCTTGTCGCCTTCGCGATCGTTTCTTTGATACAGTGGCATTTTGTCGGGCAAATCCCGGTAAACCCCACCTGGCCGATAATAGGTCGCATGCATGCGTGCACCAGACACCGCTTCATAGCAGTCCATTAAATCTTCCCGTTCCCGAAACGCATACAAAAATACGGCCATCGCTCCGATATCCAGTGCATGCGCACCAAGCCACATCAAGTGATTGCGGATTCGGGTGATCTCATCAAACATAACCCTTATATACTGGGCACGAATTGGCGGCACCACACCCAGCAACGACTCTATCGCTAATACATACGCATGCTCATTACACATCATGGATACATAATCTAGACGATCCATGTAACCAATACTGTGATTGTAAGGTTTACTTTCTGCCAGCTTTTCTGTTGCTCTGTGCAGCAACCCAATATGCGGGTCTAGTCTTTCGATAACCTCCCCGTCCATCTCCATAATCACCCTTAACACGCCATGTGCTGCCGGGTGTTGTGGCCCGAAGTTCATGGTGTAGTTGCGGATCTCAGTCATTGGTCCATTCATCCCGGATAACTCGGGGCACCGTCACCCTCGGTTCAACGGACACAGGTTCGTACACCACTCTACCTTTCTCTTCGTCGTACCTCATTTCCACATGACCAGACAACGGGAAATCTTTACGGAACGGATGTCCAATGAATCCATAATCGGTCAGCAGTCGCCGGAGGTCCGGATGACCCTGGAATTGAATTCCGAACAGGTCGAACGCCTCCCGTTCGTACCAGTTCGCGCAGCGCCACACCTCGATGACTGAATCAATGGTTAAATCATCTTCAGGAACGGGCACGATCACACGCAGGCGCTGATTCAAACTTATCGAAAGAAGATGGTAAACAACAGCAAACCTATCGTTATCCCAATTGCGTTGTGCCTCTTGGCCGTAGGTCTGATAGTCAACAGCGCACAGATCAACCAGTTGTTCGAATGCGGTGTTTTGATGGTCCCGCAGTATTCCCAACAGTTCAAGTGACGATGATCGGCTGACCGTCACGGTAAAGCCTAACGAATCCTCAGTGATCAATGCATTAAATTCACTGGATATAGTTTGGACCTGACTGCGCAGGTCTTTTGTGGCACCCATATAGTTATCGGACTCTAGCGCGCTATAGTATCTGTGCGCTTGATCTTTTTTTGAAGCTGGATGACACCGTACAACAACGCCTGAGGGGTAGGCGGGCATCCCGGCACATACACATCGACCGGGACGATCCGGTCACACCCCCGAACCACTGAGTATGAATAATGGTAATAACCACCGCCATTAGCACAAGATCCCATGGAAATTACCCAACGCGGTTCCGGCATCTGATCGTAGACCTTGCGTAAAGCTGGCGCCATCTTGTTAGTCAGCGTACCAGCTACGATCATCACATCTGACTGACGGGGGCTTGGGCGGAAAATAACGCCGAAGCGATCTAAGTCATAACGTGATGCGCCTGTGTGCATCATTTCTACAGCACAACACGCCAGCCCAAATGTCATTGGCCACATCGACCCCGTACGGGCCCAATTGATGAGGTCATCCAACCTGGTCGTTGCCCAACCCTGTTCTAATACCCCTTCTAACGCCATGCAATCACTACTCCCATTCCAATGCGCCCTTCATCCATTCATATATAAAACCGGCCACCAGCACCAGCAAAAATATCATCATCGCCAGAAAACCGAAGATTCCGATGTCGTCCAAGGCGACTGCCCACGGAAACAAAAAGGCAATTTCTAAATCAAAAATGATGAACAATATTGCGACGAGGTAATAACGGACATCAAATTTCATACGGTTGTCTTCGAAGGCTTCGAAACCGCATTCGTATGGAGAGAGTTTTTGTTCATTTGGCCGGTGTGGGCTTAGCAACTTACCAGCCACCAAGAGAACAACCCCAAGCCCTGAAGCAACGATTAAGAACAGCAGCACTGGCAGATAGTTGGCAAGCATTCGGCTGTCGTTTCAGATGGATGACCCTAGGCTATCGATGTCCTAAATTCTAGTGACTGACCCCCCATACGGTCAACAAAATAGCACCCCTGGTTAGCCAAAATACGACGTTAACTACTCTTTCGTATTAAATTGTGGTGCCGAAGGCCGGACTCGAACCGGCACGGCTTGCGCCACCGCCCCCTCAAGACGGCGTGTCTACCAGTTCCACCACTTCGGCATATTTCTAGGTCACTCACTCAATCAATCAATCAATAGTCGACCTTAATACAGATTCAATCCTTGGATCCAGGTACAGCCGGTAGATCGGTCGAGTCTTTTTCTCGTAGGCTTTCTGCGACTGGAACCTGGGAGGTGGTGGTTTCAATAACACTTCTTGGTGCACTACCCTTCTGGGTGTACATATAGGCGAGACACAGGGCAGATATAAAAAATACGGCTGCCAAACCTGCAGTAATACGACTCAGAAATGTTGCTGACCCTTGACTGCCGAATACCGATTGGGAAGAGCCACCCCCGAATGCAGCGCCCATATCAGCACCTTTACCTCGCTGCAAAAGTACCAGGACCACTATCGAAACAGCCGTTACCAGGTTAATCACCGTGAAAATACTGATAATCATCTCATCGCTCCATTGACTTACAGATCGCCAGGAAATCGCTTGCCACCAACGCTGCACCGCCGATCAGCCCGCCATCGATATCTGGAGAAGAAAATATCGCTTGTGCGTTGTCAGGTTTTACACTGCCACCGTAAAGTAATCGAGTGTGGTCTGCAACATTTGGGTTGAGCTCTGCTATCGACTCCCGAATCAAAGCATGCACTTCCTGCGCCTGATCCGGACTTGCGCTTCGACCAGTACCAATCGCCCAAACAGGCTCGTAGGCAATGATCGCAAACGGGAATATCTCGACACCGTTTAAATCAAGTACACACATGAGTTGTTCCCGAACCACCCGACCAGTATCACCGCGCTCCCGCTCTTCGAGTGTTTCCCCCACACAAATAATCGGTTTCAGTTCCGCAGCGACGGCCACCTTGGCTTTTTGTGCCACCAGATCACTCGACTCACCGTACAGAGCACGCCGCTCCGAATGTCCAACAATCACATAACCACAATGCTGTTCTTTGATCATCTCGGCCGCGATCTCGCCCGTGTATGCCCCTGGCTCGTGTATATCTAGATTTTGCGCACCCACTTTTATCGTGGACCCAGCTAGCATCTGGACAGCGCGTGGTATGTAAAGAAACGGTGGACAGACCACAACGTCAACGTCCGGCATCGATCGCGCAACCCCTTTCTTCAGCCCAGTTAACAGATCATCTGTCATTGCGACTGATCCATTCATCTTCCAGTTTCCGGCAACTAATGAACGACGCATCATATCTCCTGCTACTGAAGATCCGTAATCTTCTATATCGGCCGACGAGCGGCGGCGATGTTACCGAGGCACAGCGCTGGACGCAACCGCAACGTTAACAGAGTCGCATGTATTAATACTTCGCACTCGAACTCACGACAGCCATAGTCAACTGTTCGACCAACGTCTCTACCTGTACTGCATCAATCCCCTCAACCATGACTCGAATAACGGGTTCGGTTCCGGAAGGCCTCAGGACAACCCTGCCATTACAACCCAGCGCCGACTCAACCTCACGAACTGCGTTGATAACCGTTTCGTCATCCAGCAGTATAGCTGCAGAAACAGAACCGTTTATCGGAACATTGATCATGGACTGCGGATAAATCTGCAAACCCGATACGAGTTCGGCTAATGTCCGGCCAGTCGAATGCATCATCTGAAGTACGCTGATTGCCGTCAGTAACCCATCGCCAGTTGTTCCCTTGTCAAGCTGAATGATATGCCCTGAGGTTTCACCCCCTAATGTCCAACTTTTGGCGTACATCTTTTCTAGTACATACCTGTCTCCAACATTGGAACGCTCAAAGGCGATTCCATACTTTTGACATGCCAACTCCAGGCCAAGATTAGTCATAACGGTCCCGACTATTCCGTCCGCTACCCGTGGGTTCTTTTGCCCATAGACACCCAGCACATAGAGCATCCCGTCGCCATCCACAACCTTCCCAGAAGCATCAGCAAGCACGACTCGATCTGCATCTCCGTCAAGTGCTATACCCAAATCAGCATTGTGCATCTTTACTAACTCGGCCATATGCTGTGGGTGAACCGACCCGCATTGATCATTGATGTTATAACCATCGGGAAGAACACCAGCCAACACGACCTCTGCACCGAATTTATGCAGTAGCCTGGGTCCGATTTCATAGGCAGCACCGTGCGCACAATCAAGAACGACTTTAAAATCGCTCAAATCAAGATCAACACCAACTTGTTCCAGGCAATAATCCACATAATCATCAGCAGCTCGGTTGTGGCGTCTCGCCTTTCCCATAACTCCAGACGCAACCGTTTGAATCTTTTCCGCAAGTAACACCTCAATTCTAAGTTCAAGATCGTCACTAAATTTATGGCCGTCACTCGTGAAACATTTGACCCCATTATCATGGTAGGGATTGTGCGACGCGCTGATCATAATCCCGGCCGCTGCATTTGACGCTCTAGTCAGGCAAGCAACTGCTGGTGTCGGCAAGGGGCCCGTTAAAACCACATCCACACCAGCTGCCGACAGTCCTGACTCAAGCGCAGACTCCATCATGTACCCTGACTCACGGGTATCTTTTCCAATCAGAACCTCGCTACCAGCGTGTGATGCCAGCGCTTTTCCCATTGCCCACCCCAGATGGAGCATATCTTCTGGAGTGATTGGCTTTTGACCTACCCTGCCTCGGATACCATCCGTTCCAAAGTAACGTCTATTGCGTGGGCTGGTCATTGAATGCGTGGCTATACGGTGTTTCGTGATTCTCTAAGAACCTGGGCAGTCATGCCGACGTTATGCACACGAACAAGCGAGGCTCCGTTTGCGACCGCCTGTACGGCATACTGCGCACTCAACCGGTCACGATTCGGTCCGGTCATTTTTATCGGTAGAAAGGATTTTCTAGATACGCCCACGAGAACCGGCTGGCCGAGGTCCAAAAGCACTCCAATCTCATCAATTAGTCTTCGGTTATGCTCCGGTCGCTTACCAAAGCCAATACCCGGATCAACCACGATCTTGTCCGCCGAGATTCCAGCTGCAAGGCATCGGTCCACCTGCCGTTGCAAGAATACTTTTACCTCTTGCACTACATCGATATAGACCGGTGCATGTTGCATAGTGGCTGGAATACCTTTCATATGCATCAAGCAGACCGCAACATCCAGGGACTGAGCCTGCTCTAAGGCGCCGGGCATCCTTAAAGCACAAATGTCATTGATCATTGCAGCACCAGCTTCAACTGCCGCCTTCATAACTTCAGGCTTGCTGGTATCAACCGAGATAGGGACCGAGACTTCCTCAGACAGTCGGCGAATAAGCGGAATGATCCGTTTTAGCTCGACTTCAACGGTTACCGGGCTGGAACCTGGTCGGGTTGATTCTCCACCAACATCGATCAGATCAGCGCCTTCATTCACCATCAGGTGGGCCTGTCTTATTGCATCCTCAATCCACAGATAGTGACCGCCATCAGAAAATGAATCTGGTGTGATGTTCAAGATTCCCATCAACGCCGTACCCGCTGGCAGCAACTGGCAGTCTATGCTCAATAAGAGAATGGAACTCCTGGACCTTAGACAGAGTCGCCCGCCGGTGAATCCATCTTAGGCTTCACAGTCGGCTGATCAGATGATGAAGTATCCCCGTCAGCTGGACTTTGATCTGCAACATCTCCTTGCAAATCATTGGTTTTACCACCTGAACTATTGTCTTCGGCTGATGGCGGATCGGGTGGCTCACCACGCATGATCTGATCAATCTGGTCGGACTCCAGTGTTTCCCAATCTAACAAGGCCTCCGCCATCGTTTGAATCTTATCCCGATTCACCTCAATGATCCCACGAGCTCGCGTATATTGCTCTTCGATAATCCGTGTAATCTCTTGATCGACAAGTTCTGCGGTCGAGTCGCTTAGATTTTTATGGGTGACGACGTCCCTCCCCAAAAACACTTCGGCATCATTGTCACCATAAACGCGCGGTCCGAGCGCGTCGCTCATGCCCCAACGCTGAACCATCTTTTGAGCAAGATCGGTAGCTTGTTCGAAATCATTGGCCGCGCCGGTAGTCATCTGCCCCATAAATATTTCCTCGGCGATTCGACCGCCCATCAACACGGCGATTCTGGCAAAAAGGTAATCCCGGTTGTGGCTATATCGATCTTCTTCGGGCAACTGCATCGTAACGCCCAAGGCCCGCCCACGAGGAATGATAGTGACCTTATGGACCGGATCTGTGTTTGGACTGAGCGCTCTTGCAACGACTGTATGCCCGGATTCATGGTAAGCAGTGTTCTTCCGCTCCACCTCCGGCATAACCAACGAGCGTCGTTCTACCCCCATAATAATCTTGTCCTTAGCCAGCTCAAATTCCTCCATCGAGACCAGCTTCTTGCTTCCCCGGGCCGCGAATAGTGCAGCCTCATTAATTAAATTAGCGAGATCAGCACCGGAGAACCCAGGTGTCCCTCGCGCAATAATGGTCGGCTCAACGTCTTCTGCCAGTGGTACTTTACGCATGTGCACTTTCAATATCGCTTCACGACCACGGATATCTGGCAATGGCACATGTACCTGTCGATCAAATCGACCAGGCCTTAATAACGCTGGGTCCAACACATCCGGTCTATTTGTTGCTGCAATAACAATGACACCCTCGTTGCCCTCAAAACCGTCCATCTCTACCAGTAACTGATTGAGGGTTTGCTCTCGCTCATCATGTCCGCCACCCAGACCCGCACCACGCTGACGCCCAACTGCATCGATTTCATCAATAAAAATAATGCACGGAGCGTGTTTCTTGGCCTGTTCAAACATATCTCTGACACGGGACGCACCAACTCCAACGAACATCTCAACAAAATCAGAACCAGAAATTGTAAAAAAAGGAACCTTTGCTTCACCGGCAATAGCCTTGGCGAGCAATGTTTTTCCCGTACCCGGACTACCTGTCATCAATACGCCTCTAGGAATCCGACCACCCAGCTTTTGAAACCGAGATGGATCACTCAAAAATTCAACCAACTCCCCCACTTCATCTTTGGCTTCGTCGACACCTGCAACATCAGCAAACGTAATATTGTTTTTATCCTCGGTCAGCATTCGGGCCTTACTACGACCAAACGACAGAGCACCGCGCCCCCCACCACCTTGCATCTGTCGCATAAAAAATATCCAAACACCGATCAACAGCAATAACGGAAACCAGCTGATAAAAATCTGCATCAACAAGGAGGTGCTTTCTTCTTTTTGGGCCTTAATAATGACCCCTGCCTCGAGTAAGTCGTTAACCAGTCCTGGGTCACCGGGCGAGTAGGTGACAAAACTCTGGCCGGATCGAGTCCGTCCATGGATCGAGCTACCGTTTATTGTTACCTGCTCGACACCACCTTGTTTCACATCGTGTAAAAACTCAGAGTAATCTAGTTCCACACCTGTACGAGTGTCCTTAGCCGTAAAATTGTTGAACACCGCCATGAGTACCATCGCGATAACCAACCAAAGTACAAGATTCTTTGTCAAATTGCCCATAAAAGGTTCACGTTATCCTTATAAAAGAAAGAGTTAAACCGAATAATGCCCACATCGATCATTACCTTTTTCTGCCTTAAGTCGAATTTTGAGGGTTTTCCTCATTTTCTACAACTGTTTAGACTGCTAAATTGAAACTTCTAGCGCCCTGGTCGCTACTTGTCTCAATGCCCTTCCGTGGGCTTTGAAGCGAGTAAGTAATATTCAGCGCTCTCAAGGCGTGATGCTTGCGGTTTCCGCACAACCACTTTACCAAATGAAGATGTTATCTCGCGACGGAAATCATCCGTGCCCTCGCCTTCAAACACCTTAACCATAAATCTTCCGTTTGGCCCCAGCATTTTTAGTGCAACCGATAGTGCCACTCGTGCCAGGCCTAGGCTATTTGCCTGATCGGCCGCTTTTATACCAGTCAAATTGGGGGCCATATCCGATAATACAAGCCCTATAGGTTCGTTTTTTAGTCGCAATTCCAGTTCTCGGGACAACGATTCGGTAGCGACATCCCCCTTGATAATTACAACACCTTTAATCGGCGCTATAGGTAATATATCTATCGCAAAGACTCTGCCCGCAACACCCACTCGTGTCGCTGCATATTGCGACCACCCCCCGGGCGCAGCACCAAGGTCGAGAACAGTATCCCCTGACATAATCAGACGATCCTTCTGATCTATTTCTGATAGTTTGTATACCGCCCGAGAACGGTAGCCCGCCTTTTGCGACCCCTTCACGAATGGATCACGGTGTTGCCGGTCTAGCCAATCTTTGCTTTTCGATTTTCGTCTGGCCACAAATTAAGTCATCACTAAGGTGGTCGTAATTCGCTGGAGGCTATACCATAACCCAGTAATGAAACTGACCGGAACCCAAATCAGACACTTAAGAGGCTTGGCCCACCACAAACGCTCAGTCATCACCGTTGGACTTTCAGGCCTTACCAAGGGTGTCACCAAAGAACTAGACTCAGCCCTAACAGCGCATGAACTCGTAAAAATAAAATTGCCAGCAGGTAGTCGTCTAGACAAACAAACTATGCTTCATCGGTTGTGTGCCAGTACTACGGCGACATCGATACAACTCATCGGTCGAATCGGAATTATCTACCGACCCGGAGATCCTCCAGTCATACCGTTACCAGGCGCAACCCGACCCTCGTAAGGGCACAGTCAATGTGCCTGATTCTGGTCGCAAAAGATGTCCACTCATGCTACCCGCTGATTATCATTGCGAATAGGGAAGAATATCACTCCCGACCCACGCAAAGCTTATCTTTCTGGCACGACCATCCGACAATCGCTGCAGGAAGAGACCTCACGGCAGGAGGAACCTGGTTTGGACTTAATCTTCAGGGTTTATTTGCAGCCGTTACGAATTTTCAAGAACCAACTGTCACAGTGAGATCCGACTATTCACGCGGCATGCTGGCGCTCGATTGGCTTCGGCAAAAAACTGAACCTGCAGATTCTCACCTTCGGAACCACGACCAACTTCAACGCTACCCAGGTGTCAACGTTATTTCCGGAAACATTACTACTTTGTGGTGGGATTCCAACCGGGCCAGTGCTCCTCGTCGGATTCCATCTGGAATTTCAGGGCTTAGTAATAGTCTTTTAAATTCACCTTGGCATAAAATCGTCTATGGCAAGCAGCTTTTCAAAACAATCTTAAATCGCAGCTTCAGATCGGATACATTTTTTGAGCTGTTATCCAATCGTACGCCGGCTAAAGGAATAGATGCCAGGAACTCCGGTTGTTCACCAGATCTACCGGCAGCACAGTCCGCAATATTTATCAAAGGACCCGTTTACGGAACGCGCAGTTCAACAGTACTTCTAGTGGACCAACAGAACCAGGTTCAACTTGTTGAACGGTCTTATGACCCAGAAGGAACAATCTTGGGTGAAAATCGCCTTAACTTCCAGTTGCAGCCCATCGCGTGAATTCGCTGTTGTCGATGACTATCAGTTATTTCTGTTCGATACCCGCATACGCCACAGAGTTGGATTTAGCCTGAGTTGGTCAAGGCGTCCAGACGCTGTCTCAAGTGCAAAGTGAATTTTCGCGTTAGGACGGTAATACCTCATCGGCTGATTTGATTCTTGGAGCGCCATGAGTTGAATACCGATTACCTGTCTGGACACGTCTATAAACGCAATATCCAACGGTACCATCACACCAGTCATGTGGAAGTTTGCGTGAACCGGTACTGGAAAAGAAAAAAGGAGAGACCGTTCAGTAACCAAACCAGGACAGACCCCTTGGAAGCCTCGTGCTCTTTGCTCTGGAGATTTCGCCACCCATGCAGCGATGACTAACGGCATCTCTTCTTCGGACCTAAATTCCACCCAAACCTGCTCCATCGCGGCCCAAAATGAGGCGTCGTTAGAGCAGTCTGCTCTGATCTCCTGACCAGCAACACCACTAACCACCACAAAATACAATCCCACTATTGTTGCACGCCTAATCAAGTGAATGAAGCGATTTGTCAATCTTTTCACGTACGTCGTAGGCGACCTTTAATGCTTGTAATCCATCGCTGCCCGTCACCATCGGTTGCTTACCTTGTCGGACACAATCTACGAAGTGGGCCAGTTCAGAATCCAGTGGTGGGGTCGGTTCAACTTGGATAGAAGAGTTGATAATTGGTGCGAACCCTCCATCTGCCGGCCGTTTCCCAGGGCGAGAGATCTCAATCTGCTGATCTTCAAAATTCAAAGCTAGATAACAAGCATCGGCGAATACCCGAATCCTTCTGAATCTCTTTACTGAGACCCTACTTGCCGTGACGTTCGCGATAGCACCATTCTCGAATTCAAGACGTGCATTCGCAATATCAACATGGTTTGTCACTACGCTAGCACCGACCGCAGAAACATACTTCAACTCTGATTGAACCAAAGAGAGCACGATGTCGATATCATGGATCATGAGATCAGTTACCACGTCAACGTCTGTGGCTCTCTCTACAAATTCGCTCAGCCTATGCACTTCTATAAAACGTGGACGATCCAGTTCTTCGTGAAGGCGGACAACTCCGGCATTGAATCGCTCGAGGTGCCCTATCTGGAGAATGGCACCACTCTGCTCGGCTTCATTCACTATTAATCGGGCATCATCCAGGGTATGCGCCACCGGCTTCTCCAACAATACGGGAATTCCCTTGGACAGAAAAGGCAACGAGACCTCCCGATGACAGGAAGTTGGTACTACCACACTGACAGCGTCTACGGAATCGGCCAGTTGATCCACGTTACTATAAAAGTCACATTCGCAGTCAACTGCGACCCGCTTTCCCACATCTGAATCCAAGTCGTTGACGCCAACTAGCGTCACATCGGATAGCCGGGTGTAAATTTGAGCATGTATAGAGCCGAGATATCCAACTCCGACAACTCCGATCTTTACCGGTTCACTCATCGATACCGCCAGAGGGAACAATTACGCAACACCGCGAAAACAACTGGTTTGGCATTTGCCGATATCTTATTCAATATAATCAAATAGCATCCTGGTCGGTCTCACCCGTGCGGATGCGGTGTATCTGCTCAAGGTCATAAACAAAGATTTTCCCATCGCCAATTTTTTCTGTACGGGAGGCATTGATTATTGTTTCGACCACTTGGTCGACAATGGCGGTGTCGACTGCGACCTCTAATTTTATTTTTGGAATAAAGTCTACGACATATTCTGCTCCTCTATATAGTTCTGTATGACCTTTCTGGCGACCGAAACCTTTTACTTCAGTAATGGTCATGCCTTTGATCCCGACTTCACCTAAAGCGTCACGTACATCATCAAGCTTGAATGGTTTGATTATTGCGGTAACCAGTTTCATAGTCGGGTCCTTTGGTTGATGCACCTTTTCCAACAAATCTAGACTTGCTTACAACAATGCCAACATGCTTTTCGCATCACTAACCTCGAATTTTCGAGGCTCTTCAACATTCAAATTTGTAATAACACCATCATTCACAACAATTGAATATCGCAGGGAGCGAACACCAAAACCCGAACCGGATAAATCTGAGTCCAATCCGATAGCTCTGGTAAATTCTGCATTACCATCTGCCAGCATCATCACCCGCTCACCTGCGCCGTGAACATCTCCCCAGGCAGCCATAACCCACGCATCGTTTACTGAAAGACAAATAATTAGATCTACACCTTTGTCACGAATTTGATCGGATAACTCAATATAACCTGGCAGATGAGATTTCGAGCACGTAGGGGTAAATGCGCCTGGTAGTGCAAACAACACCACTCGTTTACCCTGAAAGAGTTCACCAGTCTGAACCGACTCCGGTCGTTCTTTACCCATAACCTTAAGCTCCACATCCGGTATTGTTGCGCCAATCTGGATCGCCATTACGCCTCCTTTTAGGGAAAACATTCTGTTAGTGCATAGTATCCACAATTGCTACCGCACCTGCCAACACGTATCTTAATCCAATCTGTGATTCCCCAGCACCATGCGATTGCGCAAGCCCTGTGATAAATTACCCACTTATATCGGGGCGTTAGTTACGCCCAAAACTAGCAATGGTATTTCGCATTGGAACCTGTAGTTGACCTGAGAAGTGATACTGTCACTAAGCCCAGTGTTGGCATGCGCGAGGCAATGCTGAATGCTGATGTCGGCGATGATGTTTATGGGGAAGATCCAACGGCCACTACTCTCGAGGCCAAAGCAGCCGATTTATTGAAAACAGAATCTGCACTTTTCGTGACAAGTGGCACCCAGAGCAACCTCCTAGCCCTGCTAAGCCATTGTCAGCGCGGAGACGAGTACATTGCGGGTAACCAGGCACACAGCTACCGTGAAGAAGGCGGGGGCGGAGCCGTTTTAGCCAGCATTCAGCCACAACCAATTGAAAACAATCACGACGGCACCATCGATTTGAACAAAGTCGAGGCTGCGATCAAACCAGATGACTTTCACTACGCTACAACTCGGCTATTCTGCCTGGAAAATACTTTTTTCGGCCATCCTCTCCCCATTAGCTATCTTGAAGAGGCGACCTCACTGGCGCGACACCATGGATTGTCGCTACATCTAGATGGTGCACGCTTATTCAATGCGGCTATCAAACAGAACGTCCCACCACATCAAATTGCCCAACAGTTTGATTCCATATCAGCCTGCCTTTCGAAAGGCCTGGGTGCCCCGATGGGGTCAGTCCTCTGCGGGACCAAGAAATTTATTCGGGACGCCAGACGCTGGAGAAAGGTGTTGGGAGGAGGCTGGCGGCAAGCCGGCATCGTGGCATCGGCAGGGCTCTACGCACTCGAACACAATATTGAACGACTGTCCCACGACCATAAAAATGCACTTCTCCTCTCAACGTTACTTGATCAAATTGATGGGTTGACTGTTGACAAACCAAGGGAACGAACAAATATGGTCTTTGTAACCGTGCCCGAAGTTGTTGTCCCCGAGCTAACATCCAGACTTCGAAACGAAGGTATTCTAATCTCCTGTGAGTACAATCCAATCAGACTGGTAACCCATCTGGATATTGATGAAACCGCGATCTATCGCTCAGCTGACGCTTTCCGACTCGCTTTAAGCCAATAGCCTGATTACCGGAATTGCATTCGTCAGGCAGCGTTCTCCACATCAACCGGTAGCATCTCAAACTCGGACCAAAGTTTTTCTGCCGTCGTCTGCGCTTTGCTCGCATTAGCGCTCTTGATATGCCCAAATCCTCGAATAGATTGTGGCAATAAAGCAATCTCAATCGCTGCATCGAGGTTGCTAGCAGATAGTCCGGCACACAGATTGCTAACAGTCTGTTCGTAGTCCCTGACCAACTGCTGATCAAACACCCTATCCTTACTGTATCGAAATGGGTCAAGCACAGTTCCACGTATGCGACGCGATAAAGCCATTAGTCTGAATAGCGGGAATATCCAACCGCCGAACGCTCTTTTTTGAATCGTGTTATTTTTTCGATTTGGCTTTGACATGATAGGTGGTGCTAAATTCACCTTTAGTCGATACGACCCCTCGAACGTGGACTCTAAGCTTTCCTTAAAGCGCTTGTCCGTGTACAAGCGAGCGACTTCATATTCGTCTTTAACAGCCAATAACTTATGGTAGGACTGTGCAACCGCAAGTGTAAGCCAAAGATCAGTTCCTTTAATGCCAGATTCGACAGTTTGTACGGCGTCCACAAGCGCACGATAACGTCTGGCATATCCTTTGCTCTGATAAGTCACCAAATGACTTTCCAACCGCTCCACTGTTTGGGCAACAGTTTCGTCGACAGCGACTGGTTGACTGGCCGGAAAAGAGCTCAGCAAGCGTGTAACTTCATCAGGCTTAGCTGCAGCCGCCCGGCCCATTCGAAATGCCTGAACATTCATCTGGACCGCCTGTCCGTTGAGTTCAATAGCTTTTTCAATTGCAACCGAAGGTACAGGTATACCTCCAAGCTGGTACCCAAAACCCAAAATCATCAAATTTCCGGCAATTGATTCCCCAAAAGCTGCTGTAGCAACCGCCGTTGAATCGATTGTATGAAGAGAACTTCCGACACAATCTCGAATGGAAGACAACAGTTTCTCTAATGGGAATTGAGTGTCTGGATCCTTAATAAAATCACCTGACATCTGCTGATGCGTATTAACGACAGCGACTGTTCCTGATCTCAATTTCTTTACGCTTTCATCAGAAGCAGAGGTCACAATATCGCAGCCGAGCAAAAGGTCTGTGCCACTGTCAGCAACATGAGTGGCGTTGATATCCTCCGGTTTCTCTGCGAGGACAATATGGCTGGTAACAGCGCCCCCTTTTTGGGCCAGACCAGCCATATCCAACACGGAACAACCCTTACCGGCGAGATGGGCAGCCATGCCCAATATCGCACCGACAGTGACGACACCCGTTCCCCCTATACCTGTCAGCAGAATACTGTAATGCCCTCTAATAGGCGTCACTTCAGGTTCCAGTAACAAAGAGTCCGCCAGCGCCTGAAATCCAGTGTTACTATGCCCTTTTTTAAGAGACCCCCCAATCACCGTTACAAAACTCGGGCAAAAACCAGACTGACAGGAATAATCCATGTTACAGGTCGACTGGTTTATCGCCCTTTTCCGCCCAAATTCCGTCTCTACAGGCACCAAAGCGACACAATTTGATTGAGTTCCACAATCGCCACAGCCTTCGCAAACAGCTTCATTGATAAACAACCGCTTATCAGGGATAGTCATTTCACCCCGACGACGGCGACGACGTTTTTCCGCCGCACAGGTCTGATCGTAAACAATTACACTGGTGCCAGTAACTTCACGCATGTCGCGCTGTACTTGATCCAGCTGATCCCGATGATGGAATGTGGTGCCGGGTGCCCATTGAAGGGCTTTTGAATATTTCTTTGGGTCATCCGACACAACCGCAATTCGCCTGACCCCCTCTGCATGGACCTGGCGCGTGATGATCGCCGGATCCAACGAACCATCTACGCGCTGACCACCGGTCATTGCAACCGCATCGTTGTGGAGTATCTTGTAGGTAATATTGACACCCGCTGTTACGCTGGCACGGACCGCAAGAATTCCAGAATGGAAATAAGTGCCGTCGCCAATATTCTGAAAAACATGCTTTGTCCCACTAAAGGGACTTTCCCCAATCCAACTGGATCCTTCCGCCCCCATCTGAGTAAAACCAGCGGTATTTCTGTCCATCCACACTGACATGAAATGGCAACCTATACCAGCCATAGCCCGACTTCCATCGGGTACTACGGTAGAGCTGTTATGCGGACACCCGGCACAAAAATAGGGTGTACGAATCATCTCTGGCGACCTTAAGCTGTCCCGTGTTTGGCGCGCCCTAAGCGTCTCGATCTGTGTAATAAGTTCTTGGTTATTGGTCGTACTGGCCAATCGCTCGCCTATCGACAGCGCTATATCCATCGCTTCCAGTCGCCCGTGCGCTGGAAACAAACTCTCCCCGTTTTCAGCGAGTTTGCCAACGATAGTCGGTGCATTGGACACACCGTAGAGAATTTCACGAATCTGCTGCTCGATAAGACCACGCTTTTCTTCAACAACGATAAGTCGTTTCAGGCCCTGCGTGAAGCTGCGGATCCCATTTGGCTCAAGAGGCCAGGACATTCCGACTTTATAGAGTTTCAGGCCCAGGGTTTTTGCCCGAACTTCGTCGATATTGAGCTCTAACAACGCGCGCCTGACATCCAGGTAGGATTTGCCAGTAGTCACGATACCCGTATGGGCATTGGAATCACCCATAATCTGGCGATCTATTCGATTGGTGCGAGCGAAAGCATTGACTGCCTCGAGCTTATACCGGTGAAGTCGTTCCTCCTGCTCAAGAAATCCGTCGGGCCAACGAATGTGTACCCCGCCACTGGGCAAAATAAAGTTCTCAGGCACCTCGGTTTGAATTCGGTCAACAGACACCGAAACAGAGGCGGATGCCTCCACTGTGTCATGTACGCACTTAAGGCCTACCCAGCAACCGCTGTAGCGAGATAATGACCAGCCGTAGAGCCCATAATCTAGAATATCCTGAACTCCAGCTGGATTGAGAACTGGTACCATCGCATTAACCAGCGAATACTCACTCTGGTGGGCTGTGGTCGACGATTCACAGGCATGATCATCCCCGAGTAACAGCAGCACTCCACCATTAGGGGACGTTCCTGCTAAATTTCCATGACGTATCGCATCACCCGAACGGTCTACACCAGGACCCTTTGCGTACCACATCGCAAACACGCCATCATATAACCCATCACCACCCAAATTGGCCTGCTGAGTCCCCCAGACTGCCGTTGCACCCAGATCCTCGTTAACTGCGGGCGCAAACTTAACTCGCTCCCGGGTCAAGTGTTCTTGAGCAAGGAAAAGTTGCTGGTCCAGGCCACCTAGGGGAGAACCACGGTATCCCGTCACAAAACCTGCAGTGTTAAGCCCAATAGCCTGATCTTTCTGCGACTGGAGCATAGGGAGCCGAACCAGCGCCTGAATACCGGACACAAATATTTGACCCTTTTCAAGCGTATACTTGTCATCGAGCGCAACGTTTCGCAGTTTCATCTGCCCCCCTTGGCACATTAGCTACTGGACAATATCAACATCATAATCCTACCAGTTCCGTCTGAACCTTGTATTGCCTAATCTCAATTCGTTAAATACCACACTCCTCGTATACCTATAGTCCTACGGAACAGAATCTCGATGAGCACAAACCTTACGCCGACACGATTCGGGTTTTTGTTGTGTCCAGACTTCACGCTGATCGCGTTGTCTTCTGCTATAGAACCGTTGCGCATGGCCAACAGGATCAGTGGTCGCAACCTCTATGAGTACTCTCTTTTTGGTTTCGATGGCGGGGAGGTTAGGTCAAGCAGTGGAATTAATCTAACACCGGTTTCAAAACTAAGTGGACGAGAACAACTCGATGCGTTGTTTCTTTGCGCCGGTACGACATTGGATAGTGCCTGGGATCAGATCGTCGTCTCTCAGTTAAAACCTCTGATTCGTCGCAAAATAATTATTGGTGGTATCTGTACAGGGAGTTATCTTCTAGCCCGCACTGGACTACTCAACGGCTACCGATGCACCATCCACTGGGAAAACATTTTTGATATGCACGATGAATTCCCGGAACTAATTGTGTCCTCGGAACTCTTTGAACTTGATCGGGAACGCTATACCTGTTCGGGTGGTACTGCACCACTAGACATGATGTTGACTCTTGTCGCCCGTAACCACGGTGCCGAATTAGCCACTTCAATTTCTGAGCAGTTCATCTGCGAGCGAATACGAGATTCTAAAGATCGGCAACGGATACCACTTCGCCAACGTTTCGGATCTAGCCAACCTAAGTTAGTCGACACGGTCGAACTTATGGAAAACAACATTGAAGAACCCATGAAGCTGGATGAACTCGCCCGCCACGTCGGAATTTCCCGCCGACAACTAGAACGAATATTCCAAAAACACCTGAATTGCGTACCCACCCGTTACTACCTGCAACTCCGTCTACGCAGAGCACGAGAACTTCTATTGCGAACTCCAAGATCAATCGTCGATGTTGCCTTTTCCTGTGGTTTCGTCTCCGCGCCACACTTCAGCAAATGCTATCGAGACTTTTTTGGAAAACCCCCGCGCGAAGAACGACAAAGTAAATTCCCGTCCAGCACCAACGACAAACCAGCTTCCACCAGGTCCGTCGTTTAATTCAATCTGACCACACCAGAGCTAAGTGACTACAGTCGTCGCTGAGCAAAAAACTGCTTCAGACGGCTCCTACAGTCGGACTCGAGTATCCCTGCAAGAACTCGACATCGATGATTAGCCAAGGGGGATTCAAGAAGGTTCATGGCCGAACCCGCAGCACCGACCTCCAGATCTCGCGTACCGAATACCAGAGTACCGACACGCGCGTGCAACAGAGCTCCGGCACACATAGGGCAGGGTTCAAGGGTAACGTACATAATCGCCTCAGGTAATCTGTAGTTTCCGATTCGAGCGCCCGCATCACGGAGCGCCATCACCTCCGCGTGCCCAGTCGGATCTGATAATCCAATTGATCGGTTGTGACCGCGACCAATCATCCGATCACCGGCCACCACGATAGCGCCTATCGGAATCTCCCCACTGACTGACGCCGCGTCAGCTTCTTCGAGCGCGACCCGCATCCACACCTCATGGTTTCGATTAATGGAACTAGGCACGAGGACTGCCACACTTGCATGGATCGAACATCTGAAGGTCAGTCACATCTGATCTCCTAGCTTCCTGAGAAAACCACACAGATGTAATGACATAATCGTTATCCCTTTTTTGTGTGGATATATCTACATAGTGCTCTTGACTCGATATCCCAGTCATGATCGCTACTTCTTTCGTTTTATTCTCTTTTTCTTTGAGCTTCTTGAGGCTAGTTTTCCTGAAGTACGGGCATCATTGATCCTGTCGAGCGTCGCTCCGTAACGGAGTCCCGCTTTACGAAATGATTTCTTGCCAGATTCTTCCATGATGTTCCCGTCCCTGTTTGGTTTCTACTTGGGGTTTTTCAATTTCTTTATACGGGTTTGTTTCTTTACTTTCCATCCTTGTTTGCCTTCCGTTCTTGTTGTATCTGTCGTACCAAATTCCCCCATACTTTTCCCTTCTCGTACTGGCCTACTCAGGTGATTGGGGTCTTTGTCTATCATTTGTTCTCTCCGCTTGAAATCATTGTTATTAACATTCACAACGATACCGTTGACGTTCCACAATCATGTCATCTACCTGTTCCAGGTATTTCGCCATGTGTTCAGAAATCCAATGTGATTCAAGCGCTTCATCGTTTTCGTAAACCTCGACTAGAACAACATGGTTTTCTTCGTCGACCGATTTCATCACATCAAAACGTAGACAACCTGACTCAATCTGTTGACTGTTAGCCCCGTGTGCACGCGCCAGATCCAGGAACTCAGAAAATGATTCGGGTCTTATATCCAAATGAACAATGAGTGCAGTCCGCGCCATTAGTATGGTTCCTTTATGAAATAAGTCAGTTCTGACTTATTTGAAGGTGGAAACAATTGTGACTGCTTGAACAATCATTCGGAATTATAAAATAGCTTGGCACAAGCCAGTAGTAAACGAGTCTACTTTAGGTAGATCGAGTCATAAATCCTAAAAGAAGACAGATTGGTCCCAATTTAGAAAGACCTGATTGAACCCACTCAAACCTGTTGAAATCTATCGGACTGTGATAACAGGTCAAAGTTTGTTGAATTCTTGTAGTCAAGAATCCTATGTGATTGATATTTCTAAGTATTTTAAGTGTATGTTGAAACTTTGTTGAAATCGTTCCTGTTATTACCAATCACTTAGATCATAATAATTATTCCCACTCAATTGTTGCGGGGGGCTTGGAAGAGATATCGTAAGTCACTCGACTCACACTGCGGACCTCGTTGATGATTCGCGTGGAAACTCGCGCCAACAGATCGTAAGGAAGTCGCTTCCAGTCTGCGGTCATAAAATCGACGGTTTCAACCGCGCGGAGAGAAATCACAAACTCATATGACCGATTATCACCCACAACACCGACTGACCGTACTGGCAGAAACACGGCAAACGCCTGACTTGTGGAATCGTAAAGGTCGCTACGACGAAGTTCCTCTAGAAATATAGCGTCTGCCTGGCGAAGGATATCGGCATATTCTTGCCGGACTTCTCCCAGGATTCTTACCCCCAACCCTGGCCCTGGGAACGGATGGCGATAGATAATAGATTGCGGCAGTCCCAACGCAAGACCCACCGCACGCACTTCGTCCTTGAACAGTTCGCGCAACGGTTCCAGCAGTTGAAGTTCTAGAGTATCCGGTATACCACCAACATTATGATGTGATTTGATAACCTTTGCTTTTCCTGTACCTGCACCGGCCGACTCGATCACATCCGGATAGATAGTGCCTTGCGCCAGCCAGCTTATGTTTTCTATTTTGTCTGCTTCTTCTTGGAAAACATCCACAAATATACCGCCTATCACCTTTCTTTTGCACTCTGGGTCGGTAATCCCAGACAAGGCTTCCAGAAACCGTTCCGACGCATCAACCTGGACAATGCGAATACCAAAATCATCCTTAAAGGTCTCCATAACCTCCTCGACCTCACCCTGACGCAATAGCCCGTTGTCCACAAATATACAGGTTAGCTGTTCGCCGATCGCTTGGTGGAGAAGCACAGCAACGACTGATGAATCAACGCCACCCGATAAACCCAAAACCACTCCGTCACTACCGACCTCCTCTCTAATCCTGGACAAGAGGTCATCGATGATATTAGCCGGCGTCCAATCACCAGTACAGTCACAGATATCCCGGACAAAACGTTCCATCATTGCCCGACCTTGCGTGGTATGAGTTACCTCAGGATGAAACTGTACTCCAAAGAAATTGCGATCGAGATTCGCGATCGCCGCCATCGGCGCGTTCTCACTCACCGCCAGAACCCTAAAGCCATCAGGCAGAGTACTCACACGATCACCGTGACTCATCCAGACTTGGAGAAGAGCCGTACCGTCTGCTTCTAGGCGATCATGAAGACCATCAATCAAAGGACTCGTGGAAGTCGACCGAATCTCAGCAGATCCGTACTCCCGTTGTTTCGACGTTTCGACTTTGCCGCCGAGTTGAGCAGCCATCGTCTGCATGCCGTAACAGATGCCTAGAATCGGGCAACCCAGATCAAATACTTCCCGATCAGCACGCGGTGTATCGGCCTCTGTAACCGTCGCCGGACCACCCGACAAAACGACACCAGCTGGCTTGAAAGATTTTATCCTGCTGATATCCGCATCAAACGGTAAGATTTCGCAGTACACATTCAGTTCACGGATACCCCGAGCAATCAACTGTGTGTACTGTGAACCGAAATCCAGAATCAGAATTCGCCGGGCATGCGGGTCGCTGGTGTGTGTCATCAGACCATTAGCCAGTTGTGGTCTACCCCAACTCTCTCAGGTATCGCTACTGTAGTTTGGCGCTTCTTTGACCACGGCGACATCGTGAACATGACTCTCTCGCATACCTGAATGAGTGATACGAACAAAACGACAATTGGTTTGCATTTTATTGAGGTCAGAGCAACCGGTATATCCCATACTGGCGCGAAGACCACCGGCCAGTTGATGAACGATCGATATCATCGGGCCTTTGTACGGCACGCGACCTTCAATCCCTTCCGGTACGAGTTTGGCAACATCAGGTTCTCCTTCCTGAAAATATCGATCTTTCGATCCTTGTTCCATAGCGCCCAAAGACCCCATCCCACGGTAACTCTTGTAGGAGCGCCCTTGATACATCTCAATCGCTCCTGGGGATTCGTCAGTACCTGCAAAAAGACTGCCTATCATCACGCAGTGGGCGCCAGCAGCAATCGCCTTGGCAATATCACCGGAATAACGAATACCTCCATCAGCGATCAGCGGTATTCCTGACGTTTCTAACCCTGTGACCACGTCCAGAATTGCAGAAATTTGTGGAAGCCCTACACCCGCAACGATGCGCGTGGTGCATATGGACCCAGGTCCGATTCCTACTTTTACACCATCTGCACCAACTCCTGCCATCGCCAGCGCAGCATCCGCCGTCGCTATGTTTCCACCAACAACGTCGACTTGGGGAAATTCGCGCTTAATCAACGCTATTCGATCGAGCACACCTCTCGAATGCCCATGGGCCGTGTCCACAACGATTGCATCGACATCCGCCTCTACAAGCTTCTCCACCCGCTCCTGGGTATCCGCACCTGTGCCTACAGCCGCGGCGACGCGCAATCGACCTTTCCCATCCTTACTCGCAACTGGGAATTCGGTCTGCTTCTGCAGGTCTTTAACTGTGACCAATCCTTTCAATTCAAAATCGTCGTCCACCAGCAGCACTTTTTCTATTCGATGTTCGTGTAGTAGGTGCTTGATTTCATCCTTACTCGCACCCTCCAGCGCTGTAATCAGTTCATTTTGAGGTGTCATTACAGCGGTAATCGGTTGGTCAAAACGTGTCTCAAATCTGAGATCTCGGCTAGTCACTATCCCCGTCAACCGACCCGCGGCATCGAGAACCGGGACCCCTGATATCTTCATTTTCTGAGTAAGGTCTACAACCTCGCGAACGGTTGCTGTCTCAGCGACACAAATAGGGTCTGTGATCACGCCACTTTCAAACTTTTTGACGATAGATACCTGCGCGGCCTGAATATCAGGACTCAGATTCCGGTGCACAACACCTATCCCACCCTGCTGGGCGATACATATGGCGGTTTCCGATTCGGTAACCGAGTCCATCGCTGCGGTGACCAGTGGTAGATTGAGGGTGATATTCCGGCTAAATCGCGTGGTCAAATTGACGTCGCGTGGAAGGACATCAGAAAAGGAAGGAACAAGGAGGACATCGTCGAAAGTTAGCGCAAGTTCCATGTGTTCCATCCATGGATTATAGAAGTTGACTTACCACCGGTAAACCTTGTACGGTCTGTCTCACACTATACCCAAGGCTAGGCAGCTGTGGTTATCTGCCCCATAGGACCACTTATGATTCGATTACGCGACGTTTTCATGGTTTCAGTCATCGCAACATTAAGTCTGGCATTCTCACCGGTATACGCTGGCAGCAATGCTGCTGAAACCATAACCCGGGCAGAACAAGATTTGAAATCTGCCGTCCAATCTAGTGCTGTATGGCGTCTCGTTGACAAAGCAACCGGATCTGGTGCCGTAGGCATAGATAAACTCCTAAAACTTGCCAAAAAGAAGCTAGATGAAGGTCAGGACGAAGAGGCAAAACGACTGGCTACGCTCGTGTCGTGGGCTGCCCAGTTGGGGATACAGCAAGCCAGTGAGCAGAAACAGGCAAAACCGTTTTACTGATCTGACGGGTCAGCCGTTATAAGAAAAGCCGGCACAGCCGGCTTTTTTGTTTGTTGAGTTTCGGCCATCGACAATTCACAATCCTCCAATGCTGCTCGATCGTGTATTTAGTGTCTCCGAATTCACTCGATCAATCCGCGACCTTCTGGAAGAATCCTATCCAGAGGTTTGGATACGAGGTGAGATCTCTAATCTTGCGACCCCAAGGTCGGGGCATGCCTATTTTTCGCTGAAGGACGAAAACTCACAGGTGAGGTGCGCATTGTTTCGCACTCAGCGACTTCGGCTTGCTGTACCACTGGCGGAAGGCACTGCTGTGTTAATCCGGGGTAAGCCTTCGATCTATCTTGGTCGAGGCGACTTCCAGATGATTGTAGATTATGTGGAACCTGCCGGGGAGGGAGAGCTTCGGAGGCGATACGAACAACTAAAGGTGGAACTCGAACGACAAGGTCTATTTGACCCAGCCATAAAACGAGCATTGCCCACCATGCCCAAACGAATTGGCGTGGTCACGTCGTCTACTGGCGCCGCAGTACACGACATCCTGACAACGCTGGCGCGCAGGTTTGCCACAGCAGAAGTTCTTGTGCTGCCGGTAGCTGTGCAAGGCGATGATTCGGTTCCTTCCATCGTAAACGCACTAGATCAAATAGGACAAAGCAGCACTTGTGAGATCGTGATCCTGGCACGGGGTGGGGGCAGTCTAGAAGACCTCTGGGCTTTTAACGAAGCTTCTATCGTACACGCAATTCGGGCCTGTCCCGTCCCAGTGATCACCGGAATTGGCCACGAAACAGACTTTACGCTTGCTGACTTTGCTGCCGATTTTCGAGCCGCAACGCCTACTGCGGCTGCAGAAGCAGGGACACCCGATACAAGCGAGTTATACGCTCGTTTAGCTGGTTTGAGTAATCGAATTTCACTTGCGACGCTTAGAATGTTACAAGATCGCGGGCAAGTGCTGGATGCCTCAGCAGGTCGATTGCATCACCCGAGGGCACGCCTCAGCAGCCAGCGTCACCAACTTCGTGCCCAACAGACTAGGCTCCACTCAGCTGTCCGCGATCCGCTCTATGGCTACCGCTTGGCATTGACCCACGCAATTCATCAGCTGCATGTCAACTCACCCGTTGCTACCGTCAAATCAAATCAAGTTAGCTTTCAAGCATTGTTAGGCCATCTGCAGCGTTTGGGTACAACCATCATTACCTCACATCGGCAACAGATAGGTGCCGCTGGGGGTGCGCTCGAGATCCTCAATCCCAGGAGAACACTAGGCCGAGGCTACGCGATCGTAAAACGAGTGTCCGATGGTGCGATAGTAACTTCAGCGCTCGATACCACCCCTGGAGATCCGCTGATCACGGAGTTACGCCGGGGTAGCGTTAGCAGTACTGTAACCGGCATCAACAAACACTTGATCGGCCCTACTAGCAACCCTACAGACCCAGATTGAACCGGTATAACGAGACCTAATGTCGACTTCGTTTACCTTGCGTGGCCACGAATTCTGGGTGATTTGTGTCTTTGAGTTGTTCGCCTACCAGCAGAATACGGATTCTTTGATGTCCGAAGTTCAAGCCGAACCCGTGTACCCACGAGCCGAAATGCTTTACCGAAAGCACTTGCGATGTATCGCAGATAGTTAGCAGGCAGATTTTTAAGCATATTGCCATGCAACACGACAGTTGGCGGGTTTTTGCCACCCTGATGCGCAAACTTGATCTTTACAACACGCCCCTGCCGTAAAGGCGGGGCATGTTTTTCTACGGCTTCTCTTAACACCGTATTGAGCCGGGAGGTTGGCATGTCAATCCAATTCGAGTGCAAGGCCAGCATCACCGATTTGATCACATCGGCAACTCCACTGCCGTACAACGCAGAGATATATAACGTGTGGTGGTCCGGCAAAAATGCAAATCGTCGATCCAACGTCCGGCGAAAATAATTCTTGTCCCGACGCTCCATTCCGTCCCATTTATTAACGACCAGTACCACGCTCCGACCGCTCTCCTGAATCAAGCCAGCTATTGTGAGGTCCTGCTCCAGCACTCCCTGGCGGCCGTCAAGAACATGCACAACAACTTGAGAATCTTCAATCGCCTGAAGTGTTTTCACCACAGAAAATTTCTCCAGAGTCTGTGTGACTCTAGCCCGCCGGCGTACACCTGCGGTATCAATCAACATTAATGGTTGTTCGAATCGATCTAAGGCAACCTCAATACTATCCCGCGTGGTTCCTGGTTCGTCAGCGACAATTACTCGTTTTTCAGAGACCAGCGCATTAGTTAACGTGGATTTACCAACGTTGGGCCGCCCAATTAGTGCTACTCGCGGACGACTGGTCCGTCCAGATTCATCTTCTACATTCGGAAATTCCGTCCCCAGCCATAACAGGAATTCGGCCACGCCGAAGCCCGTTTTTGCCGAGATCGCTCTTGGGATTCCCAATCCAAGCTCATTAAACTCTGCTGAAATAATATCTGGGTCCAAACCTTCGACCTTGTTGACGACCACGAAAACCTTTTGACCACTTTGTCGTAACCGTTCAGCTATATCGAATTCTTCAGGTACCGCACCAGCGCGCCCATCCGCCAACAACACCAGAGCGTCTGCTTCATCGATAACTTTCTCGACCTGCTCTTGAACCGCGATCTGGATCGCACTTCCCTTAGTCGTAAGACCACCGGTATCTACAACCAAGCAACGTAAATTACCCTGGACGCACCTACCATAGATCCTGTCTCGGGTCACACCAGGCTGGTCATCTACCAATGCTTTACGACTGCGGGTCAGCCGATTAAACAGCGTCGACTTGCCCACGTTAGGTCGGCCAATGAGTGCGATAACCGGAAGCATGCTTTTTCACCTTCACCCAGTAGAAGGTGTTAGAGATTGTTTACCTCAACTGCTCTCTTCGAGCAGCCAAGCTGTAATCATACCTCGTTCCGACAATGTATAAAATCCTCCAAAGCCCGAACCGACAAAGGTTGCCAAAATTGCGCCAGCACGGGCATGACCCCTACCTTTTAGCTCTCCTGTGTTTACATCCATCAAATGAACATAACCCTGATAATCACCGACAACACAAAACTTAGAGCCAGGTATCGCTATAGGATTTGTCACCCCTCTACCCATTAGTCGAGCCTGCTTCCAAACTTCGGTACCCGTATTTTGGCCAAGTGCCACTACGACCCCGTTATCCAGTGTCATTAACAATTCACTCTCACTAACAGCCAGATTCCTTAAGGTGGATCTTGGCACCTTCCATTGTACTTTTTGAGCTGTCAGAGAAATCGCATACACCTTATCCTGGTAGGCGGCTACAAACAATTGGCTACCAGCGATCAGCGGATCAGCATCAATATCGATCAAGCGGTCTATCTGATTGGATCCCCTGGGCCGGGAAATTGGCGTTTTCCAAAGCTCCCGTCCAGATTCAATTTCTATACCAGACAAGTGCCCACTGGCATAACCGACCACTACAATTTCATTAACCTGAACGGGCATAGACAGTCCTCGAACACTGAGCGAAGGGACATTATTTCGCAAACGCCAGTTAATCGTGCCGGAATTCTTATCTACGCCGATAACTTGACCATCGCCCGCCCGGACAATGATATGCCCGCCTGCGATGATGGGCCTTGCAAGCACTTCCGCGCCAACGCTTGACTGCCACAGTAATTTTCCATCCGTAGGATCCAAGGCCAGCAATTGCCCCTCCGCTGACGCCACGACCACAACACCATGGCCGAATCCGACACCAGCTGAAAGGTCTAATTTAGAATCTATCTGCCAGACTACATTGCCCGTAACAGATTCTAAGGCGTAGACTTTACCGCCCGGTTCTGCCACGAAAATTTGTGAACCCCCAACTACTGGCCGCAACGGAATGTCGGCCGAGTCGTAGGTTTCTCCGGTATAAAATCGCCAACTCGGTGTCACCTTCCAAGAAGATTGTTTAGGGACAACTGCGGGTGCCGAGCCTTCACGCATAAAATGAATCGGGCGTGGTGAGCAGCCAACGACCACTGAAACCACAACGGTCAGGGCTAACAACTGTCTAATCACTGGTTATTACCAACACTTCTCGCATAGTTTCGTTTAGACGTGAGTAAAGCCCTCGAGGAGGACGCCGGTGCAAGCGCCTGAAGCGCACGATCGAAGGCTTCAGCAGCGTCCGAGTACTTGTGCTGGGCAAGAAGAACATCGCCGAGAACTTCAGAAAACTCCGATTCAAAACCTCCCACATCGTCTGTGGTTGCTAACTCATGTGCTCGTTCCAAATCACCAGCTAACAATTTCACTTGGGATAGTCGAAGCCGAGCGAGCTGACCCATCGCTGGATCCTTTGACTTTGTCATGACATTGGTGAGTGCTTCCATGGCATTCGAAAGGTCACCCTTTTGCTTTGCCAGCTTTGCAATCATCAGATATGCCAAATCACCATATGGTGTAGCCCGGTAGTCCTTAATGAGTATTTGCGCGCTATTGCTTGCTCGCTCGATCGCTCCGGACTCATCGTACGCCAACATTTCTTGGAACACGTCAGATGCCGATAAAGCACGGTTCTCTGTATACACTTGCCAACCTTTGAAACCACCCACTCCAAGGATACCGATAGCGACTCCCGCCACAATTCCCATGCCATTCTTCTTCCACCACACTCTTAACCTTTGAGCATCATCATCTTCGGCAATATGTACGCCCAGTAATTTGTCGTTCTCAGCCATTATCATCCTCACCCGTTACTTTTGTTCTTCCCGCAACCTAGTACAAACATAATCAGCGAGATTCGACTCGTTGACTTGGATCTGCCCACCATCCTCACGCAACGATTTTACCGTGGCATAGCCGTTCATAGACTCGTCAGCGCCAATAACAACCACCAATTGAGCACCACTTTGATCTGCCCGCCGAAGTTGACGTTTAACCGCCCCACCACCGCAGTTGATGATCGTATCTATTCCAGCGTCTCGCAGTTTCTCGGCATTCTTCAAAGCGTAGCTCATCGAATGATCGCCAATAACACACACCCAAACGTCTGGTTGCTCGTTGCCGACGGGATCCGCACTGGTCTCGTAAACCTCGACTAACCGCTCGACACCACACGCGAACCCTGCAGCAGGCATAGGTTGACCGCCCAGTTGTGAAACCAGGCCATCATATCGCCCACCAGCGCACACAGCGCTCTGCGCTCCTAATAAATCGGTTGTCCATTCAAATACCGGTCCCGTGTAATAGTCCAGTCCTCGAACTAGCTTGCTGTTGACCTTAAACTTGACCCCATTCTCGGACAGAATCGTTTGCAAAAGCGAGAAATCGTCTTTCGACTTACCGTCTATGAAGCTGGACAAATCCGGCGCTTCTTCCAGGATCTGCTGAGTCTGCGGAATCTTACTGTCAAGAATGCGTAATGGATTTCTATCCAGTCGCCGTTGACTGTCTGGATCAAGGTCTTCTCTATGACGACCAAGATAAGCTCGGAGTGCCTCACGATATAAACCACGCGACTCGGCGTCTCCCAGGGTATTAATTTCTAGTGTCAACAGGCTGAGTCCGAGTTGCCGCCAAAGCCTAGTCCCAACCATCATGATTTCAGCATCAATATCCGGGCCCGACCACCCCAGCGCTTCGATTCCAAACTGCTGGAACTGGCGATAGCGACCTTTCTGGGGTCGTTCCCGCCGGAACATCGGACCCAGGTACCAAAGCCGTTGTTGCTGATTGTGCAAAAATCCGTGCTCGATACCGGCCCGCACACAGGCGGCGGTCGCCTCGGGCCTCAAAGTTAAACTGTCGCCGCTGATATCATCAAACGTATACATTTCCTTTTCTACGATATCGGTTTGCTCACCAATGGATCGCTTGAAAAGCTCCGTGTGCTCAAGCAGTGGCGTCCGTATTTCTCGATATCCATAGGAGGTAACAACCTCCCGTATCGCTCTTTCAACTCGGTACCAAACGTCAGAACGCCCTGGCAACAGATCGTTCATGCCGCGCACTGACTTGATCTTCTCCACCTGGAGCTATTCTCCCCGACCTTGGTTTGCGATGACAGTATCCCGACCGCCGATCTGTGTGATGCCAACTTGAAAACGAATTCGCCCGCCATTACCTGGGACTGGGACCTTGACCGCTTTGCCGTTATAGAGCACCCGAACGCCTTCGGACACTCGCAACCGAACATCAAATGGAGGCTTTCCAGATATCGTGACTACTTTACCTGGTCGGAAATAACGCCGAAGCAGTTCGACACCCTGACCGTCGTAAACTATGACCTGACTTCCGCGTTGTAGTGCAATAGTGATTGTGCGTTTCGACTGAGTCACGACTCCGCTCGAACCCGGTTCCTGACTTGCAAGGACTTTGCTCTGCTTTACTTTGACTTCGTCTACTGGCGTCTCTAAGGTGCTGGATACACCACTACGGGTAGGCGTAGATTCTGCTTCTGGCAATTTTACTTCCGCCACAAAACCTGTCTTTACCAGTGCATCCGCAACGGGGTTGATTGCCGGCCGCTCCGAAGTCACATTGGTTTGTAGCACCTGCTTTTGACTCGTTTTCTTCTTGACAACCACATCTTGCGTTGGATCAGGCGTTGTCGGCCGTACGGACATTGTTTTAGAAGTCGACGCCTGGGAACGGGTTTGAACGTTGTTCATCGCCACTGAATCATCGGCCACTGTCTCGCGCGACTCGTCTACCCCTGAACCAGCAGTTGACTCGGGGTCGCTAAGCTTTTTCTCATCTGTCACAGTAGATCCTGAAACCAGTTTTATTCCAGAAGATTTCTCCTTCTGTGTCACCGACGATGTGCTTACCACAAGCGTCGTCGAATCATTATTCAAAACCGACTCAACTTTTTCAATTTTCTTAGATTGCAGGTCGACCGGAACAGGTTCCTTCTGAATTTTTGCCAGGTCATCGTTGAGTTCGTTGCTGGCTAGGTCAATTCTCTCTACGTCACCGGATCTCTTTAAATAGGCACCATAAAGTCCGCCGACAACAACGATCAACACGACGACAGTAACTACCCAACGATAATGAATCGCAATTGGCTGACGATGGGCGATATTTTCTGTGACGGTACCCGGTCCATCTTGAGTGGGTGGTAAAATCTTTTCATGCTGCTTTATGGCACTTTCGACATTGACACTGACGAGTTTCCCATAGCTGCGCAAATAACCAACCACATACGTCCATCCAGCTAACTGGTCGTAATCGTCGTTTTCGAGTGCCTGAATAATATAGGGTAGTAAATTAAGCTCAACCGCGACCTCCTCCACGCTCCAGCCATAGAGTTGGCGAGCACCACGTAAAAGTTCACCGGGTGTGGCGACGGTCTTGGCCTCCATTTCAGCCACCTTGAGCGCCTGAAACCAGTTGTTTTGCTTCAGCCGCTTGTGGACTATCAGGATACGACATACGCAACTGGTACGCATAGTGCTGCACTAGCGAGTCAGACCCAAGCTCTCTTTCGTTATTTACCGCCAGTAACAGACTGTCCGGGGTAGGATTACCTTGTTCAAAATATCGTTCCAGAAAACCACGCGCCGAAAGGTGTCGGCCCAACCGAAAACTCACGGCAGCAGCCTCGTACAACACAGGGCCACTTGCTGGCTGAGCTCGCAAAGCCTCGGCGAGATGCTCGTAAGCCTTCTCTAGTCGACCACTTAGATTCATGCACACGCCAATCCGATAATGGCTGATATGTCGACTGGAATTGAACGGATCATTCACCGCGATTGTAAGTTGGTCTATACCCTCCAAATGAAGTCCCAACGCGCATAGATGACTGCCGAAATCATTCCTGACCAGATAATTACCTGGATCTGCAACAATTGCACGCTCATAATGTTCACGGGCCAATGCGGCGTGTCCGAGTTGCAACTTCAGTAAGGCCATTGCGTGGTGGGCGCTGGAATCATCCGGACCGAGCGTCAACGCAAATTCCAACTCTTCCTGTGCCGCAGCCAAACGTCCCTGTTGGAGGTATGCAACACCCAGCCGAGTATGGAGATCAACTCGTTGGGGCACGCTCCATCTATTCGATCCCTGGTTGTCAGTAACACAACCTGTGAGAGAGAGGATGACGATTAAGACTGCAGGGATTAACTTCAACACTGTGCAATCGCCTGTTCAAACTTCCAGCGTCTTCGGGTTCGATCAGCGAAACGACCGGCGAGCTGCCCACAGGCAGCCTCAATATCTTCACCCCGAGTGCGTCGTGTGATCGTCATCAGACCAGCGGACAATAGAACCTCCCGGAAAACGTCTATTGTACTTTGATCGCTGCATTCATACTCTATTCCAGGCGACTTATTGAATGGAATTAGATTGATTTTTGCTGGTAATCCAGACAATAACCTAGCCAGTATTTGCGCCTCTCCTTTTGAATCGTTGATGCCCTTAAGCATTACATATTCAAAAGTGATATGACGTTTGTTTTCACCGGCTACATATTGATGACAGGCCTGCAAAAGCTGTTCTATCGGGTATTTTCTATTCAGCGGAACTAATTCGTCTCGGAGGTCGTTATTTGTTGCATGCAAAGACACGGCCAGGCTCACGGGGCAATCCAAAGCAAGCCGTTCCATCGCAGGGACAATACCCGCCGTACTTAACGTGACTCGCCTACGGGACATTCCAAAAGATATGTCATCCAGCATTAAGTGTAACGCGGCAACAACCGCATCGTAGTTCAATAAAGGCTCGCCCATCCCCATCAACACAACATTAGTAATGGGTCTGTCCCCGTAGCCGAGTGCCTGCAAGTCCGTCTTAACGGTCAGTAGTTGACCAATGATTTCGGCGGTCGTGAGATTTCGACTAAATCCCTGCTTCGCAGTGGCACAGAACGTGCAGTTAAGCGAGCAGCCCACCTGGACAGACACACATAACGTTCCACGGTCTTGTTCGGGAATGAACACCGTCTCGATACAGTTACCATCCTCAAACCGCAACAACCATTTTCGAGTACTGTCAGACGATTGCTGGACTGTAACTGTTTCAGGAACAGTAATCTGCGCCAGTTGCTGGAGCTGATCTCGTAAAGCCTTGCTCAAATCGGTCATCTGAGAAAAGTCGGTTATCCCGCGCTGATAGATCCATTGCAACACCTGGCGAGCATGAAACTCACGAACGCCTAGACTTACGAAGAAACTCTGCATCTCGATGCGAGTCATACCGATCAGGTTTTGGCGCTCAGATACTGTCATTACATTTCAATTACGACTGCAAAAGTCAGTTGGATCAAAAAAGTAACTGATCTCCTGTTGTGCTGTAGTCGGCCCGTCAGACCCATGAACAGCATTTGCCTGTACTGACTCTGCGAAGTCAGCACGAATCGTTCCAGGCGCAGCCTCTGCTGGATTGGTGGCACCCATCACGTCGCGGTTTCTCAGGATGGCCTCTTCGCCCTCTAAAACCTGAACGATAACCGGACCTGAAATCATGTACTCAACCAGTTCACCGTAAAACGGTTTATCCTTATGCACAGAATAAAAGACTTCTGCCTGTTCACGACTTAAATGCATCATTCGACAGGCAACAATCTTGAGTCCTGCCGATTCAAAACGATCCATAATCTTGCCGATTACATTCTTACCAACAGCATCAGGTTTTATAATGGACAGGGTCTGTTCAATACTCATTGAATACTCCAGTTTGGTGAGGTGCATTGTGTTAACTGACTAAATTGGACTTCCATCCAAGTTTTACGACAAACAGTACAAACCCAGACGTTGTTAGCGGGGCTTACTACCAGCGCTGCGTAGCCCTGTAATTTTATTACCTACACATAACCTCGGCAATCAAAGTATCGGCTTGAACAGCAATGACTTTAACTTTAACAAGTTGACCAATGTCACCTACGCGGACATTTACTTTAACAGGCATATAGTTGGCTAAACGTGCGTTATAAGCAGGTGTCGACGAGTTCGACGAACGCTCAATCAGAACCTCGCTTGATCGACCAAGCCACGAGCGCAGTGCGCGATGGCGCCATTTAGCGCCCTCTGCCCGGATCGAGCTTGCGCGCTCACGCTGTACTTCGCGAGGCACCTGGGCAGGAATACGTGATGCGGGAGCACCGTCACGAACGGAAAAAGGAAACACATGCGGATAGACGATTTGCAAATCTTTTACTGCGTTGAAGGTATCCCGAAACTGCTCATCCGATTCGGTTGGAAATCCAACCATAAGGTCTGCACCCACTACCAATTCTGGCACCCTTTCATGTGCTTTTGTTACACGCTCGTACAATAGTTCCCGACTATAACGCCGCTTCATACGTTTGAGAATCAATGTATTGGCGCTTTGGATTGACACATGAAGATAAGGACAAAATCTACCGCCAGACGATAATTGTTCTAGCAGTTCATCCGTAATATGATGGGGATCTATCGAGCTAAGTCGAATCCTAAACTCCCCCCTCAAGTTATCTATTTTCTTGAGAAGACTCACCAGTCCAGAACCTTGAATTTCAGCCGGATTTTTTCCCTCTGAAATGCGAAACGATCCCAGGTCAATACCACAAATTACAATTTCACGGTGCCCCTGTGATATCAGTTGCTCGACCTGCTCAAGTACGGCGGAAACCTTAAATGAACGACTGGGTCCGCGTGCTTTATGAATGACGCAAAAAGTGCATGAGTGATCACACCCCTGCTGCACCTGAACGAAAGCCCTTGTCTGGCCATCATAACGGGTCACCAATTCGGGCGGCGCGAAAGAGCCGTCACCCAGAGCATAGCCAGAATACTTGTCCGCCTGATCCCGCAAATCACTTACTTGGCTTGTACGCAATATCTCGGCGATGTTAAATTTTGCATCGTTCCCCACGACCAGATCAACCCCGTCTATTTCAGTGAGCTCGTTTGGGGCGAGTTGTGCATAACATCCTGTTACAACAACTTTAGCGCTGGGATTGCGCCGTAGCACCCGTCGTATCTCTTGACGAGTCTGGCGGTCGGCTTCTCGAGTTACGGTGCAGGAATTAATGACATACAAGTCGGCTTCCTGACTTGGATCCACCATTGTCCAGTGATCACGAATCAACCGCTGAGAAATAATATTGGATTCGTAAACATTAATTTTACAACCTAGCGTCTTCACAGCCGCTCGGCGGCCAGTCGCACTTGACCTGCGAGGCACAGTAGATTCAACCAATGTCTTCATGGCAGCTATACCGTAAAGAGAAAGGGCGCCGCGGCGCCCTCAACTAAAAACATTCTGAGGGGATACTGGAGTCAGTCGACTGTAAAGCTCTCGCCACAGCCACATTCGTCTTTTGAATTTGGGTTTTTGAACTTGAAAACCGCTGACAACCCGTCTACCTGATAATCTATCTCCGTACCATCGAGGTACTTCATGCTGTCACTATCCACGATGACGTTAACTCCTTGGCTCGAGTGGATACTGTCCTTTTCGTCGATTTTATCGGCATAGTCCACGACATAGGCTAGACCAGAACAACCTGTAGTTTTAACACCCAGCCTAAGTCCTTCGCCGTAACCACGCGCGCTAAGATACTCCCGCACACGCCCCGCAGCCGCTTCGGTCAATGTTATCGCCATAGATTGATTCTGTTCACTTTTCGCTTGGGACTTGTAAACCTTCCTTGCACCATAGACACTAGTTTAACACGCACCGACTGTGCAATGGTCCTTAATGCTTACGGCGGTAACTCTGTATAGATGTCAATATACCGCGCAGAATATTAACCTCATCCTCGCGCAGCGGTGTACGACTGAATATACGCTTTACCTTACGCAGCAGTTTCTGGGAGGGTGTTCTTAGAAACCCTGTTTCAATCAGCACATCTTCCATATGTTTATAAAACCCTTGAACCTCTGAGGATGTAGCCAGCTGTTCGGGGTCGGAAGCTAATTCAGTCTCGTGAGTATGTGGTTCAAAATTTTTCTTAAGTTCATACACTACAATCATCACTGCCGCCGCCAGATTAATTGACGAAAAGCTCTCTTCCACTGGAATTCGAACATGATACTGACAACGCTCAAGCTCACGGTTGGTTAGGCCGGATGCCTCACGACCAAATACGAAGGCTATTTGATCTGTCGAAATCCGCTCTCGTACTTTGCTCATAACAGCGTTGGGAGGCAGCTCAACCGAACCTACCGAACGTTGCCGTGCGGTCGTGCCTACCACAAGCCCACAGTCGGCCACTGCATCATCCAGACTTTCACAGACTATTGCTCGTTCGAGTAGATGATCGGCGCCAGCCGCGCGAACCGTAGCCTCGGTAGACGGAAACCTCTGCGGCCCAACCAGATAAAGATGATTCAACCCCATGTTCGCCATCGCTCGGGCGGCGCCACCGATGTTGCCGGGATGAGTCGTGTTCACCAAAACGATTCTTATGCGCTCGAGTGTCATATACCACCTCTTTTGTTGTTCAAGGCGTATACCGCCAAGGTTACAATCCGTTATCCTGTATGCACCAGCAACAATCGGTTCTCATGGCCGGCATTGCTGTGTACTGGAATCAGTCAGCAACCGAAGGAAACCAATTCATGCACCCCATGCTCAACACAGCCATCCGAGCAGTCCGACAATCGGGACGTATTATTTTAATGCACTACGGGCGGCTTGATCGCCTCGAAGTAACCGCCAAGGGCCGAAACGACTATGTCAGTCAGGCTGATACCGAAGCGGAGGAAGCAGCACTAGAGATTCTGACCACCGCCTATCCGGAGCACGGCGTCCTTGCCGAAGAAAGTGGCAAAAGGGAAGGAGGTGATTACACCTGGGTTATCGACCCTTTGGACGGTACCACTAACTTTCTCCATGGCTTTCCCCAGTTTTCTGTCTCCATTGCCGTACTCCACGGCCAAACTATTGAACATGGAGTTGTATATGATCCGCTGCGAAATGAGCTGTTTACATCGAGTCGGGGCCAGGGAGCACAACTTAACGATCGGCGAATACGCGTCAGTTCAATTAGCCGACTTGAACAATGCCTACTCGGCACTGGATTCCCTTTCCGCGAACTCGACAAGTTTGACCGCTGGATGAAGACTTTTCGGAAACTAACCATGAAAACTTCCGGTGTTCGACGAGCGGGTTCGGCAGCACTGGATCTTGCTTATGTTGCAGCTGGACGGCTCGATGGATTCTGGGAATTCGGATTACAGCCATGGGACTGTGCAGCAGGGGCACTGCTGATTCGTGAAGCTGGTGGCTTGGTGGCAGACACGGATGGCGGGCAGGATTTTCTTGAAAGTGGAAATGTGGCGGCAGGTAACCCTCGAATTTTTGAAGAGTTGCTGAAAACCTTAGTCCCATAGACACGCCAATGACAAAGGTTAGTGACCTGACTCGGAGCACGCATACGCCTATGATGCGTCAGTATCTGGAGATCAAGTCACTACATCCCGATACACTTGTTTTTTATCGTATGGGCGAGTTTTACGAACTATTCTATGCAGACGCAGAGAAAGCATCTCGCCTGCTCGATATTACGCTAACAACCCGTGGCCAATCCGCAGGTAAACCCATTCCCATGGCCGGCGTGCCGGCCCACAGCGTTGATCAGTACCTGGCTCGCCTGCTTCGCCAACGAGAGCCTGTCGCCATCTGTGAGCAAGTTGGTGTTCCCGACAAAAGAAAAGGTCCTGTAGATCGAAAAGTTGTCCGCATTATCACTCCGGGCACACTGACCGACGAGAACCTACTTGATGAACGTCAGGAAAACAGCATTGCCGCAGTTTTTGTCAACGGGTCCAAATGTGGTTTGGCCCTATTGGAAGTCTCAAGCGGGCGTTTCTACGCCTGTGACCTGCCAGACACCACGGAATTGGACAACGAGCTCGAACGTATGGCACCAGCTGAATTGTTATACCCAGACGATGCAGATCCGGCTCTATACCCTCAGATAAAGTCAATATCTTCCTGCAAGGTCCCCGCTTGGTATTATGATCTCAACCGTGCCAGTCAACGCTTATGTGAAGTCTTTGGTACTCATGATCTGAAAGCTTTTGGTTGCAGTGATTACCCGACAGCAACGTCAGCTGCCGGCGCGTTGGTCCAATACGTACAAGATGTCCATGAAAATGCGCTGGTACATGTTGACGGCATAAAAATTGAAAGCTACTCCAATCATGTTCTGCTCGACGCCTCAACACGACGAAATTTAGAAGTTGAACAATCCCACGGAACCGGCAGCGATTCGCTGCTTCATCTTTTTGATCGATGTGCAACCAGCATGGGCAGCCGACAACTCCGTCGCTGGATAACCCGACCTATAAAAGATCGCAACGAGCTTAACATTAGGAACGACTCAGTCGGTGAACTCCTCGGCCATCGTACAGTTGAAATTTATGAGAGCCTCCGGCAAGTCGGTGATCTAGAGAGGATACTGTCTCGAGTAGCCATAGGCTCAGCACGGCCGTTTGACTTGGTTAGGCTGAGGCAAGGTTACCGCGCGCTGCCGAAACTGGTCGATCGACTTAAGAATTACAACAGTGATCGACTGAAACAGATTGCCAGCATAGCAGGTCCCGAACCGGAAATTCTCGGACTGCTAGACCGGGCCATTGACGACGAACCTCCGGCACAATTACGTGATGGCGGAGTGATCCGTACCGGCTTCGACTCGGAGCTTGATGAGTTTCGAGAATTGCAATCCTCGAGCACCGCGCGTTTGCTTGAGTTCGAACAAAAGGAGCAAGAAAATTCAGCGATTCGCGGACTGAAAGTAAAATTCAATCGGGTCCACGGTTACTACATAGAAATCCCAAGGTCACAATCTGATGATGCCCCGGCTCATTATCACCGAAAGCAAACGCTCAAAAACGTTGAACGCTATTCGACCGACGAGTTAAAGTCATTTGAAGATAGATTGCTGAGCGCCAAAGAAAAAGGGCTTGCCCGTGAACGTCTGCTTTACGAACGGGTATTAACGCAACTGCAGCCGGCTATATCGCGGCTACAACGTGGTGCACAGTCACTCGCAGAACTAGACGTTCTGGATACGTTTGCAAGACGAGCAGAAGAACTTAGATTGTGCCGTCCTCGACTAACCTCTGAACCTGTGTTGGAGATAAAAGCAGGTCGCCATCCTGTGGTCGAACACAGCCAGGGTGAACCATTTATCGCCAATGATCTCGATCTGGACTCACACAATCGGATGTTGATGATTACCGGACCAAACATGGGCGGGAAAAGTACCTATATGAGACAGACCGCCCTGATCGTTCTCCTTGCACACACCGGTAGTTTCGTCCCCGCAGATGAGGCGACAATCGGCCCTGTCGGCCAAATCTTTACACGCATAGGGGCGTCTGACGACCTCGCTGGTGGTCGCTCGACCTTCATGGTCGAAATGACTGAGATGGCCTATATTCTTCGCAACGCCAGTCGTGACAGTCTTGTACTTGTGGATGAGATCGGCCGAGGTACCAGCACATTCGATGGTCTTGCCCTGGCCTGGTCTTGTGCACTTGACCTTGCTGATCGAGTTCAAAGTTTCTCACTGTTCTCTACGCATTATTTTGAGTTGACCTCGCTTCCTGAATCTTCACCGAGTATGGGTAATGTCCATTTAGATGCTATTGAACACGACGGCGAAGTTATCTTTCTCTACGAGGTCAAACCAGGGCCGGCAAATCAGAGCTACGGCCTTCAGGTCGCGCGATTGGCCGGCATCCCAGAATCGATACTGGCCGACGCGAAAGATCGGCTATCTGATTTGGAGCAAGGGCATTTGCGGGACATCGCAAAGTCAACTGACCAACTAACGATATTTCCAGACCCTGAGAAAGATTCTCTGAGACGTCTCCGCGAGTACCTCGCGGGGGTCGACCCAGAATCAATCAGTCCCCGAGACGCCCTGGACCGACTGTATGAGCTTCGTCAGCTTTTGGAACTAACCGATTCAGGTGCTTAGTGGTTTACCAGCAGTCCAAAGATGCCTAGAATTGACCAAAGTAGTTCAGGGCTCACATTTAACAGGTAACTGTCACAGGCAAAACTGGAGAATCTTTATGACTTACGTTGTTGTCGAATCGTGTATCCGCTGCAAGTTGACTGATTGTGTCGAGGTGTGTCCCGTCGACTGTTTTCACGAAGGGCCCAACTTCCTTGTCATCGATCCAGAAGAATGTATCGACTGCAGCCTGTGTGAGCCAGAATGCCCGGTAAATGCCATCTACGCAGAAGAAGATCTGCCTGAAGACCAAAAAGAGTTTTTGGCTCTGAACACCGAATTGTCTGCTTTATGGCCAGTCATTACAGAAATGAAGGACCCACCCACAGACTCCGACCAGTGGCGAGAAGTAACCGGGAAACTGCAATACCTAGAGCGCTGACAGCTGTCCTGCTACGGCCATAGCGTTAAATCATAATTGAGCAAGCCTCAGTCTCGGAAATTTGTGTACTGCAGAGGCACCGTTGTGTCTTGATCCTTCATCAACGAGATCACTGCCTGCAGATCATCGCGCTTCTTACCGGTAACTCGAATCTGCTGACCCTGAATCGCCGCCTGGACTTTTAGTTTCTTGGCTTTTATTTCTTTAACCAACGACCTGGCGAGCTCGGTATCGATTCCGTGTCGGATCTGAATCTTTTGTTGTGCTTTCCCCCCACCTCGCTCCTCAACCTGTCCTCTGTCAAGACAACCCACATCAACGCCTCGCTTGGCGAGTTTTATTTCGAGGATATCCAGGGCCTGGCCTACTTTAAACTCGTCATCCGCACGAATCGTTAACACAGATTCCGCCTGCTCAATCTGGGCATCACTGCCTTTGAAGTCATAACGATTTTTTATCTCTCGATTGGC
Organism: Candidatus Thioglobus sp. MED-G25; assembly: GCA_002456995.1. Taxonomy (GTDB): domain Bacteria; phylum Pseudomonadota; class Gammaproteobacteria; order Arenicellales; family UBA868; genus REDSEA-S09-B13. The sequence goes on along the minus strand of NTKC01000005.1, from coordinate 31,979 downwards.
TTGGTCGACTGAATTTCCGACCTCATGCCACTCAACTTCACTGACAATATCAAATGACGGCATTCCATTCTCCTCTAGTTATTCCGGCGTACGCTCAGCGCCCGATCCCGAATCCGATTCCCCATTATCCTTGACCATGCGTTGTAATTGAAACACTAGTGCCAAGAAAATATATTGCTCCTGATAGCCAACTGAAGTAGAACATTAGTCATAAGACCAGCAACCAGATCATCGCCTACGATACCCAACCCACCTGAAAACTTCCGCTCAACGGTATTCACCGGAGGCGGCTTGAAAATATCAAATGCACGGAATAGTACAAACCCGGCCAGCATAGACCATACAGTCAAGGGAACAAACGCCATTGCAATGAGAAATCCCGCCATTTCATCGACTACGATAGATGGATCGTCGGTCCCGTCCATTTGCTTTTCGGCAACACTAGCTACGTACACAGCACCCAGAACAAAGATCAGCACAAAGACCAGAAATACCTCGATTGACAACACAAGCTGAAGGCACACCAATGGCACCGCCACGGCAGTCCCGACTGTGCCGGGTGCTACCGGCGAACAACCCACCCCAAATCCCCGTGCCAGCAGGACAGCCACTCGATCGTGAAGTTCCGACATGTCGCTTCTACCAGTTACAACCAGTCGTGCCGGTAGCCCGGCTTAATCCCTGTTAAGTCCAGATTATCTGCTCCCGTTAACCCAATACCTGCGAGCGTCCGAATTGATCCGATACAAGTAAGTTTTACGTTGCAATTGTGTCTCAATTGCTCTATCTGCGATCGCTGTGCTGGGTTCGCTGTGAAGCAAATCTCGTAGTCGTCACCGCCGGTCAGCGCTTTTTCTCTAGCGAGAGACTCGCCACAAGCTCCGATAGCCTGCGGAGACAATGGCAAACATGATACGTCCACGATCGCGCCCAGCGCTCCACTTTCCTTAAGAATATGACCCAGATCCGCGAGCAGTCCGTCAGAGATATCAATACCCGAGGTGGCGACTGCACCAAGCGAGAGCCCCAGTTCTATTCTTGGTTTCGGCCGATTCAATCTACCAACGAGGTAGTCCATATCCTCGCCGGTCGCCCCAAGTACACCGCCTAACAAATCTAAGCCGATAGCCGCATCCCCCAGTGTGCCTGAAATCCACAGTTGATCACCCACCTGCGCACCATTGCGCCTCAGCGCCGTCCCCGACCTCACATGACCACCGACTGTGGCACTCACACAAAGCGGGCCCCTTGCGGTATCACCTCCGATAAGCGCTACGCTATATTCCTCCGCCAGTGAAAACAGACCTGTGCTGAATCCTTGCAGCCAACTTTCGTCCGCATCGGGCATCACCAGGTTCAGTAAAAACCAGTTTGGAGTGGCTCCCATCGCGGCAAGGTCGCTCAGATTGACCGCCAGCAGCTTATAGCCCAGATCCTGCGGGGCTGTCCTTTCAGGGAAATGCACGCCTGCAACCAGGGTATCAGTCACAAGCACTGTCTGTTCGTTAATGCCAGATTTGACAACGGCACCATCGTCACCGATACCCACGACGACTTCAGACGACTTACTGTCGCGCCGGAAGAATCGCTCTATGAGTCTGAATTCGTCCATTCCTGGCTGGTAACTTCTTTGCGTTTTCCACTTTTGAATTCCACTACCGGTTTCTGGTTTACCAGAGCATCCAGAACTCCATTAACAAACCGAAAACCTTTTTCTGAACCGAACACGCGTGCCAACTCGATCGCCTCATTAAGTACCACTTTCGGAGGAATTTCAGGACGAAACAGCAGTTCATACGTCGATAGCCTCAAAATAGCCCGCTCGACAGGATCGATCGAATCTAGTTCTCTGGAAATACACTGCTTAAGCTGATTGTCCAGCACCTGACACTGTCGCGGGACGTTTTCGATAAGATGCTGAAAATAAGAACGCTGAACGCCGGCAAATGCGTCATCATTGATAAAAGCATTTTCGATCTCACCAACGGATTGACCCGTGATATCCCACTGATACAACGCTTGAACGGCATTTCTTCTTGCCAGGTGGCGACTGTTATGTTTCAAGGCCATAAGCCTTACGGCTGCGATACATAGTCGACAACCTCCAGACCAAATCCCGAAATTGCATGGGTACGAAGTGGTGTTCCGAGCACCTTCACCTTTCCAACATTTAAATCTGCGAGTATTTGGCTGCCGGCGCCGAGCATTCTTAATTCCCGCCCTTCACCATCAACGTCAACCTCTCCACGCAAACGCTGGTCGAGTGTCGTGGTGTCATCGTCATAGGCGAGCAGGACAAGTACGCCAGCGCCCTCTTCGGCAATGCGTTCAAGAGCTGCATCTACTGACCACCTTCGAACCCCACGCGCTTCCGCAAGCATGTCATAGACGCCTCGATGAGTCTGTACGCGAACAGTAACCGGAACATCGGGTGTGATTTCGCCACTCACCAGAGCTAGGTGAACATGCCTCAACTCTGCATCTTCGTAGATTATTGCGCGGAACACACCATGACGAGTTTGCACTCTATTTTCTGATACCCGCCAAACTGTGGGTTCATTCTTGAGACGGTATCGGATCAGATCCGCAATAGCACCAATACGCAGCTCGTGTTTTTCACCGAACCCCACCAGGTCCGGCAATCGCGCCATAGTACCGTCCGGATTCAGAATTTCGCAGATCACACTCGCAGGTTCAAAACCGCTCAGTCGAGCCAAGTCCACGCCTGCCTCAGTGTGCCCAGCCCTCGTCAACACACCGCCTGGCTGCGCCATTACGGGAAATATATGCCCTGGAGTAACAATATCATCGGCAGATGCAGCCTCACTGACCGCGGTGTGAATGGTCGTCATTCGATCCGCAGCCGAAATGCCTGTAGTGACACCCTCAGCTGCTTCGATTGAAACGGTGAAATTGGTCGAATAACGGGAATTGTTGTCCCGAACCATCAAAGGCAGGTTGAGACGCCGGCATCGTTCTTCTGTGAGGGTCAAACATATCAAGCCTCGGCCATAGGAGGCCATAAAGTTAATGTCATCGGCCGTGACACACCCTGCCGCTATTACAAGGTCGCCCTCATTTTCACGATCCTCATCGTCGACAAGGATGACCATTTTCCCGGCTTTGTAGTCCTCAAGGATTTCTTCGATAGGACTCACTGAGATCTCATTATTCCCTGTCATGGTTTCCTTCAATGGTCAGATCTATTAACACCGGCAACACTGGATCACCTAGAGCACTGCCGCAACCGATTCAAATAACGAGCAACAAGGTCTGCTTCAAGATGAACGCAATCACCCACTGAACGCTCACCAAGTGTCGTGACCTCCAAGCTATGAGGCACAATGTTCACATCAAATTTCACACCACTAGTCAAATCGTGCACGCTGTTCACGGTAAGGCTGACGCCATCGACGGTTATGGATCCCTTTTGTGCAATGTAAGGTGCAATTTCCCGATCACCACTGAATGTCATTTGGACAGATCGAGCTGAGTCTTCGCGGGACTCGAGATACCCAACAGCATCGATGTGACCCGTCACGAGGTGACCCCCATAACGGTCATTGAACATCATTGCTCGTTCGAGATTAACCATAGTACCGATTTGCAACAGACCCAGCGCCGTTCGTTTCAGCGTTTCGGCTGAAACATCAAATGTAACGAGTGTCTCGTCAATATTTACGACTGTCAGACAGACGCCGCTAACAGAAATGCTTTCGCCCAATTTCGCATCGTTGGCGCGTAACTCCCCGACGTTGATCTGAATCGACAAGTCGCCATCATGATGCACCAGATCAGTGACCTGCCCCTGCGCAGCTACGATGCCGGTAAACATCGCCTAGTCCGTTGCATCACTACGACCATAAATCACCTTTAGATCTCGCCCCAGACGGGAGATGTTCTTGATTTCAAACCGTACCCGGTTGTCGATATTGCGTATGCCGCGAATAACAAACATACCCCGGCCGCTACTGCCCAGTATATCCGGAGAACTGTAGACGATTATCTCGTCAACCATATCCTTGGCGATAAAAGCACCGGCTACACCGGCACCAGCTTCAACCATCACCTCGTTGACTTTTTTTTCTGCCAGCAATATGAGCAACCGATCCAAGTCCACCCGCCCATCGTTGCCGGTCATCTGAATACACTCGGTTCGTTCATCAAAACTGTAATCAGCTGCCGGCTGAGCTGAGGTCACAATCAATACTGGACCATCCACACTGAATAACTGCGCATTCGGTTCCAGGCGTGCATTTCCATCCAACACAACACGCAAGGGTTGTTTGACTGGCGCATCAACCCGAGCATTTAGTCTTGGATCGTCTTCAATCACCGTCCCAATGCCAGTTATCAGTGCACAACTCTGCGCCCGATAATGATGGACATCCCGCCTCGCCTCTTCAGAAGTGATCCACTTGCTGCTGCCATCCATTGCGGCGGTTCTTCCATCCATGGTCGCGGCAACCTTTACACGCACCAATGGACGACCTTTGAGCATACGCAATTCGAAGCCTGGATTAAGAGTTCTCGCTTCGGACTCACAAACACCAGAAAGCACTTCTACGCCAGATTGCTGCAAACTTTGAATTCCTTTTCCAGCAACCTTTGGATTGGGATCGATTGCTCCAACAACAACTCGTTTTATTCCTGCGTCCAGCAGGGCCACTACGCATGGACCTGTTCGCCCAGTGTGATTACACGGTTCTAAGGAGACATACAGTTCCGCACCGCGTGATGCCGCTCCAGCCTGCCCAAGCGCTACGATTTCGGCGTGCGGTCCACCCGCCTGTAAATGCCAACCTTCACCGACAACTACATCGTCCTTAACGATGACACAACCCACTCTTGGGTTGGGTTTACTCGAATACATACCCTTTTCGGCCAAAGCGAGCGCCTGCCGCATGTATCGTTTGTCCCGATCATTTTCGATAGGACTGTGTGTCATGTTTTTTCGACCAGCCCACCGGGGCTGAGCAATGAAAGTTGGTCCGTGGCTATCACATGATCCTTTGCATGTTGCAAACGCTCCACCTCATCGGCAAATGCTGACACATCTTCAAAACTCCGATAAACAGACGCATACCGGACATAAGCCACTTCATCTATTTCCCGCAGGCTTTCCATAACGAACTGGCCAATCAACGAGGACTGCACTTCACGCTCCCCGGAAAATCTCACTAATTTTTCGATTGCCAGTAGCAAAGATTCGATTTGATCCTGACCGACAGGGCGTTTTTCCAGTGCCCGCATTATTCCACGCTTTAATTTCTCTTCCTCCCACGCTTCACGTCTACCGTCACTTTTAATCACTCGAGGCTGTTCTACTTCAAGACGTTCGAAAGTCGTGAAACGATGACCGCAGTGTTTGCAGGCCCGCCGCCTGCGAACGGTATCACCCCCGTCACTCAGTCGGGAGTCGATGACGCGTGTAGCGTCTGATATGCAACTGGGGCAGCGCACGTTGGCCCCCTTCAGAGCAGATTCACCGCCGCATCACGACAGCGAGTCTGCTTCCTCCCCTTCTTTTTTGATCAAAAGCATATCATCGCGGGTGATTCGCAAACTAAGCACCACTGGGCTTGCCACGAAAATGGACGAATAGGTTCCAACCAGTATGCCGATGAATAGAGCCACCGCAAAGCCTTTGATAATCTCCCCGCCGAGCAGAATAAGCGTGACCACGACCAGCAGGGTTGTCAACGAGGTCAACAGCGTCCGTCTGAGCGTCTGATTGATTGCAGTGTTCATGATTTCGACAATTGTCCCTTTTCGCATCTTGCGAAAATTTTCCCGGATCCGGTCAAATACAACAATTGTGTCGTTCAATGAGTAACCAATTACCGCAAGAACTGCGGCCAGTACGGGTAACGAAAATTCCAGGCCCAGCAGCGAGAAAATTCCGACCGTGACCACAACGTCGTGGACCAGCGCAATCACCGCCCCCAATGCAAATCGCCACTCAAAGCGCCAGGCTACGTAGGCCAGTATGCCGATCAACGCGTATAGCATCGCCAGGCCTCCCTTTTCAGTCAATTCGCCGCCGACCTGGGGCCCCACGAACTCAACCCGCCTCATCTGTACCGTACAATCCCCCGTCGTGCCATCTTGAAATACACAGCGCTGACTGTCGTTTTCTGAAGACTCGGCAAGTGTCTCACCGTACGGCTCCCTCAACGAAGATATGATGAGACTGCTGGATTCTGCGGCATCGACTTCAGGATCAGCTGGCAGTCTGATCAACACATCCCTTGACGTCCCAAAATACTGAACAACAACGCCATCAAGACCCGAACGCCGGAGGTTTGTACGTACTTCCTCAGTATTGACTGAACTACTGTACGATACCTCAACCAGAGTCCCCCCAGTAAAGTCGATACCCAGGTTAATACCTCTGAAAAACAACGATAAAAGAACAATCACTATGACTGAAATAGAGATAAGCGCTGCGATTCGGCGCCGACCAATAAAGTCTATTCGGGTATCCCGCTTAAGAAATTCCAAACCTTTAACCCTCAGATCGCAAGGCTTTTGACTCGCTTTCGACCGTACATCAGATTAGCCAGGCCGCGAGTTACAAAAATTGAAGTGAACATGGAGGTCAATATCCCGATACTTAATGTGACAGCGAACCCTTTGATCGGACCAGTCCCGAAATTGAACAGCACGATTGCTGCAATTAAGGTCGTAATGTTTGCATCGACAATGGTAGAGAGCGCACGGTCGTAGCCAAGATGTATGCTGGCCTGCGGAGTATTACCATTACGAAGCTCTTCCCTGATACGCTCAAATATGAGCACATTCGCGTCCACGGCCATGCCGACGGTCAACAGAATCCCTGCTACCCCGGGAAGTGTAAGGGTAGCCTGAAACATGGACAGTACCGCAACAATCAAGACTAAATTGAGGCCCAGGGCGGTATTCGCAAACAAACCAAAGGCTCGGTAATACAACAACATAAAAACGAGCACCAAAACAAACCCAATAATCACCGAAAGAAACCCCTGATCAATATTCGCCCGACCCAGACTGGGACCCACGGTTCGCTCTTCTATAATCTCTACAGGTGCTGCCAGAGAGCCGGCCCGCAGCAGCAACGCAAGGTCCCTGGCTTCCGTGACACTATCCAGGCCCTCAATCTGGAATCGCTTGCCCAGTTGATCCCTGATTACTGGCGCAGTAATAACTTCTTCAATACGCTCCTTGACTCGAACAACTCGCCCTTGCTGGTCCGTCACAGCTTGACCATCGGCATCGATTTTGTTGCGCGACCGAATTTCAATATAGACAACTGCCATCCGCTTACCGATGTTGTCTCCTGTGATCCGCTGGTTAATCCGGGATCCAACTGCATCAAGCGTGATACTGACGATGGGACTCCCGTTCTGGGTATCGATACTGGCCGCCGCATCGGTGATGTTCTCACCTGAGTAAATCACCCTCTTCTTCAACAAAATCGATCGGCCATCGCGCAACTTATAGAGTCTTGATCCCGGTGGCGTCTTTCCGTTCTGAGCTGCCTCGAGGCTGTGCTCTTCATCAACCAACATCATCTCAAGTGTCGCTGTTCGGCCCAAAATACGTTTCGCCCTTGCTGTATCTTGAACGCCTGGCAACTGAATTACGATCCGTCTGTCACCTTGTCTCTGGACCACTGGCTCGGCAACACCTAACTCGTCGATCCTGTTCCTAAGCGCAGTAATATTTTGTGTCAATGCGAATTCTGAGAGGTCTTCTACCTCTGACTCGCTAAGACGCACAGTCAAATGTTCCTCACCTTGAACTTGAGTGCTATCTATAGTGAGTCCGGAGAACTCCCGTTGGATAAGCTTCTCGGCGTCCGGCAACCTAGAAGCGTCGCGTAACCATATTTCAATGGCACCGTCCGTCCTATTGTGCACTTCCTTATAACGCAGTTTTTCTTTTCGAAGCGCCGCCCGAATATCTGCAACGTAACGCTCTTGTGCCCGCCGCGCCACACTATTCATATCGACTTCCATCAGGAAGTGAACTCCGCCTCTCAAATCAAGTCCCAGGTACATCGGCTTGGCCCCAACGCTGGTAAAGAGATTCGGGGCAGCCGGTAGCAGCGTCAGCGCAATTGTGTAACGATTTCCAAGTTCTTGTTCGAGCAAATCCCGGACCTTGAGTTGATCATCGGGAGTAGTCAATCGAACGCTGATTCCTCTATCGTCTTTGCGAATAGATCTATACACCGATCCACTCGAGTCAACCAATGACTTAATCTGCGAAAGGTCGGACGACGTCAATGTCGCACCGCGAGTTCCTCGTATTTGTATGCCCAGATCATCACCAAATAAGTTCGGTAAGGCATAAAAGAGGCCAGGGATGACCACCACAGCGATGATCAGCCACTTCCACCATGGGTAGTGGTTCCGCATTTCGTACTAGGAACCGGCCGCAGAGCCCTTGGGAATCATCTGACCGATTGACGGTCGCTGAATTTTGACGTTTACATCCTTGGCAATTTCCAGGGTCGCAAAATTGTCGTCAAGATCGACTACTCTACCGACAAGCCCACCATTGGTCGCAACGTCATCACCTTTCTTGACCGACGCAACCATTTCTTTGTGTTGTTTGGCGCGTTTCTGCTGCGGTCTTATCAGCAAAAAGTAAAACAGCACGAAAATGATCACCAGGGGCAGCAGGCTTAGGAAACTACTCCCGCCGTCGCCCCCAACCTGGGCCCAGGCGTCAGAAATGAGAAATCTCATCAAATTTATCCATTAGGTCGTTGGAAAAGCGTGTGATTATGCCACAACCTGTCCCTATTCGAGATAACGCAAAAGAAAGTCTCTGTGAAAACTGTCAAACCGTTTATTCTCGATGGCCAGACGGATCTCCTGCATCAACTGTCCGAAAAACCACAAATTATGTACCGTACACAACCGTTGGCCCAACCCCTCTTTGTTGACAAACAAGTGCCGGAGGTAGCTGCGGGAGTAGGTCGAACAACATGGACAGCTGCAGGATTCGTCAATCGGACGCGTATCCTGCCGGTGACGAGTATTTTTCACTTTTAACACGCCATCCCAGGTATACAGCCAGCCATTGCGAGCATTTCGGGTGGGTAGCACACAATCAAACATGTCGATGCCGGCCGCAACACCCCTCAACAAGTCTTCGGGCTTTCCAACCCCCATCAGGTAGCGAGGCGCGTCGGTAGGCATTAGCGGCGCACAATTATCCAGGATCTCGTACATTTTTGTCTTAGGTTCACCCACCGAGAGACCACCAAGGGCGTATCCATCAAAACCCAGGGATACTAACGACTCTAATGAACTTGATCTGAGTTCTGAAAATACACCCCCTTGGGCGATACCAAACAGTAATTGCTGACTGCCGGAGTGCGCATCCCGACACCGTGCTGCCCAACGCATTGACAGATCCATAGATCTCTTTGCTTCTTCATAAGTCGCGGGATAGTCAGTGCACTCATCAAATGTCATGGCGATGTCCGAACCCAACCCCTGCTGCACCTGCATCGACTCTTCGGGCCCGAGAAATACGGTTGAGCCGTCAAATGGGGATTGGAACGTGACACCTTCTTCACTGATTCGTCGTCGCTCGGCCAGGCTCCAGACCTGAAATCCTCCCGAATCGGTCAGGATCGGACCATCCCAACCCATAAAATTGTGAAGCGAGCCGTGTTGCGCGATGACTTGAACACCCGGCCTGAGCATGAGGTGAAATGTATTACCTAATATGATCTGAGCGCCGCTGGCAGCTACTTCATCCGGTGTAACGGTTTTCACCGCCCCACGCGTACCTACCGGCATAAATATCGGTGTATCGACTCGTCTCCTATCGAAAACCAGCACCGATCGTCGGGCCCTACCGTCGGATGTCAAAACTTCAAACTTCATTCAGATGTTCCGCCCTATTCAAAAACATACAATCTCCGTAACTGAAAAATCGATATCTCTGCTTCAGCGCATGTTCATAGACCTCTCGAATCCTTTCCACACCCGAAAACGCACTGACCATAATTAGCAGAGATGACCGAGGCAAGTGAAAGTTAGTCAGAAGAGCGTCCACTGTCTGAAACCGGTACCCGGGATAAATATATAAGTCAGTCTCACCTTCAAATGGTACTAGCTGGCCATTTTGGGAGGCCGTCTCCAACCCTCGCACAACGGTCGTTCCCACACCGACCACTCGGTTTCCATTACGCCTTGTCCGATTGACAGCGCTAACCAGCACCTCGTCCACCTTAAGCCACTCTTTATGCATTCGATGATCCTCAATGACCTTTGAACGGACTGGCTGGAAGGTGCCACTACCCACATGAAGTGTAAGAAAATCTATTTTCACCCCTGCCGCCTCTAGTCGGTCCATTAACCCCACATCGAAATGAAGCCCGGCTGTGGGTGCCGCCACAGCGCCGGATTCTGCAGCAAACACGGTTTGATAACGATCATAATCCTGCAAATTCGGTTGTCGCCGTATATAGGGTGGCAAAGGCAAAGAACCGTCGGAGGATAAAATTTTATCGAAAACCGCACCCGCCAACGCTATCAATTGATAAAAATCAGAAGTACGCGACTGAACCTGCAACCGGTACCCGCTTGAGGTTAAGAGTTCCGAACCGTCCCGAACCGGATTACTGGATCGAATTATTGCGAGGCAACTACTTGGGCCCAGTAGTCGTTCAACAACTATTTCCACCCGACCTCCGCTGTCTGCCTTCACGGCGCTCAGCCTGGCCTTGAATACCCGAGTATCGTTAAACACCAGAAGATCCCCCGGTTCGAGCAAGCCTGGAAGATCTCGAACATGCTTGTCCGTTAGTAGACCCTCGCGTGTAACGCTCAGCAGGCGACTGTCTGAACGCCCTTGGAGAGGTTCCTGCGCGATGAGTTCCTTCGGCAAGTCATACTCAAAGTTCTCTAACAACATGTTTCGGCCTATGTGGTCTATCAGTTAAGATTCAGGCTTGATCAATTCCGGTACCTGGCACAGAACAGTTGCAACGATTGCGCCGTCGACGTTGAACTGGTTAGGCCCCGTTGTCTATGATGGAATATAGTGGGGTACACTTTATGTCACACTCAAGTTCTTGCATTTACTAATCGGAGCTCTTGTCATCTTGAATCCTTCGCTACCCATTGTCGACATCCATTCTGGAACATCACCTATCGACGACCCTAGTGTCGCTCAACAACTGGATAGGGCACTTCAAAAACACGGCTTTTGCTACATCTCAGGTCACAACATAGCCACCGACACTATTAAAACGGTATTCGAAGCAACCCATCGCTTTCACGCGCTTCCGCAATCAGCCAAACAAGACATCAAAATCAATCCATGTCACCGTGGCTACATTGGCTTCAACACCAGCACAGCTGTCACTTCTTCTGTTGAGAAACCATTCCGGCCCAACTATTCCGAATCCTTTATGGCCATGCAGCCAGTCTTTTCTGATCACGCCCGATGGGGGACTGCGATCTTTGGGCCGAACCAATGGCCCGAATCTTTGATGCCAACATTCAAAACCGAAGTCGAAGACTATTATGAGGCAATGGAATACCTAGCCCTTGAGTTAGTCCAAAGACTTGCAGTGGCGCTTGGACAAGATCCAAATATTTTCGATCAAGCATTCGATGATCCAACGGTTTTTCTAAGATTACTTCACTATCCTGCTGTAGCCGATTCAACTGCTGCAGATGGATACGGCTCGGCGCCACACACGGACCATGGATTTCTAACCCTCGTTTCTCAGGACCTTACCGGAGGACTGGAAGTACTCACCCGGGATAGTCAATGGATACCAGCTGTACCGATTCCTGACACCTTTGTACTCAATGTTGCAGATATGCTGTCGTACTGGTCTGGTGGTCGTTGGCCTTCAACTCCTCATCGGGTTTCATTAAGCACCAAGGAACGCTACTCGGTAGCATTCTTTTTCGATCCTACCTTTGAAACTCAAGTGCGACCATTTCCATCGCTCACCCGACCGGGCGACAATGATTCGCCAGTTCATTACGGTAACTACCTTATGCACCGATTCAATAACAACTACGACTACCGTTCCACACTCTAGCTAATTCGAACACCAAACGATTGGCCGCAGATTACGGACGTACGATCGAATCCATCACCAACGCTGTAAAGTCATTCATCGAACCAGCATCGATCCAACGCACCACAACCACGAGATCGTAATCGGGATCGATCCAGACATAATTTGCGCCAGCGCCATACGCAAATACACTGGACTCGCCCGCACCTGGGAACAAGCTCCGGTTGGAGTTCAACCACCAGAGAAACCCATAGTTTAGATTCAGTGGGCACGGCGTAAATAGAGGACCTAAGCAATGCTCGGGCAGAATCTCCACATTACCCCAACGACCCTGTCGACTGATCAACAGGCCCATACGCGCATGATCTAAAGAGCTGATCCATAGACCCCCACCCCAATGGGCACCACCTGACACACTCTGCACCAATTGACCCTTAATCTCGATGTAGGAATTCCTGTATCCATGCCACTCCCAACTGTGACTTGCGTCAATAGGATCCATGATGTTTTTGCGCAAAACATCTGAGAGCGACATTTCAAACAATCGGGTTAGGCACAACGCAGCTAAATTTACTCGAACATCGTTGTATTCCCAGTAACCGCCTGGTTCCATTAATTGTCGAGCCTGCCCTTTTTGACTGTCGTTCGCATTCGATCCGACTTGTCGATTCCGATCTACCTGATCCGGCTTTGACCACAAGGTACCCTCCCATTCACTTGTCTGCTGCAGGAGGTGACGCCAGGTGATTGAATTATTGTGATCTGAAGAAAACTCGTTAAGCGAATCGTATTCGCTTAGCGGATCGTCAAAGTTTCTGATAAGACCATCTCGATAGGCAATCGCAGCACAAAGGCCAATATAACTTTTGGTCGCACTGAAAGTCGGATCTACCCGCTCGACATCTCCCCACGACGCTACTATTTGTCCATGTCTAATAATCAAGCCCGCGGGTCCTCCGCGTGGCTTGAGTGGGCCCAAGATCTCATTCCAGGGTGGCGGCTCCGAACCAGCAATCGCTTTTTGTTCAGATAGATCGTATAGCCAATCGGATTCATGCTGGCAGGCAAATTCAACCGCATGATGAAGACGCCCCGCATTTAGACCGATTGACGCCGGCTGGCAGCGCAACCAACTGTCAGCGGCGGGTGGCAGATAGTTCTTCGCAGTCAATTTTTGCACCAAGCGTCTGCAAACGGCCGTATTGACTCCATCCGCTGCACCTCTTTTTGCTCCTTTTTCCTGAATCGCCTCGTTAAAGGCTCAGCAGGGTCTGGACTGTCTCTTCAGTCACATTGCCCCCGGTTACGGCAGCGACTGTAATGCGATCCTGATCAACCTTGCCGGAAAGAAAAGCGGCAGGCGCAACAGCACCTGCCGGTTCTACCAAAAGCTTTCCCCGATAAAGTAACGACCTAAACGATGCGGCTATTTCTTTTTCTGAAACCAGAACCACATCATCTAAATATTCCTGAAGGTGATGAAACGGATACGCACCTGGAAACCGGGCGGATAACCCATCTGCAATGGTGTCCCAGTGGCTGAGTGTTATAGGTTTTCCAGCTTTCCTAGATAAAAAGTACGCATTTGCACCCTCAGGCTGAACACCAATGATCCTGACATGTGGTGAGCTCAGTTTCACCGCTGTCGCAATTCCGGCAGCAACACCACCGCTCGAGACCGGCAAGAGTATTTGCTCTACCCCAGGGGCATCCTCAATAATTTCGAGACCTATGCTGCCGTGACCTGCGACGACTGGCGGGTACTCCCATGTATCGATTGCGGTAATATCCCGATCGCCAGCAATGGCATCGACTGTTGGCTGCCGATTCAGTGCGTCCCGGCCACAGAAAACAACTTCAGCACCAAGTTCCTGCGTGGCTGATACCTTGTAGGTGCTGGTCTGATCGAGCATTACCACGACAACGGACACACCCAGCTGGGCACCCGCAAATGCGAAGGCTTGCGCGAAATTGCCCGAAGAAGCCAGAACAATACCCCGCTTCCGTTCCAATTCACTGAGACTCCTAATTACATTGAAAGCAGCGCGAACTTTATATGCACCAGTGATTTGAAGGCATTCTGCCTTGAGAAACAGTTTCTCATGGCCAATATCACACGGCTCCGGTGCCAGCGGCACAATTGGAGTTCTTCGCACCACCGACGGCAACGCATCCCGCGCCTTCTCAATATCATTCAAAGTTGTCAAAGTTGCTTTCATCTCAGAGAGAATACCCTTCTACCGTTGTTCTGCCAATATCCCGATCCCACCCGATGATTCTATATCGTTAAGCAATCGGATTGATTTTTATGACGTCAGTCCGAAGAACGCGCTAGAATTTGCGTAAGAGAAATAAGCCGGAGTGGTGAAATTGGTATACACGAGGGATTCAAAATCCCTTGCACGAAAGTGCGTGCCGGTTCGAGTCCGGCCTCCGGTACCAAATCAGCAATCAATTTATAGTCATACCCAATTGGGCAAATAGATAATTGCCTTGTCTGCCAGGGTTTGGTTATCACTGTGATTGTCGTTACTAAGTTTTAGATTACTGAAACCACATCCACCTAAAACACGAACCATGGATGGCACTTATGAAAGGATATGTAACAGTCGGCACTAATAATCTGATACGCTCGGCAACATTTTATGAAGCTTTGTTTGAGGAACTCGGTTTTTCCCGACAACGTGAAGTTCCCGGAAGGGCTGTCTACTTTGGCACCAAGGATGATGTTCAGCTGGTAGTAATTACGCCGGCTGACGGCCAACCTGCCACAGCGGGTAATGGCACGATGATCGCATTGAAAGTCGACAGTCAAGAGCAAGTCCAGCGACTGCATGCTCGTGCTATTGATCTGGGCGCAATGGATGACGGCGCGCCAGGTCCGAGAGGCAGCGACACATTTTATGGCGCTTATTTTCGCGACCCGGATGGCAACAAGATTACCTTCTATCTGCGTTGAAATTATCCCCGGGATAAAACTAGACTGAGCAAAACCGAACAATGAACCCCATACAAGCTGGATCTAACGCAAGAAATCGGTTTGCGGGCGTGTTCCCGGCCAACCCGACACCTGTCACGGATAACGGCAACATTCATGAGAAAGGATTGAGGGCTGTTTTAGAAGACAACATGGCCTACGGTGTCCATGGTTTCTGGGTCGCTGGAACATCGGGTGAAGGCCCTTTATTGTCCGATACGCAAAGGGACACTGTGGCCAGAATTGCCGGAGAGACTACCCAGGGCCGCGCATTATCGATAATGCACGTCGGTGCGATCACTACCCATAGCGCTAAAAAAGGAGCGGAAAGTGCCGCGCGGGGCGGTTGTGCAGCCATAGCTTGTCTTCCGCCCTTTCTGATTCAAGCAAGTCATTCCTCTATCATCGATCACTATAAGGCCGTGGCAGACAGTGCGCAGGGGCTACCACTTTTCGCCTACAATCTTCCACAATTAACTCAGGTGGAATTCGATCGAAACCTGATGGAATCTCTATGCCGTGAAGTACCCAGCCTGATCGGCCTCAAACATTCGGCCCACGATCTATCGATGATTCGACACTGGCTCGATATGGGATTGGCGTGCTTTTCAGGGTTCGGCCATTTGCCACTGCCTGCACTAGCTATGGGTGCTGTCGGGACTGTTGACGCGCCTTTATCACTCTCGCCCTGGTTGTACGTCGAACTGTATGACGCGTGGAAAGCAGGGGATCTGGACACGGCCAGAGCAAAACAGCAGGAGATCCAAGCGGTTGCAAACCTGACATGGCGGTACGACGCTGTCTCAGATGTCGGCAAAACAATTCTTGGACAACGCGTGGGAATAGACTGTGGTCGAGCCATCCTTCCCAATAACCGCCTGACCAGTGACCAACGCCGTGATGTGATCGATACTGCGAAGTCGATGGAACTTTTTACCCATTAGTAGTATCCATTAAGACCGATATAGTGCTTTACTTCCAGCGGTTGCCGCCACCACATAACAAAACCAGCGACGTATGAAATTCTTGTTCGATATCTTCCCGTTGGTGCTTTTTTTCGGTGCCTACAAGGTATACGGCATTTACGCCGCGACAGCGACCGCTATCATTGCCAGCATTGCGCAGGTTTCTATTTTCTGGCTACGGAACCGGCGATTTGAAACAATGCACTTGATCACTTTGGGCGTAATTGTTTTGTTTGGCGGCCTCACCCTGTTGTTTAGAGACGATACTTTCATTAAGTGGAAGCCAAGCATCGTCAACTGGTTATTTGCAGTGCTTATTTTGGGCAGCCACCTGGTTGGCCGACGGACCGCATTACAGGCTCTACTGGGTGCAAAATTGACTCTGCCCGATAGAATTTGGCGCAATGTCAATTTAAGCTGGGGTATTTTCTTCCTGATTGTTGGGCTGCTGAATGTATATGTTGCATTTTATTATCGCCCGGAACTCAGCGAACAGGTTCGGACCGATTTCTGGGTTAACTTTAAGGTCTTTGGTCTGATGGGACTGACCCTGGTATTTGCCATGGGCCAGATGCTACTTATTGCAAAATATCTAAAACCCGAACACGATGAAAATTAGTAATTACACATGACACACTCGATCGATGACCGCCAGCCAACCTCCGATTCAGGCCTAACGGAAATCGTCTCAAAAAAAAGAGCTGAGATGGTTCGCGAAAAGCTGTACCAGGAGCTGGAAGCAGAATTTGTTGAGGTAGACGATCAGAGTCATCTCCATGCAGGTCACTCTGGCGCTGCAGCTGGAGGTAGCCACTTTGAGGTGGTCGTGGTTTCAAAAGCGTTCGAAGGACTGGCAACCCTGGCACGACACCGACTCGTTTATGAAGCAATGGGGGATGCCATGAAACAGGCTATTCATGCCCTGAGCATAAAAGCCTATGCGCCCGGCGAAGTCTAGCAAAGATATAATGGATCGCTCCTAATCATCCTTTTTCATCATCATGACTGACATCTCGAGTGAGTAAAGCAGGTACAGTGGCAAATACGACACCCCTTTATGCCTTACATCGTGAACTCGATGCCAAGATCGTCGAGTTCGCGAACTACCAGATGCCCCTCAATTACCCATCCGGTATCATCACAGAACACCGGCAGGTTCGAGAATCTGCAGGCCTGTTCGATGTCTCTCACATGGGACAAATCAAAGTCACCGGCGATAGTGCTGCCGAATCACTTGAATCGCTGCTTCCCACCGATCTCAGCACACTCGATGTAGGACGTCAGCGCTACAGCTTCTTAACGCTGGACACAGGTGGAATTCTTGATGACCTGATGATTTCAAGATTTGAAGATCACTATCTTCTGGTCGTGAACGCATCAAACAAACACCAGGATTTCGACCATATCGCTGGTAGTCTCCCAGCAGACTGTACAGCTGAGCTCCTCGATAATCGTTCTCTCCTGGCGCTACAGGGCCCTCTGTCCAGAGAGGTCATGTCACGGTTGTGCCCAGATCTTAGGACCATGCGATTTATGGATACCATGGACACTGAGGTCGAGGGCATTAAATGTCAGGCATTCTGTAGCGGCTATACAGGCGAAGATGGTTTCGAGCTTGCGACAAATTATGACGATGCATTGAAGCTTGCCCAGTTACTGCTCGATCAAACCGAAGTGCAACCCGTAGGACTCGGTGCTCGGGATTCGTTGCGCCTGGAAGCGGGTTTATGTCTGCATGGCAATGACATTCACCCCAATACCACACCAGTGGCGGCGGGGCTGACCTGGGCAATCCCCGCAAGCCGCCGGAAAGGCGGCTCCAAATCTGGTGGCTTCCCGGGTTCGGAGCCCATATTGCTTGAACTCGAAAATGGCTCCTCACTGACCCGGGTAGGGATTCAACCTGAAGGTCGCGCGCCTGTTCGTGCCCACTGTGAAATCGTCATCCCAACGGGCGAATCCATCGGCGAGGTTTCCAGCGGGGGCTATGGACCGACAGTTGGCAGACCAATAGCAATGGGGTATGTCAAATCGACTTACAGTCACCTTGGTACCGAACTTCGGGCCATTGTGCGAGATAAACCTCTTAGCGTTAAGATCTGCCACTTACCTTTTGTACAACATAATTACAAACGACACTAAATTACATCAGGAGTTGATTCAGCATGAGCGATTTACGATATACGAGCGACCACGAATGGGCTCGCGTGGAAGGTCTTCTTGTGACCGTCGGAATTACAGACTATGCACAAGATCAACTGGGGGAACTGGTTTACGTTGAACTTCCTGCGGTCGGCACAACTGTTAATCAAGGTGACGAGGCCGCCGTCATCGAGTCTGTGAAGGCCGCCGGAGACGTCAAGTCACCAGTCACGGGAACAATCGTTGAAGTCAACGAGTCACTCAACGATTCACCTGAATCAGTTAATAACGACGCCACAGGTCAAGGTTGGTTCTACAAAATAGAAATAGCAGACACTTCCGAGTTAGAAAACTTGCTGTCAGAGACGACCTACAACGCGTTAATTGCTGAGCCATCCTGAACCGCCGTGCTTGAATTATCCTAAGGGGGGATTATGAGAAAGCTGCGTAAAAGTCTTGACGATCTTGAGATTCCACGAGATTTCATTCGTCGCCACATAGGTCCCAGTCAGTCGGATATTGACCAAATGCTGGCAGTTACGGGACATGAATCATTGGAACAACTGATCGATCACGCCGTACCTGCCTCTATCGTGAGTGAACGACCTTTAAATCTCCCGCCCACCCGAAGTGAACGTGCTACCAGCACCTACCTGCGACACATGCGACACAGAAACCGAGTGTTCGTTTCGATGATCGGTTGCGGCTACCATGGCACAATCATGCCACCAGTCATCAAACGGAATGTACTTGAGAATCCAGACTGGTATACCGCCTACACCCCGTACCAAGCAGAGGTCAGCCAAGGCCGTTTGGAAGTGCTGCTTAGTTTTCAGCAGATGGTAATGGACCTTACCGGTATGGAGATTGCCAACGCTTCTTTGCTCGATGAAGCCACAGCAGCTGCCGAGGCGATGACCATGGCGCGACGGATTTCAAAGAGCCGGTCTAACGTCTTTTTTGTGGACAACAATACTCACCCACAGTCGATAGCTGTCATTCGAACAAGGGCCAATTTTCTTGGTTATGAAGTCGTCGTTGCTGACCCGTACACAGAGCTTCAGATCCGAGATTGTTTTGGCGTACTGATTCAATATCCAGCATCAACCGGGTGCCTGAAAAATCCCAGTGAAGCTATCTCTCAAGCCCATGCAAAGGGTGCATTGGCTGTTGTGGCAAGTGATTTGCTCGCATTGACTCTAATCAAACCGCCAGGTGAAATGGGCGCAGACATTGTTGTCGGAAACTCACAACGGTTTGGCGTTCCCATGGGATACGGCGGTCCACATGCCGCGTTTTTTGCCACCCGTGAAGAATACAAGCGATCCACACCGGGACGCATCATTGGAGTCTCAATGGATGCTCAAGGGCATCCAGCGCTACGTATGGCACTACAGACACGAGAACAACACATCAGACGTGAAAAGGCGACGAGTAATATCTGCACGGCTCAGGTACTGCTTGCCAATATTGCCACCTTATATGCGATGTATCACGGCCCCGATGGACTCAAGGATATCGCTAGGAGGGTCCATCGTATGACGCGGATCCTTGCGGCCGGTTTGTCCGAACTGGGTTACCCACTTGTAGATGACGCGTACTTTGACACCGTCAAAGTACGCGTCCCAGGCCTTGCTGGCCGAATAGCTGCTAAGGCTCGCGAATCACAAATTAATCTGCGCTACATCGATGCAGATCATCTCGGCATCACACTGGACGAAACAACCAAACGGAAAAATATTTTAAGTCTTTGGCGGGTATTCCATACCGGCGCTGACAAATTATTGAGCATTGAACGCTTTGATGGCGTGGTCACTGAGGCCGTACCCCAGGAACTCATACGCAGAAGTAGTTTTATGGAGCATGAGATTTTTCATCGTTACCACTCTGAAACCGAGATGATGCGCTATATGCGCCGGACTGCGAGCAAGGACATCAGTCTTGGAAGGTCTATGATTCCGTTAGGGTCATGTACCATGAAACTAAACGCCACATCCCAAATGCTGCCACTGTCCTACCGTGACTTTTCAAATCTGCATCCGTTTGCACCTCTCGACCAAACTCAGGGCTATCAGCAGTTGTTTGAGGAACTCGAGGAAATGCTTTGCGAGATTACCGGCTTCCACGCCATTTCCCTGCAACCCAACGCAGGTTCACAAGGCGAATACGCCGGACTCCTTTGTATTAGGGCCTACCTCCAGAGCCAAGGACAGGGACATCGAAATATATGCCTGATTCCCTCGTCTGCTCACGGAACCAATCCTGCCAGCGCTATCTTGGCCGGCATGAAGGTTGTCATCATACGTTGTGACGATAATGGGAATGTAGATCTTAAAGATCTCTCTGATAAAGCTGCTTTTCATAGGGATAGTCTTGCCGCCCTAATGATCACCTATCCGTCTACTCACGGCGTCTTTGAAGAATCAATTCAGGAGATTTGCCAAATTATTCACCGCTCGGGTGGTCAAGTGTATATGGATGGCGCTAATTTGAATGCACTGGTCGGCATCTGCAGACCCGGTGAGATTGGGGCAGATGTTGCACACATAAACCTGCACAAGACTTTTGCTATACCGCATGGCGGCGGCGGACCCGGAATGGGTCCAATTGGCGTGCTCAATCACCTGGCCCCATTTCTGCCAGATCATCCTCTCGTGGAGGGTGTTAATCCTGCAGCTGGCGGCAGAACCACGATTGGCACGGTATCAGCAGCACCCTGGGGGTCGGCTTCCATTCTCCCGATTTCCTGGGCGTACATCGCCATGCTGGGTGCTTCAGGGGTCCGTAGATCTACCGAACTGGCCATATTGAATGCCAACTACATTGCCAAACGGTTGAACGAGTACTACCCCGTTGTGTATACAGGTCCTGGGGGACTAGTCGCTCATGAGTGCATCGTAGACTTATCTGAAATAAAGGCCCAATCTGGAATCACTGTTGAAGACGTGGCTAAGCGATTGGTTGACTACGGATTTCATGCGCCCACCATGTCCTGGCCGGTTGCAGACTCCTTTATGATCGAACCCACCGAAAGCGAATCCTTGGCCGAACTCGATAGATTCTGTGAGGCTCTGATTTCGATTCGACAAGAAATATCAGACATCGAAGGTGGCAAAGCTGACCCCGAAAATAATCTTCTAAAAAATGCCCCGCATGCTCAGCATTTACTGACAGAGGAAGATTGGAATCGACCTTACTCCATGAAACAAGCGTTCTTTCCATCGCCGCATACCCGTCAGGATAAATATTGGCCTCCTGTGGGCCGGGTAGATAATGTCCATGGTGACAAAAATCTTATCTGTAGCTGTCCCCCAATCGAACACTACGATCAGGAAGCGGCATGACCATAAGCCAGGGCCAAAAACAACTTGGCGCAGAAAAAATGTCTCGAGTGCCTGTCAAATTTGCAGCTAGCAAGCGGGGCGAACTTCTACCTAAACCGCCTTGGATCAGAGCGAAATTCCCCGGCACGCCTGAAGTTGCACGTCTTAAAAAAATACTGCGCGACAACAACCTCTACACCGTATGCGAAGAAGCCAGCTGCCCAAATCTTGGGGAATGCTTTAGCAATGGCACTGCCACGTTTATGATCATGGGAGACATTTGCACCCGGCGTTGCCCTTTTTGTGATGTCGCTCACGGCCGACCCAATTCTCTTGACGCAGATGAACCATCCAACCTTGCACGTACTGTTAAGTTGATGGGACTTAACCATGTAGTCATCACATCGGTGGATCGGGATGACCTGCGAGATGGTGGTGCCAGTCATTTCAGACGGTGCATTGATACGATTCGCACAGTGAGCCCTAAGACAACAGTCGAAATACTGACACCCGATTTCCGGGGTCGCGCGACTAAAGCCATTGAACAGCTAGTTGCTTCACCGCCCGACATTTTTAATCACAACTTGGAAACGGTACCCCGACTATACAAACGGGTTAGACCTGGTGCCGACTATGCTCACTCATTGGAATTATTGCAAAAGTTCGGGGAATGCTGCCCCGATTCACCAACAAAGTCAGGGCTTATGCTCGGCGTTGGAGAGTCGATACCTGAAGTAGAGGCTGTAATGCAAGATATGAGAAATCACGGCGTGCAGCTACTGACACTCGGCCAGTACCTACAGCCCAGCCTAGATCATCTACCGGTAGAACGCTATGTCACTCCGGAAGAGTTTCTAGATTTGGCCACACTTGGAAGCCGCTTGGGATTCGGCCACGTTGCCTCGGGACCCATGGTACGATCTTCCTACCATGCTGACCGGCAAGCTCGACAGTTTATTAACCTAGAGTCAACAAAACCCAATTTACCGGTTCAACCCAGAATTTGAGCGAGATCGTCACATAAATCCCCAGGATCTTCCAGCCCAACGGAAATTCTGAAGACACCGTCACCGGCAAACACTCGGTAAGCGTCCAGCGCTCTTCCTTCAAGCCCATAACTTGATTGCATCAGATCGTCTGTGCCTAGCCAGTAGATCAGACTGCGATGATGACCTAATGACACTGCATAGTGAAATATCTTCAGATCTGACATCATGCGTTGAACTAGCCCAGGGCCGTTATCAATTTGCACTGACACAATTCCAGAAAAATTATCCATCTGACGTACGGCCAAATCAAATTGTGGATGGCTAGGAAGTCCAGGATACAGTACCTTTTTTACCTTCTTATGTCCTTCCAGAAATTCCGCAACGCAGGTGGCATTTGTCTGATGTACCTGCATTCTCATGGGTAGCGTCGCCAGCCCTCTATTAATTAGCCACGCATTAAATGGACTGATTACACCACCCATATAAATTTGACCATCCGATTCGATACTCTTCAGCTTATCTCGTCGTCCAAGAACTGCACCTCCCATCGCATCACCATGCCCGCAACAGTATTTCGTTAGAGAGTGAACAACATAATCTGCCCCTAGCATCAACGGACGAGTCGCTACCGGAGACGCAAAGGTCGAGTCGATCGCTAACTCTGCACCCACTGAATGAGCAAGCTCAGCAACACTTCGAATATCCGTAAGACGCAATGTTGGATTCGCTGGCGTTTCTGCCCATACCAGCTTGACACCCGCCGTTATCGAACGATCTGCTGTCTCCAAATCAGACAGGTCGGCCACGATAACGTCTACACCAAGACGGGTTAATATCTTCCGGGCAAACTCTGCCGTTCCTGGGTAATTACTATCGCTCATTACCAATCGGTCACCTTGGCTGAGGGTACTCAATAACAACGCCGAAGTCGCTGCCATACCTGATGCAAAACATCGGCAGACCTCAGCTTCTTCCAGTGCCGCAAGTTTGTCCTGAAGCACCGTGACCGTAGGATTATCCCAACGACTATAAACATAAGGTGCATCATCAGGTTTGTCTTGGGCCGAGAAGCTGATCGGCTCATCAATAACAAACGTACTCGACATAACGATATTCGGTGCAGACGCTCCGGTAACAGGATCGGGAGACTCGCCCGAATGTACGGCGCGGGTCATAAATCCCTTGTTCAGACTATTGTCGTTACCCATTGTTACATCGAGTCAAATTCGATTCTCAGGCTACCTGCCCGATTCGTTCGTGAAGAGGACTGTTTCGTGGGAAATGTGAAACGAGAAATTCCATCTGGTCTGCCAAGATCTGCCGACCAGACAGATAGATATATTCGGCATGGGTTGGAATAAATGGCACTGCCAGCAGTTCCTGCCCGGATTCTTCAGGCGTCTGATTGCCTTTTCTATGATTGCATCGTCTACAGGCTGTCACAACATTCTGCCAGACATCCCAACCTCCCCGACTGAGAGGTTGCACGTGGTCTCTTGATAGCTGCGCGGGGAGAAACTGCACTCCGCAATAAAGACATAGATGAGCATCACGCCGGAACAATGCCTTGTTGTTTAACGGAGGTGTGTATAACGAATGATTCTTTAGGTGGGCTCGCGATTGCCCAAGGGTACAAATGATTGAATAAACTTCAAGCGTACTCGGGCGCCCCGTTCTCGCGTTTATCCCACCACGTACAACATACAAAGAAGAACCCATCGGATAGAGTATTTGTTCCAGACAATGGAGCTTTACTGCATCTTCAAATCCGACCCATTCGATCGGCATGCCTGAAATGTCCGTGCGAAGGATCCGTAGACTCGATTCAATCATGCTTTATTCCTGTGGTTACGCACACAACTGTGCGTCAATTCGGCCCGACAATCAACCATTCCGACATCGATGTTTATATAGTTAGTGTTTCTTTTCTAAACCCGCGGCCGCGAAGCGCTGTTCAGTATTATTATCCAATTACCCTAGCGCACTAACTGCCCTTCTGAGAGGTTTCTCGTTGATCGGCACATGAAGAACTGCGGCAACCAGTCCTAGGACAATTCCAGTCTGCCAAACAGCATCATAAGTGCCAGTTAGATCATGAATATAACCACCTAGCCACACTCCAATGAAACTCCCGATTTGATGGCTAAAAAATACCACCGAAAACAACGTCGCCATATACCGCACTCCAAATATACGGGTAACGACACCAGTGGTCAGCGGTACCGTAGATAGCCAAAGCAATCCCATCGAACAGGCGAATAGATAGAGTACAAATTCTGTTTTAGGCAATAACAGTAAGGCTGTGATAACAATTGCACGTCCAGCATAAATAAAACTCAACCCATTTGAATTGCTGTGTCGTTGACCGTAAAGGCCTACTGCAATAGACCCAATAATGTTGAACACACCGATCAAAGCCAAACACCAAGCTGCAACACTCCCCGACAAACCCAAATCGACAACATAAGCAGGCAAGTGAACCATAATAAATGTGACGTGGAATCCACAGACAAAGAAACCAATAGTCAACAGAACATAGCCGCGGTGGCGAAAGGCCTCCCTCAGTGCTGCTCTGAGCGTTAGATCAACGGTATCGGGCTCATCGAATTTTGCATGATTAGGCAGCAAAAAAGCCAACGGGATAATACACAAAGTACATGCACCCATTATCAACAACGCGTTGTTCCAACCGAACTGACCGATCATGCTCTGGGCAAAGGGTGAGAGCGCAATCTGACCCACTGAGCCTGCTGCAGTCCCCAAGCCCATCACCAGCGAACGTCTTTCCGGACCTACAGCCCGGACCATTGCCGCAATCGCTAAAGTAAACGACGTAAATGCGATTCCGGCACCTGTGAGAACCCCACCTGTTAGATACAACATACCGCTAGTATCTGATAGGGTCATTCCGCAGATCCCGAGCGCATAGATCAAAGCCCCGATTGCGATCACCCACACTGGACCATGTCGATCGACAATGGCACCGGCAATGGGCAAACCGATTCCCCACATAATATTCTGCAGAGCCATTGCCAATGCATAGGTTTCACGAGTCCATCCAAACTCGACCGTCATTGGGTCAAGATACAGGCCCATTCCGGAACGGACTCCAAACCCGACTACCGACACTAAACATCCTGCAATCAATACGATCACCGGTGTTTTCCAGACCTGGCTGTTTGCAACATTCATCACGAATTGGCTGATCCCTTTGCACTCGACAGGCGGCATGGTACACCGTCACATGACATCAGAACGAGTAGGCTAACAATTGGCTTGACCATATTAGCCAAATAACACCTGGATCCTACCCAAATAATTGTAGGCTATTTAGTGTGGGCTTGATGAATCTTGCTGGCAGCGCCCCTTTGAATATCACAATCACAATGATGAGACATCATCACTGGATTGAACGATATTAAATTTCAGCTCACCGTATCGGCTGTCGGCGCTAAACCCCGTGCTCGACGATCCATCAACCGGTCCAGCCAGTCTGGATCCATTTCAGGTACAGAAGATAGCAGCAGTTCCGTATAGGGCGCGTGCGGTGGTGTCAGTATCTGTTGTTTGGCACCCTGCTCGATTATGCGGCCCTGATACATGACCACAATATCATCAGCAATAGCCTTCACGGTTGCCAAGTCGTGAGTGATAAATAGATACGACAACTGAAGATCATTCTGCAGATCCTGGAGAAGTTCGAGTATTCCCTCCGCAACAAGCTGGTCGAGAGCAGAAGTAACCTCATCACAGATGATTAGGTCTGGTTTAGCAGCCAGCGCACGGGCAATACAGATCCTTTGTTTTTCTCCTCCAGACAACTGACTTGGAAAACGATCTATGAAACTTTTTGGCAATTCAATCTGCTCTAGCAACTCAACGGTGCGATCTGTTTTCTGTTCACCGCTCATTCCGAGATAAAATTCCAACGGCCGACCAATGATTTCCCTAACCCGCTGACGCGGATTGAGTGAAATATCGGGCATCTGGTAGATCATCTGGATCGACCGCAGTTCGTCCTTACTTCTGTCGGCAAGCGCCGCCGACAGTGATTTACCCTTGAAAGTGACTAAACCAGACTGTGGAGGAAGTAGTCCGGTGATGACACGCGCCAACGTACTTTTCCCACTTCCCGACTCACCGACAACAGCGACGGTCTTCCCCTGCTCGACACCGATACTGATATCCTCTAGGACATACTCAGTCGCGCTGGGATAGCGTGCGGTCACATTGTCTACTGCAAGAATTCGACTCTCCACTTGTTGCAGTGTTTTATCCTCCCTTAAGCTGCGGACAGACAATAGCCGTTTTGTATAGTCCTCTACGGGGTGGGCAAGGAGGACCCGTGCTTCCCCTTCTTCCACTAGGTTTCCATAACGAAGCACCATTATTCTATCTGCCAGTTGTGCCACCACAGCCAGGTCGTGCGTTATGTAAATTGCAGCAACTCCCTTTGCGCGAACTGCTTCCTTAATAGCCGCCAGCACCTCGATCTGGGTTGTCACATCCAATGCTGTCGTTGGTTCATCAAACACAACAATCTCAGGCTCACAACCCATCGCCATGGCTGTCATCGCACGCTGCAGTTGGCCGCCCGATACTTGATGAGGGAATCGTTCACCAATTGATTCAGGGTCTGGAAGATCCAGTTGCCGATACAGACTACGCCCCTTCAATGCGGCCTCCGTTCGATTCATCTTGCCATGTTGTACAGGAGATTCGGAGAACTGCTCTAGCAGGCGATGTGCTGGGTTAAAAGCCGCCGCTGCGCTTTGTGCAACGTAACTGACACGATTGCCACGCAACTGTCGCAGTTGCTTCTCGGACAGTGTTGTCAGTTCCAGCCCATCCAGTTTGATTGACCCAGATACGATCCGGCATCCCGGCTTTGTATATCCCAATGCTGCCAGGCCCAAGGTTGATTTTCCGGCGCCGGATTCACCGATCAACCCAACGATCTCACCCTTCTCCAAGGCCAGGCTCAGTCCATTGACGATAGGCCGCCATTCGCCGTCGATCTCAGCTTCGATGACAACATCTTGCATTTCCAATAATTTATTCGACATTCACGACTCCATTCTCACCTGCGCCTCATGCGATTCTGTATCGATTTGCAGACGCTGTTGAAACACCTTACCCGGCCTATGGGAAAAAGCAACCCCGCGTCCAGTCCCGATTTCAGGACACTTTCTATACAATTATTCCTTTGCACTTTCGCCGATGGCATAGACCGCAAGGCCCACGAACGGGTGTTCAGCATTGAACTGGAAAAGCCTATCTACTGAAGAACTAGAACGGGAATACTCGCCGAGCAGTATGGTGGGCGACATTGAACCATTCATATCATCGTACACCACGGAGTCCCAACGGGTGCGAGACAGCTATGGGGCACATCTGATTACCGACCTACCCTACGGTACTAATGTTGAAGAAAAACTAGACCTCTTCCTGCCAGCCATACCAGCCAATTCCGAAAACATACCTTTGCTGATATTTGCTCACGGCGGCTACTGGCAACAACTCTCAAAAGATGATCACAGTTTTTTAGCCACCGCCTGGACAACAGCCGGATACGCGTTTGCGAGTATCAACTATGGCCTTGCGCCTGCCTCAAACATTCCACAGATGATTTCACGTTGTCGCCAGGCCATCAACTGGTTTGGTGAAAACTCCTTTGATTACGGCCTCGACAAGGAAGGGATTCATGTCATGGGGCATTCTGCAGGCGCTCATCTGCTGGCCTGTGCAATTAGTCCGGGTATCCAGGATCACGACAGATCAACACTCCTTACCCGACCTCAACGCGCCATCCTTATTGGCGGCATCTACGACCTCGAACCGATTTCTCAAACTTATGTCAACGAACCACTGGGATTGTCGATTGAAAGTGCGAGAGCACTCAGCCCACAGTTTTATGATGCCGATCCGTTTATTGCTCTGGACATCGTCTATGCAGAACACGAAACTAAAGAGTTCATACGCCAATCCAAGGCATATGCAGATAAATGCTCAAAAATTACCACCCATATAAAACTCACGAAAGTGCGGAGTCGGCATCATTTTGACATTATGTACGATATTGCCCATACCGATACTGCGCTCTTTCAACAACTGTCGGTATCTACGGATAAATGAGATGGTCAGATGAAAACCACGTCTCTTGAAACATTATCCATCAGCCAAAGTCCGGGCCTGTTAGACGCTCGCAAGCAAGATGGCCTTGACCCGCTCTCCAGTATTGGAGACCTTTTTGATTTACCACCTGATCTGGTTTATCTCGATGGCAACTCTCTGGGCGCTATGCCCGCGGTGGTGCCAGAAAAGATCCAAGAAGCCGTTACCGAGGGCTGGCGTACCGGGTTGATACGAAGTTGGAATGATCGGGATTGGCACATACTGCCTTTGACCCTCGGCAATCGACTGGCGCCCCTAATGGGCGCTAATGCTGGTGAAGTGTTGGTCGTTGATTCGACATCAATTAATCTGTTTAAGACCCTGTCAGCTGCTCTGGAAATGCGTCCCGATCGAACTGAAATTGTATCGGAACGCGATAACTTTCCATCGGATCTTCATATCATCCAAGGCGCTATCACCCATTTTTATCCGCAACATAAGCTCGTTGAGGGAAAGGAAAGCGATGAATCGATACTCGAATTGATCGGTCCATCCACTGCTGTGGTGACTCTTACCCAGGTCAGTTACCGCACCGGATTGATTCGCGACATGGAAAGAATAACTAAAGAGGCTCATCGGGCGGGTGCGCTGGTTATATGGGATCTGGCTCACACACTGGGTGCGGTACCCGTGGATCTGAATGCGGCTGATGTTGATTTTGCCGTTGGTTGTACCTACAAGTATCTCAATGCCGGACCTGGTGGACCGGCATATCTTTTCGTCGCCGACCGACACATCACAGATGCCGTCAACCCATTAACAGGCTGGCAAGCCCATGCCGACCCCTTTTCTTTCGACACACACTTCAAGCCGGCAAGCAACATAGACAAATTCCGCTGCGGAACGCCCGGGGTTCTTTCTTACATCGCTCTAGAATCGAGCCTAGACATATTCGAAATGGTCGATATGGAGACTATTCGGAAAAAATCAAAACGGTTAACAACCCTGTTTGTCGACCTTGTAGAATCGTTCTGTAACGGTTATCCCTTGCAACTGGCTAGCCCTCGGGACAGCAACCAAAGAGGCAGTCAGGTTTCATTTAGCCACACCGATGGCTGGCCGATCATGCAGGCGCTCATCGCCCATGGAGTAATTGGTGATTTTAGGGCACCAGATTTACTACGATTTGGGTTCGCACCGTTGTACACGCGGTACGAAGATGTTTGGCTAGCAGCATCGATGCTCGCTCATATTCTCGAATCCGAATGCTGGAAAGATCCGGCCTACACTACTCCTAAACTTGTGACCTAAGCGGTCAGTCACGAGTCATTTACTTGGGAACCCTCATGGTTCGAATGTACACATATCGCCCCTGTCACAAATGAACAAGTAGATGCTTGATTCTTATCAAATAGACGCCGCCAACGGTTTCTTACCAGGCCACGAACCACTTGAGGCACTCCCAGACGAATTTGAAGTC
Source organism: Candidatus Thioglobus sp. MED-G25 (assembly GCA_002456995.1). GTDB lineage: Bacteria > Pseudomonadota > Gammaproteobacteria > Arenicellales > UBA868 > REDSEA-S09-B13. Next base: position 1,946 of record NTKC01000005.1, on the reverse strand, counting down.
TGGGATACGATGGCTCGGGAATTCTCTGGACTTCTAAACGCAGGTGTTTTCAGAACACAGGCCGAAGCCATGCCGATAATTGACGACGTATCGTCCCTACAGACATCAATGGAACTGGAACGAGCCATGCTACTGCTATCCATATTCGGCCATGGATTCGTCTGGCAGGGCTACGAGTCCTCAGGTTATGTTCCGGAAAGTATTGCAATACCTTGGACCCTGGTTGCCGAACGGCTGGGCCGACCGCCCACTCTTGCACATGCCTCGCTGGTCTTGAATAACTGGAAACAATTGGAACCCAATGGCTCGATCAAATTGGGCAACCTCAGGACACTTATCCAGTTTCATGGCGGTCTTGATGAGTCCTGGTTTTACCTGGTCACAACCGAAATCGAGGCGATAGGTGCAGGCGTACTCAAACAATTCAACCGTATTCAGCAAGCAGCGGATTCCGACGACTTCCAACAAATTGAAGATTCACTTGAGGAAGTTCAAGAATACTTGGTCGCACTGAATACGACACTGAACCGTATGTACGAAAACTGCGATCCCTATATATTTTACAACCGAATACGACCATTCCTAGCTTCATTTAAGAACATCGAGTACAGGGGGTGCAAGAAGAACCCAAGAAACTATTTTGGTGGCAGCGCCGCACAAAGTTCTTTACTTCAGGCTATAGATGCAATGTTCGGCATTGTGCATCAGGAAGAACAATCAAGATCCTATCTCGTTACGATGCGTAATTATATGCCTACGGGTCATGCTGCCTATATTAATGCGCTGGAAAATGACAGACCCTTAGCCCGTGCCATTGAGCGACATGATGGCTGTCAGCACATCCACGCAGCGTGTGTGAATGCACTGATCGAGTTCCGTCAGTCTCACCTTAAAATAGTGACAAAATATGTGTCATCGCAGATATCGCAAACAGGCCCTGGACACACTGGCACCGGTGGAACCGATCCGATGGTATTTCTGAAACAAGTCGCAAAAGATACGACACCTTCTGTTTGAATCACGTTTAATTCGGACATGAAATAATAGCTATGGGCAGAACAATTCCACTCAAACGATTTGACGATATGCCTATCATGGCGCCGCACATTCTGGAGGAATCCGATAACCAACCAAATTCCAATATTGTGCGTCTTAATTTGAATGAAAACCCACTCCCACCTTCTCCCAACGCCATCGCGGCAATGCACGATGCCGTCAACATAGCGAACCGTTATCCGGATCATTCCTGTTCTGCCCTGGCTCAGATAATCTCGGCACGTATCGGCATAAGCACAGACCGACTCGTGTTTGGCAATGGCAGTGGAGAAATGCTATTTGCGGCTGCGGCTATCGCTGTAGATAGAAATGAGCAGGCCGTTTTACCGGGACCCACTTTCGCCCCAGTTGGCAAAAACATTCGACTTGCAGGCGGTGAGGTCGTCACAGTGCCGGTACTGGAAAACGGATCCAACAATGTTGACGCTATGTTGGACGCGGTCAACGAACACACGGCACTGTTTTATCTGTGCACCCCCAACAGTCCAACAGGTGGGATGCTCGAAGCCGAACAGATCAAGTTAGCCGCTGACAGGGTACCCAGCGACTGCCTGTTGATGGTGGATGAGGCCTATCATGAGTTCGCTGCTTGGGAAGGCGGCCCGGATGTGCTTTCCCTCTTGTCTGCTCGCGGTGGCCCGTGGGCAGTGATCCGAACCTTCTCCAAGGCATATGGACTTTCCGGTGCTCGAATTGGCTATGCCATCACCGGCAATCGCGACCTGGCAGTTGGCTTCTCAAAGGTGCGAATTGGCTTCAATGTCAATCGAATTGCCCTGGCCGGTGCGTGCGCAGCGATGCGAGATCAAAGCTATCTTGAGATGGTCCTTGGTACGGTCAGTTGCGAGAGACAACGTCTTTCAATAGCGCTCCAGAACCACGGACTTCGC
>NTKC01000004.1 GCA_002456995.1 Candidatus Thioglobus sp. MED-G25 | reverse complement strand
AAGGTATTGAAGTAACCGACCTTAACCCGGCCAAGCAGCTGTTGATGCTGGAGTTGCGACGAGATCTGGAAAAATTGCTAGCAAGATCATGTGCATTGAGAGCCACAGAGGAAGAGCGTTCGGCGTTTATAGTCATCGCCGATGCCATGGCCGAAACAACCGCTGCGGGGAATGATATCGGTTTCATGCGACAGGACTACGCACTCAACCAACTAATGGCGCAAGCAGCTCACAACGAATACGCGAGCCGGGCCATTGGCCTGATCCACGGACTTGCCAGACGATTCTGGTTCGTTCATTTCGAGACCATCGACAATATGCCTTTGTGTTCCAACCTACACGCCAACCTTGCCCGTGAAGTGGCTCAAGGCGACCCAGAAACAGCAGCCACTGCAGTTGATGCGCTAATGGATTACCTCGAGGAGTTCACACGCGCAACCCTGAGGGCACCTGACCGACCAACCTAGATACACCAGCCAAATTCAGTTTGCCATCGATGGACGCCACCGTCACTTCACTTTCGCAGGCTCGATGCAGCCTGACAACGCTTGCCTATGAAAAACTTGAAGAGTTGATTGTTACGCTGAAACTTAAACCGGACTCAAGTCATAGCGAAAATAATCTACAGCAGTTGATTGGAATCGGCCGTACACCTGTTCGTGAGGCACTGCAGCGACTCTCCAGAGAAGGCCTGGTTGAAATCCTTCCCCGCAAAGGTATCAAAATCACCCAGATTGACTATGAAGGGGGGTTTCTGCGTGTCGAGTTGGCCCGTACTTTGCTTGCTTTGATGGCCCGAACCAGTGCAGTCAGAGCCACTTCGGAACACAAACAGGCATTTGCCGATATCGCAACAACTTTCAACCAGATTGCCCAAAACCCAGACGCAGGCTTGTTTATGCAAACCGACAAGATATTGCTTAACCTTCTTTGCGAGGCCTGCCACAATGAACACATCTGTCGTGCGATAGCCCTACTCGCGGGCGAACACCGCCGGATCGGTTACATCCACTTTCAGAAGCACGACGACATTGGCGTTTATGCCCGGATGCGAGCAAGTTTTGCCACCGCACTCACCGATGGTGACCCGAAAGCTGCGGAAGCTATTATCCACCGGCGCATGGACTACATTGAATCATTTCTAAAGGCTAAAACACTAAACAATTACAATTGAAAGTCCCCGACCGACGGTCAGCCATACCTATTTACCATTTGGTCAAGATCTGTAACTTCAGTTCCAACCCAGAAAAAAACCCTGCGCACAATTAAAGGGGGCGTGCGCAGGGCTACAGGTTACTAAAGGAGAAATTATCCAGCCCCGCCAAGATACCTTGAAAATGCGCTACCGCCTATTCAAATATTCTTGTTGACTGCATAAGAAATTTTTATCTAATGATATATTTCACATCAATAGTGCTATATATCAGTTGGACCTAACGATCACTTGCCGGCGCTGGACCAACCGCATCGCGAGCAGTGTTACAGCACACACGGCATACGTCACTGGCCAGGCCCAGTCACTGCGAATCATGAGCAGATAGTGCACAGCAGCAAGTCCAAGTACCACGTAAACCATCGTGTGCAACCGTTTCCACCATCGACCCAGGCGACGCATCCACCACCGAGTCGAGGTCAGCGCCATGGTCAACAGTATGAGCCAAGCGCTGAACCCCGCCAGCACGTAGGGTCGCTCGGTCACCTCTTCGCTCAGACGTGTGATGTCCCAGCCTAATAGAAATGTGAGGAAACTCACGAGGTGCGCTGAAGCGTACGCGAAAACCCACAACCCGACTGCCCGACGGTAACGCAAAAGTGTGCTCCACCGTGCCCACCGTGCGATCACTGGCAGTACAAAAACCGTTATTAAGAGATTGAAAGTCCAGATTCCGGTTTCCCAGATTACGGTCTTTTCGGGATCTACCCCCAGTTGATCCGTCTGCCAACCACAGATCAACAACACGCCTGGGACTGACAGTAGTGCGTGAATTGCGAATCGTTTCACCGGTACTGTTGCTTGCTACCAGGATAAAGGTGCGCAACCTGCTCGGCGTAACCGTTAAACGGGCGCGAAGGAATGCGTTCAATGTCCCCATCACCCCAGATACGACGTTCGGTTGCCTGACTCCATCGAGGATGAGAGATTGAAGGATAAACATTGCTGTACCAGCCATATTCCGACGGATTCTCCCGGTGCCAAGTCGCATTTGGCCTGTCCTTTGTAAAGGTGATCCGGACAATAAACTTGGGAGACTTAAACCCGTACTTCCATGGCACAGTAATGCGAAACGGCAACCCATTTTGGGGCAGATGCCGGTCGCCATAAACTCCGAAAGTTGCAAATGTCAGCGGATGAACCGCCTCTTCCAGCGTCAGCGCTTCAACATACGGCCATTCGAGCGTACTGAAAGCAGAAGCCTGTCCAGGCAACTCATCCGGCCGATACACACTGGTGAATGCCACATAGCGCGCAGCCCCCATGGGTTCCACCACCTTGATAATGTCTCTCAGTGGGCGTCCGTTGTAGGGAATCACCATGGACCAGGCTTCAACACAACGAAAATCATAGACCCTTTCTTCCAGGTGGCTAAAGGGCATCCCCATCAGCTCATCAATATCGAATGTGCCAGGTCTGTGACAAAGGCCATCAAAAGTTACTGACCATGGCGAGAGTGTGAAATCTGCTGATCGACGAAAGGGATCTGTCTTGTCCCACCCGAATTCATAAGCGTTGTTGTAGTGCGTAGCGGCGTGCTTGGTCGTAAGGCGATGTGATTTGCCTGCACTAGCGGCTGCGTCCTTGTCGTTGCCCGATAGGCGGGGGGCTTCCGATGTATACCCCTGTACCTGACCTGCACCTGCTGTAAGTCGTTCGCCATAACGCAACGCCGTAAACCCGCCCACGGCGGACAACGCGAGCCCGGCGGCCAATACTCTGCGACGCTTGTAGGTGTGAGGGTCAGTAACTCGGCTCATGCATGAATTCCTCGTGGTTGCGTTCTTGGCTCCTGATTATGCCTCCTCCAGGGTGGTTAAATACCGACCGTCAGCGCTGCGTTGCCCTCATAGACAGTCAAGTCCATCGAGCCCCATGTGAATAACCAGTCCCGCGCCAACCAACCGAGCCCACGGCACAAACAGGGCAGCCACGTACACACCGACTGCAGGCCAGCTGTGCAGCAGATGAAACCCAACGCTGCACCTTTCAGGGTCGAATATAGGATCGGCTGCTAGGTGATCAAGGTCAACCAGCATGGTGGCCAGCATGATCAACCAAGCACGTTTCCACCTATCACGAAAGAACAACCAGGCTACAACCAGGGGTAGCAACAGGTGTAAAACAATATGAATCAAAAAAGCTATCAACAGTGACTCAAACGTGAGTAGTGCCAAATGTCAGGCAGCTCTTGTACCATGTTGTAGACCTGATGTCGTCACCCAACTATTGGGGCAGCAAATATCCGCAGGCCAGACATGACATTTATAGCGAATGCGCCATTCCTGCCTCTACCGGAACTTAGAAAAGTTCAACAGAACAACTGGGCTCAGCAGCGCCAGCATTTATCCGGTTCAGAATTCTACCGATGTCACCACCCAGCGGCGCCGTTCTTATTCCCGTTAGATCTGGAAGATATTGCTGAACTGCCTCTGACAGATAAGGAAATGTTGCGGGCCGATCAGTCTGTACATCCGCCTTTTGGTAGCTACCTGGGATTCCCATCTGACCGTGTCGTACGACTACATCGTACATCCGGAACAACCGGCCAAGCAATGAACATTGCATTGTCGAGTGCTGACACCTTGATGCAAGCACACATTGCTGGCCGCAGTCAGTCTGCCGCAGGTTTAGAACCAGGAGACATCGTGGTTCACTGTCTAAATTATCAGTTGTGGATGGGTGGCCTAACAGACCATCTCGGCCTAGAAAGTACCGGTGCTCTGGTCGTACCGTATGGCAGCGGAGGCAGCGAACTGCTTATACGTACAATTCTCGATGTTGGTATTAATGCGATCTCTTGTACACCGTCTTACCCGGCACGCCTGGAACAGGTCATCGCAGAGCACTTCCCGGAGTTGACCCCCCGCGAGCTCGGTCTGCGCAAGGGATTCATGGGCGGTGAAGCCGGACTCGACGACCCAACGTTCAGACAACGCCTGGAAACCGTGTGGGGTATGCAAGCGATGAATTCTAACTACGGCGTTAGCGACTTCCTGTGTAACTTCGCCGGTCAGTGTACCGATCAGACTGACCTTCATTTTCTGGCGCTTGATGTGGCACTGCCTGAGCTGGTTGACGTCAATACGAGCGAACCACAACCCTGGCGAACCGGGGCTGAAGGAGAACTGGTTTTAACCAACCTTTCGAAGGAGTGTCAGTCGCTGGTTCGGTTTCGGACGGGCGATCTGGTGCGCCTGACCAATACTGACAAGTGCCAGTGCGGTCGGACCGCACCGCGATTCCGGGTTATTAGCCGTACGGATGAAATGATCGTTGTCCGTGGTGTAAACACCTATCCCTCTAGCGTATCAGCCGCGGTCCTTTCCTGTCCCGAATTGAACGGGGAGTACCGAATTCGCCTTACACACAAAGGACCCTACGATCGACTGCCGCTGGAAGTTGAGCTAAAAAGTAGTGCCTATCCGTCGGATAATCTATTGGCAAGACTCTCCCATCATATTGGCCAAGTGCTGAGACTCACCGTGGAGCTTGAACTCCTCACGCAGGGCGAACTACCCCGTACCGAAGGAAAAACAAAACGCGTCATTAAGGAGTATTTGTCATGAACACAACTGTGTTGTATTCAGTGTCCGAAGGCATCGCAACGATTACTCTGAACCGCCCACACCGATTGAACGCGATCAATCCTGAATTACTTTCAGACTTCAAATCAGCTCTGGATCAGGCTAACGCCGATGACGATGTCCAAACGATTATGTTGTGTGGGGCAGGTCGGGCCTTTTGTTCGGGCGATGATCTGAAGGAATTTTCTCAGCAGATTCTCGATCCAAACGAGACACGAGCCTATATACAACGCATTCAGGACATCACTCGGGGACTATGTCTCAACAATAAGATGGTAGTCGGCGCAATTCATGGCTGGGCTGTGGGCGGTGGACTCGAATGGACTACTAATTGTGACTTCGTGGTGATGGCACAGTCTTGCCGCTTCTTTTTTCCAGAAATTTCTCTAGGTGTTTTTGTCACGGGTGGTGTAACTCGTCTTTTGGTTGAACAGATTGGTCTCCAGAAAGCACGAGAAATGATTTTGTTCGGTGAACGCTATTCCGCAAGCGATGCTGAAAAACTCGGATTTAGTTGGCGGATTGTGGAAGATGAGGACGTAATGCCAATAGCGAGATCCCTCGCACAACGAATTGCTGTGTTGCCTCGCGGCCCAGTAAAACATCTCAAACAGGCTCTGCAGACATCTCCGACCGCCAGCCTTGAAGCAGCTATGGCACTGGAGACCGAAGCTACACTAAAGGGCTTTCTGGATCCCTTATCCGCGGATCGGGTTCGTGATCGCCTGTCTTAAAGATATTTACGGATTGTATGAGGACGCCGAGGATCTATCCGTCGGGCTATTTCCAGATTTGATAATGTGCCATTTTGCTTACGTAGCGCGGTAGCCACACGACGCCACCAACGTAGGTCAGCGTTTTTGACCTGTTGTCTTTTTCTTTGTGTACTGGCCGCATGTTCGCTGTCTATAGCATCGGTTAGACCGGCTGTTAGTGCCAAATCCAAAAGATCCAACATACTGGCGGTTGCCCGTTCGGCATCGTTCTGCTTCAGCCAAAATTCCACACAATACGTCTGATAAAGCAATCGAGCCGTGTCAATAACTTCTTTTCGAGAATAGAAAAGCGATCGACCAGACTCGTCTGATTCTGGTACTTGGTGAGTGTCCAACAGATCGAGGCAATCGGGCCATCTGCTGGGCAAGCCCAATGTTCTGAGTCTCTGCTCAGCCTGCCGCCTACACCCCAGCACTAGTCTTCGAGCGGGTGATGTAATTGATTCACTGCCCATTTTCCGCGTCAACCTAGTCGGTCAAGTCAATCCACTGAGACTCGAAAATACGATGGCCGCATGCATGGCAACTCCGATAGGCATCGCATCCTCATCGACCAGCATGTGATTTGAATGGCATGGGGCCGCTTTGCCGTCTGTACCTGGTGGTGCCACTCCCAGAAAGGCGAATGCTCCGTTGTACCGTTGTAGCAGGTAGGAAAAATCCTCGGACGCCATGTCTGGATTCGGCATTAACCGATAGCCTTCTGTACCAAGCAAGCCCTGCGCTGCTCTGGCAACAAGTTCTGCACCTGCAGCATGATTGATGGTCGGTGGGTATCCTCGTTTGAGCTTAACCTCGCCCTGCAAGCCGTGTGCGACAGGAATCTGCTCAATAAGATTGCATACGCCGGATGCCAATCTTTCTCGCGTATCTTCCGATAAAGAACGCATAGTGATATCTAATTCTGCAGCCTCAGGGATTACATTGTTGGTCGTGCCAGCCTGTATTCGACCAACTGTCGCCACAACTGGCTCAAATACGCTGAATTGTCGGGTGACCAGTGTTTGTATCGCCTGCACCACTTCACATGCGACGGGTACGGGATCTGCAGCGTTATGCGGCATCGAGCCGTGCCCCCCTCGACCAACAATTCGGCCGTGCACCGTATCGACTGCAGCAAGAATTGGTCCAGTACGACAGGCGATTATGCCTGAAGGAAGCTCTGGCGCGACGTGCAACGCAAACACTGAATCGGGTTTTCCACCTGCTTCTATCAGGCCTTCATCCAACATGATTTTTGCACCCCCGTACCCCTCTTCTCCGGGCTGGAACATAAACAAGACGTTCCCTCGGATATCTTCTTTATGTTTGCTCAGCAGATGAGCTGCACTAGCAAGCATAGAAGTGTGTGCATCGTGGCCACAGGCGTGCATATGGCCCGGTGTTTGGGACGCAAAAGGTAACCCGGTGTCCTCGGACATCGGTAGAGCATCCATATCGCCACGTAACAGAATATTGGGACCCGGGCGAGCACCGCGCAGGATTGCAACCAAGCCCGTTGTCGCCTGTGATTGGTTGATCTCAAGGCCGAGTCCCGATAGACCGTCCAGAACTTTTGCTCGGGTTTTTGGCAGATCCAACCCCAACTCCGGTTCACGGTGTATTTCCCGCCTCAATGCCACAGTCTGCGATTGCAGCGCTTGCGCTTCGGTCAATAGTTGCTCGTACATTCTGTTCTCATCCGTGTTATTAGAATAGTGTGACAGCCAGGTTTAGATGATAGTGCACATCTCGGGGTCCCGAACAGTCCCGCCGGCGTAGTCGGGATAAGTATCCCTGGACGAATGGAGCCACCCAGGTCTTCACAACAGTGTTCCCAGAAATGTCGCAACCTCTCGAGCGAATCCGCGATCAGGCCAGTATCGAAGATGCGAAAATGGTGTTCGGCCAATCACCGCACCGCCAACATTTATCAATCGATCATCGCTCACAACCCGTGCATAGGCAGCGTTGACCGATTTCAGTGGCCAGGCCAGAACATCGTCAGGATCATAGTAATTCAGCCATCGAGCCTTTGGTTTCAAGCGTTGTGCTAGCCGCGGTGGCGGAAAACTGATTGGCACGATCTTTGGACAGGCAAACGTAAACAGTGGGATATTGCAACCGAACGTAATGATTCCGGTCAGCCAGTTCATTCGTTCAAATGCAGACAACCCCTGCTGAGGCCGACGCTGACTATCCCAGACATAATTTGACAGGATATGACCGCCAAAAGAATGCGCCAGAACAACCATCGGCACCGGGTGGCTACCCAACTGATCGTGATAAAGCGTAGCAATATTCTGCCGAATTCGTTCATGAACGACGCGGTAAACTCTTAACTCATCAGCAGAAACTCGTTCGGCTGACAGCTGACGATATCCGGTGGCATCTCCCAGTACCGTAACCACCAATTCGCGCAGTCGGTGCGCTCTCAAAGACGCGGTGTCCAGACTTCGTTCGAGGTAGGCTTTCTCCGCAGGCGCGAGGATGTCATCCCAATAGACCGGCTGCCAAGCGATTGTCTCCGGTTCATACCCTTGTACGACCAGCTGTTGTTCAATGTTACGGATCATACGGGCGGCATAATCGGGTCGCTGACGACCGATGCCGTGGATCATCACTACCGCCAGTTGCTTAGGCATGTCTTGATCAATCTGAAGTGTGAGGCAATATATTTACGAGCTTTCGCGATACAAGTATAAAGTCAGCGATTATCCAGTAGAATTAAATACCCGATCAGTGGCCCTTGTCAGTTGACACACCCACAACCGCAGCGAGCGATTGCTCAATGCTGCTTGCGCTGTTGGTTTGGTCCACTCTGGTACAACGCTGCCCGAAAAAATACCGTGAACGCACCGAACCAGACGCCTTACCGCATACTCGTCACCAAGGTCGGTCTGGATGGTCACGATCGGGGTAGTTGCATCGTTGCTGCATATCTGCGCGGTTGGGGGGTTGTGTAAAGGAATTGGTAAAAAGGTGCAGCAACACAGCTTCGCAATATTTTAAGAACTTAATTAGGAATTCCCAAATGATACTGAATATCTCGAGGCTACGATGAGCGGCCCGCTCAATGGAATTCGCGTATTTGATCTAACACGCGTTTTGGCAGGACCGAGTTGCACACAGATCTTGGGCGATCTCGGCGCCGATGTCATCAAGATCGAACGACCCGAACATGGCGACGATACTCGAAAATACGGCCCCCCCTTTGTACTCGACGTAGATGGCACCGAAACCACCGAAAGCGGATATTACCTCTCTGCCAACCGCAACAAACGCTCGGTAACATTGAACCTCACTGGTGCCGAGGGCCAGTCCTTGGCCAAGCGAATGATCAACCAATGCCAAGTCCTAGCTGAAAATTTTAAGGTCGGAAATCTCGCCAAATTCGGTCTCGATTACGCGAGTCTTAAGGCTGAAAATCCAGGACTCGTTTATTGCTCAATCACCGGATTTGGTCAAACTGGACCTAAGGCTAAACGACCCGGCTATGATTTCATGGCTCAAGGCCTGGGTGGCATCATGAGCATTACCGGGCCACCTGGCGGAGAGCCACATCGCGTTGGCATCCCCATTGCTGATTTGACGGCGGGCCTCTGGGCAACCATATCCATCAATGCGGCACTACGACACCGCGAAGTGACTGGAGAAGGCCAGCACCTGGATATCAGTCTGTTGGACACACAGGTGTCTTTGTTGTCGATCCAGGGCCTGAATTACCTTACTTCGGGGGAAGTGCCGGGACTACTGGGCAACGCACACCCGAATATTGTGCCTTATCAGGTTTTCCCTACCGCCGACGGCAACATCATAGTTGCTGTTGGCAATGACGACCAGTTTAAACGCTATTGCGAGTTTGCCGGCGTACCCGAACTGATCAATGATGAACGTTTTGTCACCAATAAAGCGCGTGTACAAAACCGTGAAGCACTCACCCAAATCCTCAACGAGGTGATGCGGCAAAAACCATCGGCTTATTGGCTGGAAGAGTTAGAGAAAAACAAAATCACCTGCGGCCCCATCAACAACATCGACCAGGTTTTCGCCGACACCCAGGTCGTAGCCCGTGACATGCGAATCGAAATGAACCATCCCGCTACCGGCGGCGAACCAGTCAGCCTGATTGGCAGTCCATCGAAGATGTCGGTAACGGAGGTATCCTATCGACACGCACCACCCATGCTAGGCCAGCACACCGAGGAGGTGCTTGAGGAACTATTAGGCCTCGATGCCGCCGAATGCAATCGACTCCGTGAACAGGGCGTGATTTAGGGCAAGGCTTAATAGCACTTTTTGAAGGGTCAAACTTTAATGCCGTGTACAGTCGGGTCTCCTGCCACTCACTGTCCGACCGGAGGATCCAGCTTATCCAGTAGGTAACGATCAAGGTCGAGCATCGACTGCATGGCCTGGTCAGAGTTCGGTGTACTTGGCAGTCAGGCCTCGGGCCTTCTCGACCGGGTACTTGTCTCGATTCTGTTTCATCTTATTGACTGTCGCATATTCCAGATCAATCCCCAAACGCAGAGCCACCATCAAGGTGTAGATCAGAATATCAGCCAGCTCTTCGCCCACCGCTTGACACTGGTCACCAGACAAATCTTCACTCTGGTCTGGCGTCAACCACTGAAAATGTTCTACAAGTTCAGCTGCTTCAACACTCAAGGCCATTGAAAGGTTCTTGGGTGAGTGGAATTGGTGCCAGTCTCGGGCCGAGACAAAAGCTTCGATATCGGTACTGAGTTGCTGAAAAAATGTGTCCACCGTTATTTTCCTTTGCTTGTGAGTAAACTGATTCCATACCGCGTATACGGCAAAACCAGTTGGCGGGGCTCACAACCGGCCTCGCCTGATTACACGTGGCCAAAGCGTTAATTTAAACAGATTAGACCTGCCGAGGCCTTACTTGGGTTGGTCCAGATATGGCATACAACAGGGTCAGATGCGATGATGGTCCGGACCACTCGCCCTGACGCGACCGCCACACTAGAATAGGCCGCCACTAAAATTAGAGATTTCATTTTTGCAATAGGCCTGAAATATGATTACATCTGGAGAAAACTTATGAGTGAATGCCCCGTATGCGGTGCCGAAATTTCGCTGGCGTCAGATACCGTCGTCGGAGAACTGTTGGAATGTACCGACTGTGGCTCTGAACTGGAAGTCACTGAACTCAAGCCGCTAACACTCGCTGAAGCGCCAGAAAGCGAGGAGGACTGGGGCGAATGAGAGTCGGTTTACTTCACTCGCTGATCCGAAAGGAGGAAAAACTTCTGCTCGAGGCGTTCAGGCAGCAGAGCGTGACGCCCATAATGCTTGATGATAGAAAACTGACTTTTGACCTTGAGTCGGTTCCCGATATTGATATTGTCGTAGAACGCTGTATCAATCACTCCCGGGCAATGCATGGACTTCGGCTTTTCGAGAGTCTCGGTATTCGTTGTATTAATTCGTCCGATGTTGCTCGGATATGTGGTGACAAAATTCTGACCTCTCTTGCTTTGAAAGAAGCAGGTTTGGCCCAGCCACCGATTCGCGTTGCCTTTACTGAAGATTCAGCGCTGATCGCAATAGAAGAACTAGGCTACCCGGTAGTGCTAAAACCTGCCGTCGGCTCGTGGGGTCGCCTGTTAGCCAAAGTCAATGATCGCGAGTCCGCCGAAGCGATTCTCGAACACAAAACAGTTCTTGGCAGCTATCATCACTCGATTTTCTACATCCAAAAATATGTCGAGAAACAGGGCAGGGATATACGCAGTTTCGTGGTCGGTAACGAATGTATTGCAGCGATCTATCGCAGTTCGTCTCATTGGATCACCAATACAGCCCGAGGCGCCGTCGCAACCGGTTGTCCAGTAACTGACGAGATCGCATCGCTTTCGGTTGCCGCAGCGCATGCAGTGGGTGGCGGCGTACTTGCCATCGATCTCTTTGAATCGACGGAGGGTCTGTTGGTCAATGAAGTTAACTACACTATGGAATTTAGGAACAGCATTGACACTACGGGAGTTAATATTCCCGAACGAGTCGTAACATATGTCCTGGAACAACTAAAATGATTCGAGTATCGATTGTCGGAGGTTCTGGCTACACCGGTGGCGAATTGTTGCGATTGCTGCTGTTTCACTCCGAATGTACAGTACAGCAGATCACCTCCGAACGATCTGCTGGCAAGTTTGTTCATAATGCCCATCCCAATCTGCGCGGCATCACTCGGCTTAAGTTCTGCGCAGTAGATGAGCTTAAGTCATGTGATCTGTTGTTTCTCTGTCTACCGCATGGAGAAATCATGGCTGGCATAGACCGTTTTCAGACATTAGCTCCGCGACTGATTGACCTCAGTGCTGATTTCAGGCTGAGCGATGCTGAAACCTATATGCGATGGTATGGCCGACCGCACTTACGCCCTGATCTGCTTGGAACTTTTGCTTATGGTGTGCCGGAAATTAACCGTGAAAACATCGTACAGGCAGATCATGTCGCCTGTGCCGGTTGCAATGCCACTGCCAGCACGCTGGCTGTACGGCCACTCGTGCGGCGCAATCTCGTTGAGTCTGTTGTTATTGAAGTCAAGGCGGGTTCCAGTGAGGGCGGTAATGCAGGGAGTGCTGCTTCACACCACCCGGAGCGCAGTGGGGCAGTTCGATCCTACCAACCTACGGGCCACCGACATGTAGGCGAAATGAAACAAGTGCTGGGTGATATCGCGATTCACTTTTCTGCAACCTCTATCGAGATGGTTCGGGGTATCCTTGCAACCTGCCATGTCTTTTTGAACGATGACCTGGATGAAAAAGCGGTATGGAAGATATACCGCGAGGATTACTCAGAGGAACCTTTTATACGGATCGTTAAAGAACGCGGCGGCATCCATCGTTATCCAGAACCCAAACTCCTAGCAGGCACCAACTATTGCGATATCGGGTTCGAGCGGGATGCTTCGTCCAACAGGCTGGTAGTTATCAGCGCTATCGACAATCTGATGAAGGGCGCTGCTGGACAGGCCATACAATGTTTCAACCTCATGCATGGATTTAACGAGACCTGTGGCCTCGAATTTCCGGGCTTGCATCCTATCTGACAACCTGCGATGTGTCGTTTACTGTGGGTGCGTGCTGCACAACCTTTCCGGATTTCCGATCATCTGGTGCATTTCGCTGCTTTGTCACGCGACAGCTCAGAATATCAGGGACATGGCTGGGGTTGTGCCTGGCTTCAAAACAATCAGTGGCAAATCTACCGGAATATCTCTCCCATCTGGCAGGAAGACATTTCACATTTCGGCACCACTACTCTGCTTGTCGCTCATACCCGAAGCGCTTTTCGAGATGAGGGAATTTCGGTTGAAAATAACATGCCGTTTTTCGACGGTGAGCGGGTATTTATATTCAACGGTGAACTCCGCGGCGTGCGGATCAAGGAAAAAGGTCGTATTGGTGCGGAAAAGATCTTCAACTACGTCAAACGATTTGACCGTCATGATCTGCTCAAGGCTCTGACCAGAGGCACTGCCATCATCGAGAAAAAAACCCGCTACGTACGCGCCATGAATTTGATTATTGCCGATGCAGCGTCTTCGCACCTCGCCACCTTGTACAATGAAAATCAGGCATACTTCCAGATGTACCGTGGCCAGGAAGGAACCGCCGACATTGTCTGCTCCAAACCCTACCCGGGCAGGACCCAGTGGCAACCTATTGGTAACCGCAGCATCTTGACACTTTAAACATGTTGATCATCAAAGTCGGTGGTGGCACCGATATCAATATTCCAGGTATCGTAAACGATCTTGCTGCGTTAGATGACCCATTTATTGTGGTACTTGGCGCCAACGCACTGCGCGACAGTATCGGCGAACGCCTGTCAATGACCAAACAGGAGCTAACTTCGCTGTCTGGCTATACCAGTGTTTATTCTGACGAGCAAGCCATAGACCTCATCATGATGACCTATGCGGGCCTTCGCAACCGTCGTTTTGTCGAGCTTTGCCAACGACAAGGCATCAACGCGATCGGCCTCAGTGGTCTGGATGGCCGCCTCATTCAGGGCGAAAGGAATCGCGGTATTCGGGTTCGGGAGGGGAAGAAAACAATCCTCAAGCGGGACTTTTCTGGTAAACCCCGTTCCGCAAATACCGCTCTGCTGGAACTGTTGCTGAAACACGAATACCGCCCGGTGATCAGCATACCTATAATCGACGAGCAAGGTCATGCGATCAACTCTGAAAACGATGACATCGTAAATATTCTGCAGAAAGGGATTAAAGCGACCAGAATTCTGCAGTTGATTGAGGCCCCCGGCTTTCTTGATAATCGGAAAGATCCGACGAGTGTGGTCCCCCAGATGACTCAAGCAGAGCTGGTGCAGCGCGAACAGCAGGTAGAAGGCCGCATGAAACGTAAAATGCTGGCTTTACGCACCCTCTTTACCACTGGTGCAGCAGAGGTTGTCATCGCAGACGGCCGAGTAGAACATCCCGTTCAGGATGCACTGTCTGGCCGTGGAACGATTATTCGATGAACGGTAGAGATCACGAAGAACGCTACGCTTTGCCGATCTATCCCCGGCGGGGTGTGACCATCGTTCGGGGCGAAGGTGCATTGTTATGGGATGATCAGGGAACTGAGTATCTGGACTGCGCCGCTGGTGTGGGCGTTGCCAACATTGGTCATGCCAATCCGGCGGTAGCGGCTGCTCTTGCGCACCAGGCCAAAAGTCTGATTACCTGCCCGGGAATATTTTTTAATGACACGCGCGGGCGGTTGATGAAAAAACTGGTCGAGGTCACACCGCCCGGTCTGGAACGCGTGTTTCTCTGTAACTCTGGTACTGAAAGCACTGAAGCCGCGATCAAGTTTGCACGAAAAACGACCGGGCGCAACGGGCTGGTAACCGCGATGCGCGGTTTTCACGGTCGTACGCTGGGTGCACTCAGTGCAACTTTTAAATACCGTGACGCGTTTGAACCACTGCTACCGAACTGCAGCTTTGTTCCCCTGAACAATATCGATAAGTTAGAAGCAGCCATCGATGACAATACCGCGGCCATAATTTTAGAACCTGTTCAGGGTGAGGGCGGTGTCCGTCCGGCCAACGCAGATTACCTGGCAGGTGCTCGTCAGTTATGCGATGCCCGCGGGGCGCTTCTTATCATTGACGAAGTCCAGACCGGCTTCTGTCGTACTGGTGCTTTCTTTGCCTGCCAGCATCATGACCTTTCGCCGGACATGCTGTGCCTGGCCAAAGGGATTGCTGGTGGCGTCCCCATGGGGGCCGTCGTGTGTTCTGCGCGTATCGATCCCGGCATAGGCACCCATGGATCAACTTTCGGCGGTAACCCCTTGGCCTGCGCTGCAGCACTCGCGGCCATTGAATTCATGCAGACCCAGCAACTGGCAGAACAAGCCCGGGTACGGGGTGATTATTTTGCCAGTCAATTTAACGCTCGCCTACCAGAGCGGGTCAGAGACGTACGCCAAATCGGTCTAATGATCGGTATTGAGCTCAAGGAAAAGGCCACTCCCTATCTGCAGGCCTTGCTGAACCAGGGCATACTGGCGCTGCCAGCCGGACCAACCGTGATCCGGCTGCTACCGCCGCTGGTCATCACTGAAGCGCAGCTCGACACAGTGATCGATAAGCTGCGCTTGGTGCTCGCCTAAACCGCTTCGATTATCCTCCGGCTGTTAGATCCGACAATGTTCGGGCGGGTGTGATTGCTTCAGGATCGACAATCAGTTCTATCAGCGCGGGACCTGATATATCGAGCGCACGCCGCAGGGCCGGTAGAAATGCTGCGGTTTCCTCAACCCGTTCTGCGTGAGCACCGTAGGCCTGGGCCAACGCACAAAAATCAGGGTTAACAAGTTCCGTGCCGATGACTCGGCCGGGGAACCGTCGCTCCTGATGCATTCGAATTGTACCGAACATCCCGTTGTTAACAACGACAATCACCACAGAAAGCTGGTACTGCACAGCGGTTGCTAGCTCCTGGCCGGTCATCATAAAACAGCCGTCGCCGGCGAATACGATTGCTGGCCGGTGCGGCTGAACCAGTTTAGCGGCCACTGCTGCCGGCAGGCCATATCCCATAGAACCTGCGGTAGGTGCCAACTGACTGCCTAGCGTTCGATAGCGGTAGAAGCGGTGAACCCAGGCGGTGTAGTTTCCAGCACCATTGGCAATAATGGCATCGTCCGGTAGGAAATCATTGAGCGAACAGATCACTTCTGACAGGTTGACCCGCCCCGGTGAAAAAACCGGTTTTGTCCAATCCAGATAGGCTTGACGACCTTGCTTTCGAAGTGCCGACCATGGCGGATCTGCGGGTCTTCCTCCCAAGTCCGGCAATACGTTAGCAAACTGGTTTACCGATGCATTGATCGCGAGCGTTGGGTAATAGACACTACCAAGCTCTTCCATTCCCGGATAAATATGCACCAGCTGCTGTCGCGGAACTGGGATATCGATCAATGTATACCCTGCCGTTGTCAACTCACCAAGACGAACACCCAGCACGATCAGCAGATCAGCAGCCTGTATCGCGTCGGTCAGCACAGGATTTGTGCCCAGGCCCAGTTCGCCGATGTAATGATCATGATCATTGTCGACACAATCCTGAAAACGAAACCCAGCCACAAGACGCAGATCCCAGTCTTCTGAGAACTGCTGAATTTTCTCTTTCGTGTCCGGTCGCCAACCCCGTCCACCGACGATCATGATCGGCTTTCGGGCAGCTTTAAGTCTTTCTTCGAACTCCGCAACAGCTGCTGCGCCCGGCGCCGGTTCTATGCGCCGAAACAATGCGACAGGCTGAGCGGTCGTTGTATCCCGCAGCATGTCTTCCGGCAAGGCGACCACGACCGGTCCTGCACGACCGTTAACAGCTGTATGAAAAGCACGGCTGACGACTTCTGGAATCCGATCCACATCTTCAATCTGCTCTACCCGCTTGGCGGCATATCCAAACATTGCTCTGTAATCAATTTCCTGAAATGCTTCACGCCCGATCGTACTACGCTCAATCTGACCAACGAACATCACCAGAGGTGTCGAGTCCTGGGAGGCGATATGAATACCTGATGCCGCGTTGCTTGCCCCAGGTCCACGGCTGACAAAACACACCCCGGGACGGTGGGTGAGCTTGCCGTAGGCATCGGCCATCATCGCCGCTCCGCCTTCTTGTCTACAGATGACGGTGCGAATCGATTCCATACCATGCAAACCATCGAGTGCCGATAGAAAACTTTCTCCTGGCACACAGAAAACATGATCTGTACCCTGCTGCCGCAGGGCCTCAATCAATAATTGACCACCAGTTCTGTTTATTTCCATGTCGTTATCTCCTGGCACGATAAACAAAGAACCAGAGAAAATCCGCCAATTAAGACGACGGTTACACTCAGGTCATTATGACCGACACCGGTTTTGCACCTGTGTTTCACTTCTGTGTGCTCAGGGTCGTTTTGAAACTTTCAACCACAAGGTCTTAAATCCCATCTGCTCGAGTTTGCGGTTTGCTTTTTCCAACGATCCCATAGTCGTAAACGGACCGACCTGCACACGAAACAGCTGTCCTTGACCTTGAATATTAACCCTCTGTATCGCTGGCTCAAAGCCAGTAATTGCCAGATTCCCCTTCATTTTTTCCGCGATTGACTGTTTGCTGTACGACCCCACCTGGAGCATGTAATAACCATCGCTACCCTGGTTCTTGACTGATTGCTTGACAGGCTCTTTGCTGAGTTGTGGTTGCGGCATGGTCTCTTCGACAGACACCACTCGTTCGACATCGGGCAGCACCGTGTAAAATTCAAAGCTGGCGCGAACGGGATCAGTTGATGTAGCTCTCTTGCTGGCCGCATTGGCAACCTCACTCTCCTTCGAATCCGTAAACAACTGTTTCAGTCCAGCACCCATTCGGTCTGGATCGCCACTTTTCATTCCGTTGTACATGACGGTCCCCCCCCAACCAACCACCAGGCCCACGGCCAGTGTGAACGTCGCCGACACTATTCGGCCTGGCCGTAATCTTACGTTTCTTCGTCGCCAGGGGAACATCTGGTCACATACTACTGGGTGCTGAAACACCGAGTAGAGTGAGCGCGTTGGCCAATACGACTCGGGTGGCATCAATCAGCGATAATCTGGCGTTTCGAAGAGGTGCATCGGTAGCTATAAAAGGATGTGCGTTGTAATAGGTGTGGAATTCGTTGGCGAGATCGCGAACGTAATAGGCGACGAGGTGAGGTTCGTAGCTGCGCGCGGCCGTTTCGACAACTTCTGGATAGCGTGACAGTTCACGCAACAGATCCAGTTCGCGCTCTTCTGTCAACAAACCAAAATCAGAATCATCAAGGTCTACAGCTATATCTTTTTCAAGCAGCTGCTTGAAAACGCTGCAGATCCGCGCATGGGCATACTGAACATAGTACACCGGGTTGTCACTAGACTGGGACTTGGCCAGATCCAGGTCGAAGTCCATATGCTGTTCGGGTTTACGCAGGGCATAGAAAAAGCGGGCTGCATCGGTACCGACTTCCTGACGTAATTCACGCAGCGTTACAAACTGACCACTGCGTGTTGACATAGAGACCTTTTCACCGTTGCGGTACAGTACAGCGAATTGCACCAGTAATACTGTGAGCGCATCCGGCTCTTGGCCTAATCCTGCGATCGAAGCCTTGACCCGCTTGATATAACCATGGTGATCCGCACCCCAGATATTGATGGCATGATCAAAACCACGTTCAAACTTGTCTAGGTGATAGGCAATATCAGTTGCAAAATAGGTGTGGTTTCCATTGGCCCGGATTACAACGCGATCCTTTTCATCACCGTAGTCAGTCGTGCGCAACCACAATGCACCGTCTTTTTCATACATCAGACCGTTTTTGGTCAACTTCTCCACAGCCCGTGCAACTGCATTGCCTGTGACCAGGGTGCTTTCCGAGAACCAGTGATCGAAAGTTACTCTGAACTGTGAGAGGTCTTTACGGATGTCATCGACCAGTGTATCTCTGGCCAAGTCGTGTATTTGAGTAAACCTTTCCTTACCGAGCAATGTCTTTGCACGCTCAATCAGCGTATCTAGCAATTGGTCGCCGTCTGCCGGCAAAGAACCAGTGACTGCGTTTAACGGTTGTCGCAAATCCTCCCCGAGGTCGCGATGCAAACTCGCCGCAATATCGAAAACGTAGTCCCCCTGATAGGCGTTGTCAGGAAATTCAAATTCTTCGCCACACAGTTCCAGGTAACGTAAAAACACACTGACCGCCAGAATATCCATCTGGCGCCCGGCATCATTGATGTAGTACTCACTCGCGGCATCGTATCCGGCTGCTCTGAGAACCCGGACCAGTACATCGCCATAGGCGGCACCGCGGCCATGTCCCACATGGAGTGGGCCAGTTGGGTTGGCGGATACAAACTCCACCAGAATGCGTTTTTGCTCTCCAGCGTCGCAACAACCATAGCTATCCCCGGCTTTTCGGACCACGGGGATCAGTTTATAGAACGCATCGTGGGTCAGAAAGATATTGATGAAACCCGGTCCAGCCACCTCGGTCCTGTCGATCAATGTGTTTTGCGGCAAACGGGAGAGCAGCAAGTTAGCCAGATCGCGTGGTTTCATTCTGGCGGGCTTAGCCAATATCATCGCAATGTTGCAAGCAAAATCGCCGTGATCTCGCTGTCGCGTTCGCTCGATGTAAACATCGGCTGGAACATCTACAGAGATCACACCTTCCTCGATCAGAGCTGAAACGGAGATTTTCAACAGGTCACTGAGTTCCTGGCGCATAATGATTCTAGGATCTTCGGCGGTAATGTTGATCGACAGTGTTCAGGTCACACATCGCGAGAGTGCCGGAACTCTGCGTACAGGCATTCTAACCGCAGGACGCTAGCGACTTAAACGTTGCGGCCTGTAGTACCCTTACACACGCTTAACTTTGCTCATGTACGAATCACGTTGCTCTCGAGAATTCGCCAACCATGAACCACCTACACCTCAGTTCACTTAATCTGTTCTCAAGTCAGACCACTGACCGTGCCCCGGAGCAGCGCAGTGCCGAAACAACACTGGCGTGTCTGATCAACAGTGAATCCAGTCGTTTCTTACCGGTCTCAGGCACAAATGTATTTGTCCGGCGGGAAGCATCCGGCTACCAGGCAGCTTTGCTGTCCTTGATCGAATTCGAAAAAACCTTCGGCGTGCTTGATGACTATGTTTACCTGGGGCGCGAATTTGATCTGCATTATTTTGCAACCATGGTCGAAGAAAATTCCTCTAAGCATGGGGAATTCGTCGACCTCCGGGCTTGTGCTGCATTACTGGACGAGCGCCATGCTGCACTTTTGAGTTATGCCCGAGCTATCCTCAATTGGAGGAAGACTCAGAGTTTTTGCGGTTCGTGTGGTGCCCGAACGGTAGCTCGTTCCGGTGGACATGTGCTCCAATGCACTGCACCACAGTGTACCCGTGAACACTATCCGCGGACCGACCCAGCGATTATTGTGCTTGTTGAGAACGGCGATGAAGCACTTTTCGGTCGCAAAAGCGAATGGCCAGAGAAACGCTATTCCACCATTGCTGGATTCGTGGAACCAGGCGAAAGTGCAGAACAAGCAGTCATCAGGGAAGTCGCTGAGGAAACGGGAATACAGATTAAAAGCGCACGTTACCATTCATCGCAACCGTGGCCGTTCCCAGGTACGCTGATGCTCGGATACCAGGCTCAGGCTGCTAGTCGTTCGATTTCCTTAAATGATAAAGAACTTGAAGACGCTTGCTGGCTAAGTCGCAAACAAATCCGCGAAGGATTGGCAACAGGGCAATTTCAGCTGCCGACAGATATTTCCATTTCGTTTAGGTTGATTGAAGATTGGTACAACAGAATAGATGGGGTATCGCTGAGAACATTGCGAAATCGCTATCATAAAGATGGGTAATAAAAGTTGTGCGTTCAGAGGCAACACCGTTACAATGGGCGCCAGGGAAGCACTATATTGTTTGCTTTCTGATCTTGAAGTAACCCTGTTTGGAGGAGTTATGTCGGAACGACATTTAGGTACAGTGAAGTGGTTTAACGAGCGCAAGGGCTATGGTTTCATAGCACAGGAAAACGGAGACGATGTTTTCGTTCACTACCGCGAGATCCGGGGTGAGGGTTTCAAGACGTTGACTGAAGGTCAACGGGTTGAATTCAGCCTTACTACCCGGGATAAGGGCCCAGCCGCTGAAGACGTAGCACCAGCGGACTGACCAGTTGTCCGCCGACCATTCTGGTCGGCCGGCTGTTCCCCGTCGCGATCTGGTTTCTTATGCCATGCGAAAGCATGGTAACGGTTCGTCTCGTCCGTATGAAAAGGGTTAACGGTTGAAGCTTGCCGAGCCTGTTTGAGATCAGCGGACTGGCCTTGGCGATTGCTGCCTATGCGATTGTCATCCTGACTCTAACCGAGCCCCATGACAACATTCAGATCCTCTTGTTCTCAGTTTTGCTGACGGCGATTACATTTACTCATCCTTTGGCTACCCCAGCTGCTGTGGTAATACGGGTCAGGTTCATCAACATCTCTTAACGATGACGGCCGAAGTGGCACCAAGTTTGCACTGAGCACGTCGTTGTACTTGTTGGTCATTATGTTATTTATTTTGGTACTCGTGAGCTTCATCTTAACAATGGCACTGATAGTTACCGACATCACCTTTATTCTGCTTAACAGTGCACGGCACGATCGAGAGTTACCAATGCACTAGGCATTGTGCTTGAACTTTTTCAATTGAGTGTTTTCAGCACCTGACGCGCAGATTCTAGCGTTCTATCAATCTCTG
This sequence comes from Candidatus Thioglobus sp. MED-G25, assembly GCA_002456995.1. Classification (GTDB taxonomy): domain Bacteria; phylum Pseudomonadota; class Gammaproteobacteria; order Arenicellales; family UBA868; genus REDSEA-S09-B13. Next base: position 77,395 of record NTKC01000004.1, on the reverse strand, counting down.
AATTCCCATGAGCTGATGAAATAAAGCCAGCTTCAAATGCCGAAGGAGCCAGGTAAATACCCTCTTCAAGCATGCCATGAAAAAAGCGACCAAATCGAACCGTGTCGCACGCCATGACATCAGCGAAACTGCTCACCGTATCTGCTTCAGTAAAGAACAACCCGAACATAGTGCCCACATGGTTGGTCGCCAATGGGATGTCTGTGTCTAAGGCGACACTGCGCAAACCTTCAATAAGTCTGTCGAGACGCTTCCCGAGGCGTTCATAAAACCCCACTTCAAGCACTTGTTGCAGAGTGGCTATTCCCGCAGCCATTGCCAACGGATTCCCGGAAAGGGTTCCAGCCTGGTATACCGCTCCCTGGGGTGCCAGGTGGGCCATGATTTCGGCGCGCCCACCGAAGGCTCCAACTGGTAATCCACCCCCAACCACCTTGCCCAGTGTAGTCAAATCAGGTGTCACGCTGTACAGGGCCTGAGCGCCTGCAGCAGCGACCCTGAATCCAGTCATAACCTCGTCGAATATGAGCACAGTGTTGTATTGATCACACAAATTTCTGAGTCCTCCAAGAAACCCAGATTTAGGCGGCACGCAATTCATATTCCCGGCAACAGGCTCAACAATCACCGCGGCCAACTGTTCCCCCACCTCGTCAAACACCGTTGTCACCTGCTCAAGGTTATTAAATTCCAGGGTCAGCGTATGCTCAGCCATCGCTGCAGGCACGCCCGGAGAGGTTGGTACACCAAGTGTAAGGGCGCCTGACCCGGCTTTGACCAGCAGACCGTCAGCGTGCCCATGGTAGCAACCTTCAAACTTGATTATTTTGTCTCTGCCGGTAAAACCACGAGCCAATCGGATGGCGCTCATCGTTGCTTCCGTACCTGAATTGACCATTCGCACCTGTTCGACGGATGCTACAGCCGAGCAAATCAGTTCCGCTAACTTAGTTTCCATAGTGGTCGGTGCACCAAAGCTCAAGCCTTGTCCGGCTGCCGCCCGTACAGCAGCCACCACCATTGGTTCGGCGTGACCCAGAATCATCGGTCCCCAGGAACATACGTAATCGATGTATCCTTTCCCATCCGTATCATAAATATAGGCACCGTGTGCATGATCGATAAAAACGGGTGTGCCCCCCACGGCTTTGTAAGCGCGAACAGGTGAATTCACACCGCCCGGTATGACTTTCTTTGCGGCGTTAAACAACTTTTGATTGGCGTCTTTCATTCTGATACTCCGGTTTTGAAGACTCTGATTGTGTCAGAAACAATTGCACCTAACTTGAGCGCGCTGAGTGGAAAGCTTTCGGTTAGAATGCCGTGTTTTGAATCCTAAGACAAGAAACCGACATGGACTATAAGACGTGGATGTGTGTCATCTGCGGCTTCATTTACGATGAAGCTGAGGGTCTGCCAGAAGACGGACTTGATCCAGGTACGCGCTGGAAAGATATCCCTGATTCGTGGCAGTGCCCCGATTGTGATGCGACTAAGATCGACTTTGAGATGATCGAGATCTGACGATCGTCTATCTGAGTGTCTAAACAAAACGCTGCCCATAAGCATCTAGTTCATCAGCTGACAACACAAACACCACTGATTCGCCATTAGCTGACATAAGCCAGGTAAACGGTACTGTAGGCCACGCACTTTCGACAGACAGTGCCGCGCTACCGGCTTCAACGACCAACAATCCCCCCTGAGTAAGGTGTGCCCGCGATTCTGCCAAAACCTGCCGAATTAACGTAAGTCCATCTGAACCGCCACTGAATGCGATTTCTGGCTCATGGCTATATTCAAGCGGCAGTTCATCCATCAGCTGGTCTGCAACATACGGAGGATTACAGAGAATCAAGTCGTACCGACGATCAGACAATGCTGTAAACAGATCGGATTGGATCAGCCGGATTCGATCACTTACCGCGTGGCGACGTGCATTTATAGCCGCCACTGCCAATGCGTCCGTGGAAATATCGACGGCATCAAATCTAGCCTGGTCCAGAACCAGAGCAAGTGCGACAGCGATACAACCACCCCCGGTACACAAGTCGAGTACATCTTGCACACCAGTTGGATCAAGCCAAGGTTCAAAACACTCCGGTATCCACTCACCTATGTGAGAGCGCGGGACTATCGCACGCTCATCGATGTAGAACTCGGTCTCTGCGAACCAGGCACTGTTAAGAATATAGGCCAATGGTTGTCGGCTGTGGATCCTTTTCAAGATCAGTTTTTCTGTTTCCGCCAACTGCTTTACTGACAATTCCTGTGTCCAGTTTCCATCAAATGTACCGACATTAATGCCTGATGCTGCCATCACCAGCCAGGCTGCTTCATCATGAGCATTGTCTGTACCATGCCCAAAATAAAGCTTCGCGTGCTGGAGCTGCTGCTCCACTTCGGACACACAATCTACCAGTTTCATTTGCCCACTGCCCCGGTCATAACTGAAGCTCAACTAGCCAACTGATTGCGCAGTTCCTGAACTATTTCCTGGCTTGTGGGCCCCCGCAGCAATTTCTGGACCTTGCCATCTTGGCCAATCAGATAGGTTGTGGCTGTATGATCCACGGTGTAACCCGTAGCCGAACCCTCAGCTTCAACTTCCTGGTAAGCCACAAAATAGAGTTTTGCTACTTCTGAGATCTGTTCCCGGGTACCTGTTAGACCGATAATTCTGTCGTGAAAAAATGACGCGTAAGCGCTGACCTTTTCCGGTGTATCCCGATTGGGATCCACGCTGACAAAAATCCCTACCACCTGTTCAATCTCAGAGCTGGAAAGATCGTTGAAAGCACCCCGCATTTTTGCGAGTTCGGTCGGGCAAACATCTGGACAGAATGTATAGCCAAAAAACAACAGGACCACCTTCCCGTTGAAATCGGACAGTGAAACCTCACCATCCTTTGAGATCAGCGTAAAGTCACCGCCGACCGTGGCGAAAGGGTTTGTGACTTCTCGGTCCTGATGTTGGGTCCACAGTCCGGCAACTAACCCGACCAGAACCACGATTATTAGTGACACAAGCAGTAGCAGTTTTGGCATAAGCACTCTAAGGTTCATGTGCGACACGTGAGTCGGCGCAAATCGGCGTAACAGTAGCGCCTACGGTACCGCTCTGAAATCATACACACGCATCCTGTCCCTGGCTGGATGATACGGATCGAGCCTGACTATTTGGGCACAATCGTATCGGCTCGTGACCACAACGTTCAAGCATGAAAGGATGGTTGATTACCAGTCGATAGCGTTTGCCCGTCATCGAGACCCAACCCCGAACTGCTATCCTTGCCCGGTCCAGGCTGCAGGGTTTGTAGTCAAAGTGCCGGTTCCAGTCCTGCCGTGGTATCAGCACAACAAATTTTTTGGTAAGAGCGAACACAAACCACTTTTCGGTGAGTTCCACACGCTGAACTCGACCATAGACAAATGTATAGCCAGCTGTGGGTTTAATCATCGAAATCGAACTGGCACGGTAGTAGTCTATTGTCCACATCCCCTGGTTATTCGCCCGGGCTGTTCTCTCAGCTGAAATATATTCATCCAAATAGCGCAAGTTGGGCGATATGGCGATAACACTGGCGAGCCCCTTCAAGAGCAATTGTCGCTGAAGACTCTGACCAGCACTGTTGTAAAGATAGGCCAGGGTACGGCCATAGTGATCAAGCGGATCTTCAGCTTCTTCAAGCCCGACCAATTGACCACCAATCAGATCAAGCAATGTGCTCGATGCTTCTTTGGCAAGTGGCTCGTGAAGTTGTTCATCACGCCTCAGTTCCGGCGTATTGATTCCGGCGAGACGTACTCTTTCTCCACTTTGGAGAATGATAGTATCTCCGTCAATTACATCACGAACAACCTCGTACCTGAGGTCGGCCCCGACTTCAGTGGAGGTTGCGAAAAGAACGAAAAATATCGAAAGAGCAGTTGTTGCTCTTGCCGTATTCTGTGGAGAAGCGCCGACCACCCTTTAGTCTGGGGTTATGGTGCTGTACAAAATACCTTGGATAGTCAGTCTTTGCGACCGTACTTTTTCTGAAACTTGCCTACCCGGCCAGCTGTGTCAATTATTTTCTGTTGGCCTGTATAAAATGGATGACACGCCGAACAGATTTCAACGTGCAGGTCCCGCCCCATGGTTGAGCGGGTTTCAAATGAGTTGCCACACTGGCAACTGACTTTAATCGCCTCGTAGGCGGGGTGAATATCGGCCTTCATATCACGGTTCTCTGGTGTGTACTGCCTCTGTTCCAGCAGGTCTGGGACGCGCGATGATATGCGAATCGTCCGTCACCGGCAAGCCGGTTTAGCGATTCATGGATTTAAAGAACTCCGCATTGTTCTTGGTTGCACGCAATTTATCCAGTAGAAATTCCACGGCTTCCAGGTCATCCATGGGGTGGAGTAGCTTCAGTAGCAACCAGATCTTCTGCAATTCTGTGGGGTCGGTCAGCAGTTCTTCCCGCCGTGTACCGGATCGACTGATAACGACAGCTGGATACACGCGTTTGTCAGCGATCCGCCGGTCAAGGTGTATCTCCATATTACCGGTACCCTTGAATTCCTCGTAAATCACATCATCCATTTTAGACCCGGTATCTATCAGTGCAGTCGCGATGATTGTGAGGCTACCGCCCTCTTCGACATTGCGCGCCGCTCCAAAAAAGCGTTTGGGCTTCTGTAATGCATTAGCATCAACGCCCCCGGTAAGTACTTTGCCCGATGCAGGCTGTACCGTGTTATAGGCGCGGGCTAGCCTGGTGATCGAATCAAGAAGGATTACAACATCCTTTTTGTGTTCTACCAGTCTCTTAGCTTTTTCGATGACCATTTCAGCGACTTGCACATGGCGGGATGCGGGTTCATCAAAAGTAGAAGAAATAACTTCTCCTCGAACGGTACGCGACATCTCTGTTACTTCTTCAGGGCGCTCATCAATCAGTAACACCATCAACACACAGTTCGGTTCCGACGCTGTGATGGAGTGCGCAATCTGTTGCAACATGACGGTCTTGCCCGTCTTGGGTGCTGAAACTAACAGCCCCCGCTGCCCTTTACCAATGGGTGATACCAGATCAATGACACGCGCTATGAGGTCCTCTGACGTGCCGTTTTCCTGTTCCAGACGCATTCGCTCATCCGGATGTAGGGGCGTTAGGTTCTCAAACAGTATTTTGTTCCTTGCTTCTTCGGGTGGCTGAAAATTAATGGTTTCAACCTTAAGCAGTGCGAAGTAGCGCTCTGAATCTTTTGGCGGCCTGATCAACCCGCTGATTGTGTCACCAGTACGCAGAGCGAAGCGCCGAATCTGACTTGGTGAAACATAGATATCATCCGGTCCCGCTAGGTATGAACTACTGGCAGAACGCAGAAATCCAAACCCGTCTTGCAGTATCTCAACCACGCCTTCACCCTTAATTTTCTCACCGCGCTTGGCTTGAGATTTCAGGATCGCAAAAATCTGATCCTGCTTGCGCAGGCGACTCACATGGTCCAGTTTGAGAGACCGGGCAACTTCAGCCAATTCGGTCGGTGTTTTCTCTTTCAGTTCGGTTAGGCTTAAAGACATAAGTTGATCTCAATGTGTGCCGGGTTGGCATAAGTTCTAGCTATACCGTCCCGACTGGACGGTCTCCGGCTCAGCATTGGCCGGCGGTATCGCGGAAATTCAGTTGGAAGGTGGTGTAGAGGTAAGCAGGGTTAGCGTCGGTCCTGTTGGGTTCAATTTACCACCTTCAGTGTCCGTAAGTCCACTCGAACTGGATTCTGTACTGGCGGTGGCACTCACTGGGTTTAAAGATTTTCGTCGATAAATGCGCTTAACTGGGCTTTAGATACGGCACCAACTTTGGTCGCTTCGACAGCACCGTTTTTAAACAGCATCAGTGTTGGTATACCACGGATCCCGTACTTGGGTGGTGTTGACGGATTGTCATCTACGTTTATTTTAGCAACAGTCATCTTTTCTTGGTACTCGTCTGCAATTTCTTCGAGCACCGGTGCAATCGACTTGCATGGTCCACACCATTCCGCCCAGTAGTCAACCAAGACAGGTTTATCAGAAGACAACACATCTTGTTCAAAAGAATCATCGCTCACGTGTACGATTGTGTCTGACATATAGGTAAAGCCTCTACTCCGTTCAAGATCATAAAAGAAAACAAACTGAACCAGGTAAAGCGGTATTGGGCGCTGTGTTATACTCCGCGCCTTCACCCCTTCTTGGTAACCTTTCGGAAAACAATTGGCAATCACTCGCGTGCGCCACATGTCATTCCGGAAAGTGCTTTTTACCAGAACTTCACCCAGATAAGCAAGACGAAATTTGTCGCGATGCAAACTCGCACCGCAACGCCCAATCTATACAGCGGTCTTACTGCAACGTGTACAAAACCCCAATCGGGCTCTACGACAGCCAATTCAACGACACCATAAGAAAATATCAAATCGGCTAGCCTGCGAATCTAACCGATGGCCCACACAGCCCCAACAGGCTCTCAATTCAACAATATGGACGAAACTACATACCTAACGGACAAAACATTCGAGGAATTTGACCTTGCGACACCACTGCTCCAAGGCCTCAAGGACTCCGGTTTTAGCCACTGTACCCGAATTCAGGCCGAGGCATTACCACTACTGCTCGAAGGGCACGACGTAGCCGGACAAGCTCAAACTGGCACTGGAAAGACGGCTGCTTTTCTGCTCGCGACCTACAACCGACTACTGACACTTCCGCCTTCGACAGCCCATCGGCCCACCAGCGTGCGGGCCGTTATCCTGGCACCAACCCGTGAACTCGCGATACAAATTTACCGCGATGCCGAAACACTGGGCAAGCACACCGATTTAAGACTCGGTCTGGTCTATGGCGGTACGGGATATCACAAACAGCGTGAGGATCTCAGTGAGGGTGTGGATATTCTTATTGGCACGCCTGGTCGGCTTATCGATTATTTTAAACAGGGTATCTTTGACCTTAAAGGTGTACAGGCGGTCGTGCTGGATGAAGCTGACCGCATGTTTGATCTTGGCTTCATCCGTGACATTCGTTTCGTGCTCAGACGAATGCCAGCACCAACCGATCGCCTAAATATGCTGTTTTCTGCGACGCTCTCCCTACGCGTAAACGAGCTTGCCTATGAGCATATGAACAACCCTACCGAAGTGATAATCGAATCCAGTACACCAGTTGCCGATCGACTTCTCGAGGACGTGTACTACCCGGCTAATAGTGAAAAACTGGCCTTGCTACTGGGACTTCTGAAACAAACACCTGGTGATCGGATACTGATCTTCGCCAATACGCGGGTGACCTGCGATCGTTTAGGACAAAGCCTCAAACGCGAAGACTATTCCGCCGGCGTGCTTTCGGGTGATGTCCCACAGCATAAACGGGAGAAACTGCTCCGGGATTTTACTGAAGGGCGGCAACAGATCCTGGTTGCTACAGATGTGGCCGCGCGCGGCTTACATATTCCCAGCGTGAGTCATGTATTTAATTATGATCTACCCCAGGATCCGGAAGATTACGTCCATCGTACGGGTCGTACGGCCCGAGCCGGCGCCAGCGGCCATGCGATCTCTTTTGCTTGTGAAGACCACGCGTTCTCGTTGATGGATATTGAATCCTTTATTGGTCACCCGCTAACCAAGCGGGAGATTTCAGATGCCGTCATATGCGCGCCCCGAAACGCTGCAACTCAGCGCAAAGAGCAAAGGTCAGGAGCCAAGCGCCCGCCGAAACAAGATAAAGAAAACGCCTCTGTAGCCCAAACATCAGGCTCTCCAAAACAGACCGCCACCGTAAACCCAACCGTACACGAAAAGTCAGGGAGTCCTGACAACAAAGATCAACGTGGGCTATCGCCTCATAACCAATCGGTCGAACGAGTCGCGCCCACGATGACAAAACAACACTTGCCGCCCGCGAAAACACGACAAACAGACTTTGAAACCCCCGCCATTGGCTGAGTGAACAATAGCCGGGTCTGTGCAGCGTCTAGAATCTTCGTGACCGGACTCTGAAGGGTTTGGAAATTCTGAAAAGATGAGGTTGCGATCTAGGGCAGGCGATAAACGATGACAGTGTCACCATTTGGGTGCGAGAAAATCTCCATAAATGTTGCACCGAGTGCCTCCAGTTGTTCTCTAGCATTGGTATTATCCTGCCGACGGTGAAACCGTAGTGCAACAAACGCGGATTGCGGCCAACGCCCCTTGGCCAACTCCTGCAGAATCAGTTGATGATCACTGCCGATGAAATCGTGGTCCCGGTAACGGTTGCTGTAGAACGCAATACGGCGGTCATTGGTCACCAGAGAACCGGTTTCAACCGCATGTTGGACGAGCCAAACGCCTGATGCTTTTACTGACTCGGCTCGAGTCGCATTGTCGAGTCCGCTGATCGACTCGCCCACACCCCATAACAGCAGCAGAATGATTGCAGAGCGTCTCGCAATCGAAAGTTCACGCCAGTTCAGAGAAAAAATGAGTTTCTCAAGTACAAAAGGTGCTATCAACAGCACAGTCATACACAGCGCGAGCGGGTAACGCGGTGCCAGAAAAAGCATAATGGATGCAAAAATTGCGAGAATGACCAGATGCATGCCAATCACGCTGAACCACAGGCGATCCAGGCCTGATTCACCAAATAAATGTCTGCCGGCTGCCCCGTAAACTAACAATACCCCCCAGGGTACGGTCAGTTGCGAGAGTATCGTTGACGCAACGATCATAAAGATGGCAAAACCGAAAAGCACATAAACGTATTTTGAGGAGTACTGCCCAAGAAACTCGCTGCGCAGGATAGCGAGCTTTTGATCAACGCCACCGGCCAGCTGATGCCACGCTGTTGTCAGGACCTGTAACGGCTGATCCAGAACCGACAGATGGTTCACCGAGACGTTTGGCATGAGGAGCCACCAGGCAAGCACCACCACCAGCGCGGCAGCTGCAACTGCCGTTATCATCAGAACAGGCCAGCGCAGCCCTAGGGTCCCCGGCCTGAAAACGCTAAATAGAATCGGCGTACAGAACAGAAAAACGAGCCCTTCAATGCGAAACAGACTAGCCACTAAGAGGGCCAGAATAACCCCCAGCCTGTGGTAGACACCACCGGACACTCGGTAGTGCCCCAGAAAATAAATCGCAACTAGAAAACTCATCAGGTAACCGGCATCACGAATGATGAACGCCCGGTATTCGTTAAATGCCGGGTGCGTCAGAGCCACAAAAGCAGCCAGCACAGTCAGTCTTTTTGAGTCACCGCCGAACACCCGAACGGTCAGGACAAACAGCACCACCGCCCCGGTGAAAAACAGCGTATTCAGAATATACCCAGACACCAGGTAGCTGACGCCTGCAATTTTGCTGACCAGCAACATCAACAAGGGATAGAAAGGCCACTTGTAGACCGCTATGGCACCCGCCCAATCAGAATCGGCCAGACGCTCTGCCGTGCGAATATATTCAATCCCGTCATTGTTAATCACATGATCGATGTGAATACACCACAACGACAACAGTACACTGACTACACTGCAGACCGCCAGAACTGCTCCAACAAAACGACTTTCAGCATGTTGATCAGAAATCAGGTCCATAACGGTGTGAAATAAGTGCTTAACGGAAAAAATAATAACCGGACTTGTCGGTGATTCAGTCAGTCGGGAAGAGTACTTTCATTCTGGTATAACTGGCTGAGTGTTTCATGTCGACGAACCACATGGAATTTGTCGCCCTCCACGATCACCTCTGCAGATCGAGGTCTGGCGTTGTAGTTGGAACTCATTGCCGACCCGTAGGCACCGACCGACTGAACCACGAGCAGATCTCCCGAACTTATCGACAATCGCTGACTCCTGGAGAGAAAATCCGCTGTCTCACAAATGGGACCGACAACATCATATGTCGTAGGTTCCACGTCGGCAGGCGACACTTCGATTACCCTATGATGCGCACCGTAGAGCGCCGGCCGCAGCAAATCATTCATCGCCGCATCCACCACTGCGAATTGGTGGCTTTCGACAGATTTTAGATATTCGACCCGCGTCAATAGTATTCCGGCATTTCCAACAATGGCCCGGCCTGGTTCAATAAAGAGCGGTAAATTACACTGTCGAGCGGATAGTTGTTTGAGCAAGGCCTTGACGTAAGCGTCCGGTTCAGGTGGTGTCTCGTCTTTGTAACGAATACCCAACCCACCGCCAATATCTAGGTGTTTTAATTGCAGCCCCTCTTGCCGCAAACTGAAAACCAGATCCAGAACGCAGTCCAACGCGGCGATAAACGGTGACAATTCGGTAAGTTGTGAACCAATATGGCAAGCCAGTCCGATGATATTCACATGGCTTGCATCATGGGCCTGCTTGACGAGATCAGGCACCTGGTCTGCGGGAATACCGAACTTGTTTTCCCGAAGGCCAGTTGAGATGTAGGGATGGGTGTGTGGATCGACATCCGGATTAATCCGCAGCGCGAGGTCCGCGACGACCCCCAGGGTACCGGCTATACGATTGACCCGATCGAGTTCTGCAGCTGACTCGACGTTTATACAGTGGATTCCGGTCTCTAGCGCTGTGGTAATTTCTGATTCGCGCTTACCGACACCGGAAAAAACCATATCGTCAGGTCGCCCGCCCGCCTTGAGCACACGCTCAAGCTCACCGCCAGAAACTATGTCGAATCCGGAACCCATCTGGCGCAGCAATTTGAGAATTGCCAGATTCCCGTTGGCCTTTACAGCATAGTGAATTCTGTGGGGGTGGTCGCCAAAAGCATCGTCAAATACTCGCCACCGCTGTTCGAGAATCGCTTTGGAGTAAACATAACACGGTGTTCCAACTGCCGAAGCGATGCGGGCTAACGACACGCCTTCGGCAAAATACTGCCCGTCACGGTAATGAAAATGATCCATTGCAGATCAACCACCTTCAGATTCTTGCTTTTTGTCCTGATCGGACTGTTCGGCGGGCAAATACAGTGGCCCCTTCTGACCGCAGGCCGAAAGTGATACCACGGATAGCGCCAGTGTGAGTGCGACTAGGGCCGGGATGGCTGACTTGAGTGTCTTAATCCGGATCATCGGTGTATTAGGAGTATCCATGTCACAATTTACCGTTGTGCGAGTCGTGTGCGTGCTTCGGCAACAGCAGACCCCACTCTGTTCGGTGCTGTTCCACCAGGATGATCACGCGACGCGACGGAGCCTTCCAGTGTTAACACCTGAAATACATCAGCATCGATCTTCTCCGAAAACTTCCGCAAAGTATCCAGTGATAGGTCGGCCAGACCCAGTCCGCTCGCGTCTGCCGCTGCAACCGAGCGTCCCACTGCATCATGGGCATCACGAAAAGGCACGCCCTTCCTAACCAAATAATCTGCCAGATCTGTCGCTGTCGTGTATCCTTGGGATGCAGCGTCGTACATTTTGTCCTTGTCAAATACCATCTGTCCTACCATCTTCGTCAGAACATCGAGAGAGGTTAGAGCGGTATCGACACTGTCGAACAGGGGCTCTTTATCTTCCTGATTATCGCGGTTATAGGCCAGTGGCTGACCTTTCATCAAGACAAGAAGTGCAACCAAGTGCCCGACCATGCGGCCGGTTTTTCCGCGTAGCAATTCCGCGACATCCGGATTCTTTTTTTGTGGCATGATGCTTGAGCCCGTACAGAATGCGTCACCGAGGTCGACAAAACCGAAACGCTCAGATGACCACAGTACCAGGTCTTCTGCAATACGAGAAAAGTGTATGGCCATTATCGCCAGCGCGGCCGTGAACTCAATAACGAAGTCCCGATCAGACACAGCATCTAACGAATTGCGCATGAGTGTGGTAAAGCCCAGTTCGTCTGCTGTCATCTGCTGATCGATTCCGAAACTCGTCCCCGCCAACGCAGCTGCGCCCAAGGGGAGAACATTTGTTCGCTCTCGACAATTGCTCAGCCGCTGCCAATCTCTTTCCAGCATTTCTACCCACGCCAGTAAATGATGACCGCAGGTCACGGGCTGAGCCGGCTGCAGGTGAGTAAACCCCGGCATGATCGTGCCAGCATGTGTAGCAGCGATCTCAACCAGCACCAGCTGAAGTACGGTGATCCGAGCCTGCAGTTCGTCGATGGCATCGCGTACGAAAAGGCGCATGTCTGTTGCGACCTGATCATTTCGCGAGCGGGCAGTATGCAGTTTTTTGCCAGCATCCCCGATCAACTCAGTTAGTCGTGACTCGATGTTCATGTGAACATCCTCTAGGCTGGCTGACCAAGGAAAGCTCTGTTCGTCGATTTCCTTGCCGATCGTTGTCAATCCTTCGACAATTGCTTCTGTCTCTTTCTCTGACAATATGCCTTGGGTACCGAGCATGTGGGCATGGGCCACAGATCCTGCGATATCGAATCTCGCAAGTCGACGGTCGAAATGTTCGGATGCGGTGAACTGCTCTACCGAATCATCGGTGCCATGCTCGAAACGACCGCCCCAGAGTTTGCTTTTGGTCATTGTCAGATTGCTCTTCGCATTGGACTTACCCGAACAGGCTTTGGCCGTAACCGATTTATTTTGAAATTAAATCTTGAGGTCGTCTTGGTTAAAGCTCGACCACCGCGCCTCGGCTCAGGTCTACTGTAAGGCCGACATATACACCGCTAAGGCTTTGATCTGCTCGGCCGATAGGCGAAAAGCGATAGGACCCATGATCGGACTTGCCCGCTGACCGTCTTTGAACGCCAAGAGCTGATTTTCCAAATAGGTCGGCCACTGGCCTGTCAGCCTGGGATAGTTTGGCGGTATCCCAAACCCTGCCGGTCCATGACAGCCCATACAGGCTGGAACTGACATCTCGCTGTCACCGCCACGGTAAAGCTTTTCACCGGTATGGGCCAGTTCCAGATCGTCGGCCGAAACGATTCTCGACGGTGCCGTCTGTGAGGAATACCAAGCGTCCAGGTCTTGCATGTCCTGTTTGCTTAGTAGTTGAGTCATCCCTGCCATGATGGCATTCTTGCGTACGCCCGATTTGAACTGTGCCAACTGCTGTGCAATATAACCTGGCACCTGACCGGCCAGAACCGGGTTCTGTGGCATTAAACTGTTACCATCCAGCCCATGACACCCTGCACAGATTTGTGACTTGTCTTGACCCGCAGCTGGATCGCCATCCGCTTGTATCGCGCCCGCTGCGAATATCGCCAACGAGATCCAGATGGTGATCATTACCAGCCGTTTCATTAAACTGCTCCTTGTTGATTACATCGACCCGATGCCCACAACAATGTCCCCAAATTAAGATGCCCTGGGGGTGGGGATCCAGTCGATCCAAATTTGATCAAACTGACGCTACAGGCACTAAACGCAGGATTATACCTTGTGAAAACCAAGCCCAGTGATTCGAACCTCCTGAGGCAGGCAGCGTATGTATTGTCTGCCCACCATCCCAAAGACTGGCCAGATGATACCGTCAGCGAAGTCGCTTTCGCCGGAAGATCGAATGTCGGCAAGTCCAGTGCGCTGAATGCAATCACGGGTCAGAATCGCCTGGCCCGAACCAGCAAGACACCCGGGCGAACCCAACAGATCATTTTTTTTTCCCTAGACAGTCTCTATCGACTGGTCGATTTGCCCGGTTATGGATATGCCAAAGTTCCTCGAAACCTGCAGATTCATTGGGCAAAAACGGTCCAGCATTATCTTGAAAAGCGTTCTTCCCTCCGAGGTCTGATCTTGCCAATCGATATTCGCCGGGGGACAACGACGATGGATCAGCAGATGCTGGCGTGGTGTCAGTCACAGCAACTGCCTGTGCATGTCCTGCTCACAAAGTGTGACAAACTTAAGCGCGGTGCTATGACAGTTGCGCTGCGCGAAGTCAGTAAAAAGGTAGCAGCTGAACACGGTGTGACAGTACAGCTGTTCTCAGCTACGCATGGCGTAGGTGTCGAAGAAGCGCGTCAACAAATTATGGCGCTCCTCCAAACTACCGAATCCACGTAAAATGATGTTAGCTGTGTGCTTCGGCCCAGTTTGCTCCACTGCCAACGTCTACACGGAGCGGTACCCTGAGTTCTGCAACACCGCTCATCAATGAGGCGATGACCTCCGGAACATCTTTGAACTCACTGTCCGGAACCTCCAGTACGAGTTCGTCATGAACCTGCATGATCATGCGTGTTTTGAACGCATTTTCGGTAAGCCAGCTATCGATGGCCAGCATCGCCAGCTTGATCAGATCTGCTGCCGTGCCTTGCATCGGCGCATTGATCGCGGCACGTTCGGCACCTTGACGTCTTGCATGATTGCTTGAACTGATGTCGGGTAGATACAACTTGCGACCGAAAACAGTTTCAACAAACTGCTGCTCCCGTGCTTGTGTTCGTATCTGCTCCATATAGGCTTTCACCCCGGGGTAGCGGTCAAAATAAAGCTCGATGTACGACTGTGCTTCGGACCGGTCGATTCCCAGTTGGCGGGCCAGTCCAAAGGCAGACATGCCGTAGATGAGTCCAAAATTGATGGCTTTTGCGCTACGTCTCTGGTCCCTGTCGACATCTTCCAACGCAATGTTGAATACTTCTGAAGCCGTCGCACGGTGGATGTCCTGGTTTTCAGCAAAAGCAACCAATAGTCCCTTATCGCCAGATAAATGCGCCATGATACGCAGCTCGATCTGGGAATAATCGGCAGCCAACAACACTGAACCGGGCTCAGGTACGAAAGCCTCCCGTATTCGTCGACCGTCCGCAGTCCGCACCGGGATGTTCTGCAGGTTCGGGTCAGTGGAAGACAAGCGTCCGGTCGCAACAGAGGCCTGGTGATAAGAGGTGTGCACACGGCCCGTATTGGGGTTAACGAGCAATGGCAGTTTCTCGGTGTAGGTCGAACGCAATTTGCTGAGCGCCCGGTGTTCCAGGATCAGTTTTGGTAACTCGTGTTGTTCAGCAAGTTCCTGTAGCACACTCTCTGAGGTGGACGGCTGCCCTTTGGGCGTTTTACTGATCACCGGCAGCTGGAGTTTCTCAAACAGGATTTCCTGGATCTGCTTGGGTGAGGCGATGTTGAAGTCGGTGCCAGCCTGATCGAAGGCCTGCTGCTCCAGTGTGTCGATGCGCTCGCTAAGCTCGCTACTTTGTCGGGCCAACATGTCGCTGTCTACCCGTACGCCCGTTCGTTCGATGCGCGACAATACCGGCAGCAGAGGCATTTCTATGTTTTCGAGCAGTTCACACTGCTTTTCGAACTGCTTCAGGCGTGGATAAAGCGTCTGATGAAGACGCAAAACCAAATCGGCATCTTCTGCAGCATACGGTGCCGCAGTTTCCACAGGCACCTGATTAAACGTCAACTGCTTTTTACCTTTGCCAGCGACATCCTCAAAGCGTATTGGATTGAGTCCCAGATATTTCAACGACAAGGTGTCCATATCATGTCGGGAGCCGGTACTATCCAGAACATAGGACTCAAGCATTGTGTCAAACCGGATTCCCCGGAGTTCTATGTCGTGATTAAGCAGAACAGATCGGTCGTATTTCAGGTTCTGACCAACCTTTGGCAAAGTCGGATCTTCTAGCAGAGGCTTCAACTGCGCCAGCGTATCCTCCAGCGGCAGTTGATCGGGCGCACCGGCATAGTCATGCCCCAGCGGCAGGTAAGCCGCTTCACAGGGTCGGTCGGTAAAAGAAAGCCCGACAATTCGAGCCTGCATCGGATCCAGTGAGGTGGTTTCGGTATCGACTGAAATCAACTTCGCCGACTGCAGACGTTTTATCCAACGGTTCAGTGTCTTCTGATCAAGAATGACTTGGTAGTCGACCGACGGGCTTTTTGCTTTGTCATCACCCCCTGATAAGCCACCGAGTTCTGACAGCCAGGTTTTGAATTCCAGGCCTGCGTACAACGCACGAAGACGAGATTTATCGGCGGGTTGTAATTGCAGGCCATCCGGATGCACATCGAGTTGTACGTCCAGCTTGATTGTTGCCAGTGCCCTAGACATCGGTAATTGGTCCAGGGCAGCGCGAAGATTTTCTCCGACCTTGCCGCTGATATCGTCCGCATGCTGAACCAGTTCGTCGAGGGAGCCAAACTCATTCAGCCATTTGCTTGCCGTTTTAGGGCCTACCTTGGGTACGCCCGGAATGTTGTCGACACTGTCACCCACCAATGTCAAAAAATCGACCATGCGTTCAGGAGGGACACCGAATTTGTTCACGACACCGGCGGTGTTGTAGGTGATGCCTTTCATACTGTCCATAAGCAACACTTTGTCTCCCACCAATTGAGCCAAGTCCTTGTCTCCGCTGGCAATGAGTGTCTCGATCCCTATCTCGGATGCCGCCACAGTCAGCGTTCCGATGACATCATCAGCTTCAACTCCCTTGACACAGATCAGCGGCAAACCTAGGGCCGAGATAACGTCATGCAACGGCTGTATCTGAGCGCGTAATTCACCAGGCATCGGCGGCCTATTGGCCTTGTATTCAGGGTACATCTGATCTCTGAATGTGGGTCCGGATGCATCGAACACCACGGCAAAATATTCCGATGGCTGCTCTTTAAGCAAACGTTGCAACATATTCACAACACCGTAGACAGCCCCGGTGGGCTCGCCTTGGGAGTTGGTGAGATTAGGCATCGCGTGAAATGCGCGGTAAAGATAAGACGAACCGTCTACAAGAACGAGTTTGTCAGACACGCTTGATCCCCTCTATGCAAGTTTCGTAGACAGACAACAGTCAATGAAGTATCTCGCAACTGTCTACGCCACGAGTATACGGGGCTGTCAGAACGAGAAACAGTATTGTTTTGCTCGTATGGACAGCCTCACTGTCCGATATTCAGGTCTCGGCGCAGAATCCACAAAACTTGAACTTACCGCCATAATACCCAAGATGTTTTGGGCACACTTTTACTGGAGTAAGCGTTGACCTCTCGCCTGCATCGTCAGTTGGTATTGATCTTTGTTCTTTTGTTATTGGCCGGTTGCCAGACACTAAATCAAAAACCAGATGCGCCCCGAAGTGAAATTCGCTTCTACACGATCAACAGCCTAGATCAGCAAAGAGAGCTTTCATGGCTGCCAAAAAGGCACGCTGAGGGATGTTTTAACTTACCTGTATCGCTTCGTGTTTTTCGCATTGCACAGACCGGGTTCACAAGTTGTTCGATCTATCACAGTAAGGATTGTGCAGCTGTCCATATCCAACCTATGGTTTGGTCAGGAAAAAGCCGGAAAAACTCGGACAAACAAGAGCCAACTTTCAAGATGACTGAAGGCGCGATGTGGCTTTTCAGTCGTGGTCGAGAAGCAGCAGTCCGATCCTGGCAGTGTAGCCGCTAGTGCCAGTTGGGTCGCAAATAGCTAAATACTCAAACCGACTGATGGATCAGTAAAGCACCTCTGTTGCGGTCACTTTCATAAACTCTGCTGGCGTGCAATCACCATTCCTTTCAGGATGTTTAAGGCCTCTCTGACCTGAAGATCGCTGAACAGTAACGGGTCGGTTTTAGTATCGACTGTAGCGTTTTGATCCTTTTCGAGCTCATTTTCCAAATGCCCGGCTAAATCCGATTCACGAAGTCGGGAAGCATCTCTGTCCAGTGTCTGGCTAGATTCTGCAGGTTGACTCACGACATCCGGCGTGATGCCGGTAGCTTGAATCGAGCGATCGTTGGGAGTGTAGTAACGGGCTGTGGTTAGTTTGAGCGCTGCTCCGTTGAGCATGGGCAGTATGGTCTGGACTGATCCCTTGCCAAAGGTAGCCGTGCCGAGGATCAACGCCCGACCATGGTCCTGCAGAGCACCCGCCACAATCTCCGATGCCGATGCCGAACCGCCGTTGACCAGCACCACCAAAGGAGCATCATTCAGGTAGTCTTTGGGACTGGCACTGAACGTGACTTCCGAGTCCTCTGCTCTGCCTCGTGTCGAAACGATCAAACCATCTCTGAGAAAAGTATCGCTTACCTGTATTGCACCATCCAGAACACCGCCGGGATTATCGCGCAGGTCAAGAACGAGTCCTTTGAGCGCTGTGCCCGCTTCGCGTGCTAAACGAGCCAGTTGCTGGCGTAAGGAAGTCGCTGTACCGATCTGAAACTGTATGACCCGCACATAACCAAAACCAGTCTCCAGGAGCTCTGCTCGAACGCTTTCAAGCTGAATAATCGCCCGTTTGAGTGTCACCTCAAACGGTTCTGGTCGGTCCTTGCGTACGATGGTCAGAACAATTTCGGAACCGGGTTTACCCCGCATCAATGATACGGATTCACCCAGTGAAAGTCCTTTGACCTGAACACCGTCCATACTGATGATCAAGTCTCCTGATTTCAACCCAGCCTTATGGGCAGGCGTGTCATCGATAGGGGCGACGATCCTGATCACACCATTTTCCATCGTAACTTCCAGACCCAGCCCACCGAATTCCCCATGGGTGTCGATGTTCATCTCGCGAAAGGAATCCGGATCAAGATAGACCGTGTGCGGATCAAGACCGTCCAACATCCCCTTTATGGCATTGTTCAACAACTGGCTGTCATCGATGTCTTCTACATAGTCCGACTTTATCTTCCCGAAGATCTCGGCGAAGATCTTGAGGTCTTCAATCGGCAGCTGCACCGCATTTTCAGCCTGTCCGGCATGCGCTACCCACAAAGGACCTAAGCAAAAAGCCGCAGCCAGTCCAATCAGCAGTCGTTTCAAAGCTCTACACAACACAATCATCCAATTTCTCCATGACTTCGGCCCCATGAGCCTGGTTCGTGGCAACGTCCACAGTATACGTCCAGCCCAGCCAGCTGATGATCAGGCCCTAAAATGGCTGGGTTCCTACCCTAGTTCCCCCCAGTTGAGGCCATTATCCGACCTGAAAAGCAATGACAGCCGCTCACCACTGGACAAATCGTACATTAGCGTATAAGGTAAGATTAATATTAACGTAATTTATCAGAAGTCGTCGATATGGCCCTAGTTTCAGATAGTGAAACTCCTCAAATAGAACGCGGAGATGCGGCGTCACTTTTGGCGGACGAACGGGATTTGTACGTGGCTTCCCGGGCACTGAAAGCCATGGGCCATCCGTTGCGCCTTAAAATCCTCTGCATACTGGCCGGGGCCCAGGAAATCAGTGTCCAGGACCTGGTTGAGATGGTTGGCACCTCCCAGAGTAACATCTCCCAGCACCTTTCTATCATGCGCGACAAGGGGATTCTTGGCTCCCGCAAAGATGCAAACAAAGTCTTTTACCGAATCGGCGATGAGAAAATCCTGCAGCTGATCGGTACCATGCGCGAAGCGTTCTGCCCACCTGCTACCTGATCGGCACCTTGCGATAGAGGCACGTAGCCATTGGCGCGCGCCAGTACCCGCTTGCTGTACACTAACGCGCCCGTTTAATCAGTACTTCCTACCATGGACATTGAATTCATCACTACTAACTGGTATCTGTTTGCCGCGCTTGTCGTCATCTGCGGCCTAATCGCTGTAGACACGTTCAGACGTGGTGCCAACTCTAGCCAGGTTACTGCCGTACAACTGCCTCAGCTGATCAATCATGACGGCGCCGTCGTGATTGATATCTGCGAATCTGCGGAATTCGAGAATGGTCATATTCCGGCTGCGATCAACATTCCGCTGGGTCAGCTAGACAGTAACCTGAATCGCTTGAAGAAGTATCGGGACAAAAAGAAACCGATTGTTCTGACGTGTAAGACTGGAACCAAAGCGGGAAGGGCCGCCGCTATATTGCGTAAAAACGAATTCTCAGATGTTTACACACTCGCAGGAGGTCTTGCGGCATGGGAAAAAGAAAACTTACCAGTCGAGCGCTAAGACTCTGAAGCACTAGGAGCCCTACCATGGCAGAAACCAACACCATCGAACCGACTTTTGAGATCAATCAGATCTACGTCAAAGACTTATCCTTTGAAGCGCCCAATAGTCCTCTGATATTTACCCGCGAATATAAGCTCAAATATGATCACGACTTCGAAGTCATCCAACAGCCGCTCGATGCAACCAACGGCATTTTTGAGTCACAACTGAAGTGGACGGTTACTGCGAAAACCGAAGATGGTGATGTCGCCTACGTCACCGAATGCCATCAGGCCGGTATATTCACCTTGAAAGGCTATGACGAAGAAACTCTGAATGAAATGGTAAAAAAAGCATGCCCACAAGTGCTTTTCCCTTATCTGCGAGAAACCATTGGGCAAATGATCGCGAAAGGTGGATTTCCCGCATTTTACCTGCCACCAGTCAGCATTGCGCTGATGCACGAAAACAAAAATGCCGTGATCAGCCGCTCTGACAGCGGTGCCACCGGCTGAGAACCCCTACGGGGGAAACTCCACCAAACTAGACGCCCGACCATACAGCGTGAACACCAAAAACCAGCCGACTCTGGCGGTGTTGGGTGCAGGATCCTGGGGAACCGCACTGGCTGGGCTGCTCGCTCATCATGGCCATCCGGTGTTGCTGTGGACCCGAAACCGCCCCCATGCGCAGGAGATGATCACGACGGGCCGTAACCCCAGTTTCCTGGGCCCGCTAGCACTACCCTCGGGTGTCGAGCCTACCGCTCAAATCGACCGGGTTGTGGATGAGGCCCATCATTACATCATCGCTGTCCCCAGCCATGCATTCCGATCAGTACTTAACAAGTTGAACGATGCGGTGACAGCATGCTCTGCTCCACCGACTATCTGCTGGGGAACGAAGGGCTTTGAATCCGGTACCGGTCTGTTGCTGAGCGAAGTTTTCGACCAGGTTCTAGGCCAAACTGCCCAGCCTGCCGTGTTGTCAGGTCCAAGCTTTGCCATTGAAGTCGCCCAGCGTTTACCTACGGCGCTCACCGTAGCCGCTCGCAATGAAACGGTTGCCGATACCGTAGCCTCGTGGTTCAGAGACAACCGAACACGGGTCTATACGAGTACTGATCTGTCTGGTGTCCAACTTGGGGGCGCCATCAAGAACGTCATGGCGATCGCCGCTGGAATCAGTGACGGATTGGGATTCGGGGCAAACGCCCGCGCAGCCCTGATCGCCCGGGGCCTAGCAGAAATGAGCAGGCTAGGTGTTGTTCTGGGTGGTCAGATCGAAACTTTTATGGGCCTGACAGGGATGGGAGACCTCATCCTGACCTGCACCGACGATCAGTCACGAAATCGCCGGCTAGGCCTAGGGCTAGGTAAAGGAAAATCCAAAGAAGACATTCTGTCGGAAATCGGCCAGGAAGCCGAGGGCATCAACACGACTCGGGAGTTGTACCGGAAAAGCGCAGTGACTGCAGTAGAAATGCCGATTACTGAACAGGTATATAAGGTCCTGTTTGAAGATCTCGATCCAACGCTTGCGGTTACGGCACTGCTGTCTCGTCAAGCAAGAACCGAAAATCCTTAAACAACGTCTAGCTTAACGCCAGGCCTTCTGTAGCGCTGCGAGGTTTGCTGCGCCCGGGATCAGCTTGCTGGGCTCCAACGCACTGAGGGGAGTGGTGGGTGTGTTATTCATGGCGTGCAGATCTTGAGCTTCTTCGTCCATATACAAAAGACCTGTCACAATTTCTCCCTGCTCTTGGTGATCACGAATGTAAGCTGTTGCTGCGTTGGCATCGAATGGGTTGTAGTCATCATCAACCTTGCGCAACACAATCCGGCTTCCATCATGTAGTGTTACCGTCGTCACGTCCTGTACCAGGTCGGTCTCTATCGGCTCACGCCTGGGAACAAAATCCGCATAAACAGTTGTGCGTTCTGACTCGCGGGTATAGGCATAACTTTTTGTCGAGCCTTCGTGATCGTTAAATGTTACACAGGGGGATATCACATCCAGCAGCGCAAATCCTGGATGTTGGATCGCGGCTTTGAGCAAGGGTACCAGGTTCTGTTTATCACCTGAAAATCCACGGGCGGCAAAAGTGCACCCAAAATTGATGGCTGTCAACACAGGATCAATTGGCGGCTGCTGGTTAACAGCACCACCTTTGCGGGCAGTACTACCGACGTCTGTCGATGCTGAAAACTGTCCTTTAGTGAGCCCGTAAACACCATTGTTCTCCAGTACGTAAAGCATGTTCACGTTACGCCGAATAGCATGGCAGAATTGCCCGAGCCCAATAGACAAAGAATCACCATCTCCAGATACACCGATGTAGTGCAGATCGCGGTTCGCGGCGTTTGCGCCGGTCACAATCGAGGGCATCCTGCCATGTACTGAATTAAAACCGTGCGCCGGCCTTAGAAAATAGGTCGGTGTTTTACTCGAACATCCAATACCGGATACCTTGGCCACCCGGTGGGGTTCGATTTCAAGTTCAAAATAGGCTTGAATAATTGCGGCAGAGACTGAATCGTGTCCACATCCAGCACATAAGGTCGACATGGCCCCTTCGTAATCGACAATTGACAAGCCCAGTCCGTTCTGCGGAAGTCCCTTCGTGATTCTCGGTTTCTTGATAAAACTCACGCTGCTTTCCCCTGAGAAATTTTTTCAAGAATCGGTCCATAAATATCTTCACAGGCAATGGGCATGCCCCCATAGCTGAGTATCGGAATCAGCTTATCCACACTGACTCCGGCTTCTGTCTGCAACAAGTTGCAAAACTGTGCATCACGATTTTGTTCAACAACAAAGACCTGACTGTAACCAGCCAAGAATTTGACCACGGACTTGCTGAACGGAAATGCCCGAATCCGCATATAGTCCGTTTGCACACCGTCAGCGGCCAGCTTGCTTCGGGTTTCTCGAACCGCGCCGTCGCAACTGCCTAATGTGACAATCACACAACTACTTTTGTTCAAAGTTTCGGTTACCGGTTCTGGTACCAGCTCCGCGGCCGTATCAAACTTACGGCGTAACCGGTCAACGACTTCCACATACTCATCGGCATTTTCGGTGTAACCGCCCAATTTATTGTGCCCTGAACCGCGAATCAGGTAGGCCCCTTTGGGATGTTCTCCTGGAAGGGTCCGATAACAAATACCGTCCCCGTCCACATCAAGATACCGAGCAAAACTATCCATGTTGCTCAGCTCCTTTGCGCTATACACTTTGCCTCGATCGGGCTGGTACGAATCATCCCATGTTAACTCCGGACAGGGCCAGTCGTTCATCCCGATGTCCAAGTCCATCATGACTATTATCGGCGTTTGCAGCCGGTCTGCTAGATCAAAAGAGGACACTGCCATCCGGAAACACTCTTCAGGATTGGCGGGGAAAAGCAGAACATGCCGAGTATCACCGTGGGATGCAAAAGCGGCGGCGAGAATGTCACTTTGTTGTGTTCTCGTCGGCATTCCGGTCGAAGGGCCGGCCCGCTGAACGTCGAATAACACCAGCGGTATTTCGGTGAAGTAAGCCAACCCCAAGAATTCCGACATCAATGACACACCAGGTCCGCTCGTGGCCGTAAATGCGCGTGCGCCGTTCCACGCAGCTCCCAGTGCCATACCTATTGCAGCCAGCTCGTCTTCAGCCTGGATAATGCAATAATTCTGTTCGCCGGTTTCCAGATCCTGTCGTAGCTGTTTACAAAATTTACCGAACGCATCAAACAACGATGTTGATGGCGTGATCGGGTACCAGCTCCCAACCGTAGCGCCAGCGTAAACACACCCCAAAGCAGCCGCTGTGTTTCCATCAATCATGATGTGATTAGTCATGGCATCCATTGGAACCAGACGGCTCTCCAACGGACAATTAAATTCTGCCTGTGAATAATCGTAGCCCAGCTCGAATGCCTGCATGTTCGAATCAACCAGATTGGGCTTGTCGACAAACGTTTCACTCAATAATTGACGCACAACGTCCCGATCAATTTCGATCAATGCCGCAATAGCACCAACATAGGCTATATTTTTCATCAGAATACGTGCCCGAGCACCAGTGAACGACTCGTTACACATTTTCGACAGAGGTACTGGCAATACAGTGATATCCGATCGATCTTCAAGTTCTGCCCTCGGCCAGCTGGAGTCGTAGATCAGTACCCCGTTGGTGACCACAGAGGCCAGGTCTTCCGCATAGGTCTGCGCATTCATCGCAACCATAATGTCGACTTTGCTGGACCGAGCCAGATACCCCTCTCCTGTCACCCGTATTTCGTACCAGGTGGGCAGCCCCTGAATGTTGGATGGAAAATAGTTTTTTCCAACTACTGGAATACCCATGCGAAAAATAGCTTTCATCAGCAGTGTGTTGGCACTAGACGAACCCGTACCGTTCACCGTGGCGATTTGAACTACGAAGTCGTTTATCCGGTCTTCCGCTTGCATGCTGCAACCTCTTCATCGATCGCGTAAGGAATCAACAGTTCAGATTTACGCATGTCCCAGGCGCCAGTTGGGCAACGTTCGGCACACAATGCACAGTGGACACAAAGATTTTCGTCCTTGACCATGACCCGACTTGTCTGCGGCAGTGCGTCCGACACATAAAAAGGCGCATCTTGGTTTGTGACCGGAGCACTCAGACGCTTAACCAAGTCTGATTTGTCACCGTTCTGAGTAATGGTCAAACAACGAACTGGGCAGACATCGATACAGGCGTCACATTCAATACAAAGCTTCGCTGTAAACTCGGTCTGGATGTCACAGTTCAGACAGCGCTCGACCTCTGTTACAAATTGCTCTGCCGAAAACCCAAGCTCCACTTCTATGTTGAGTTCATCAAATCGTTGTTTGAGCTCGACATGCCGCATCTGGCGGCGATTCGAAGGGTCGTAATCATTACTGAAACTCCACTCGTGGATACTCATCTTGGTGCTCAGCAAATTCATGCCATGGGGTAAGCGCTTGTCCAATGGTTCACTTGAGCAGTGCTTGTGAATCGAAATCGCTGCCTGGTGCCCGTGTTCAACAGCCCAGATGATGTTTTCGGGTCCAAACGCGGAATCACCCCCAAAATATACGCCTTGACGGGTTGATTCAAATGTCACTTTATCAACTTTCGGCACATCCCACTCATCAAACACAATGCCGAGATCTCGTTCGATCCAGGGAAAAGCGTTTTCCTGGCCAATGGCAAGAATTACATCGTCACAAGCAAGAAATACCTCATCGATGACGGTTGACTGAAGATTCCCGTCCGCATCCATATGATATTCAAGGTGATCAAATGTCATCCCTTTCAACTGGCCACCATCGACCACAAACGCTTTGGGTGAATGGTTAACAATAATTTCAACCTTTTCCTCTTCGGCATCCTCCAGTTCCCATGGCGAAGCCTTGAAATAACCGCGTGGTTTGCGTGCCATCACCTTGACCGACTCGCCCCCCAGTCTTAGTGCAGTGCGACAACAGTCCATCGCAGTGTTTCCGACACCGATGATAAGCACCCGCTCGCCGATTTTTTCAGTGTGCTCAAAGGCGACCGACTCAAGCCAGTCAATACCGATATGGATTCGGTCGGATTCCTGTCGACCAGGCAGATTGAGTTCTTTCCCGCGTGGCGCGCCGGTACCAACAAATACGGCATCAAAGTCTTCTTCCAGAAGAGCAGCCATGCTGTCAATCCGGTGACCCAGCCGTAGATCCACACCCAGTTCAACAATCATGGCAATTTCATCATCCAGCACTGGTGCCGGCAACCGAAAAGCCGGGATATTAGTCCGCATCAACCCGCCCGCTTGATCGAACTGTTCAAACATCACGATCTCATAACCCAGCGGCAACAAATCGTTGGCTACCGTCAACGATGCACAACCAGCACCAATACAAGCAATACGCTTTCCGTTCTTCTTTGCGGGTATAGCCGGTAAGTGCGGTCTTATATCGTCGGCCAGATCTGCAGCGACCCGTTTCAACCGGCAGATGGCAACAGGCTCTTCTTCGACTCGAACACGGCGACACACCGGCTCGCAGGGCCGGTCACAGACTCGGCCCAGTATCGCCGGAAAAACATTCGAACGACGATTGAGCAGATAGGCATCCGTGTAGCGCCCCTGCGCAATCATACGGATGTATTCGGGAACATCCGTATGGGCAGGACAACCCCACTGGCAGTCAACCACTTTGTGGTAGTACTGAGGGTCAGACGTATCTGTCGGCTTCAAAGCATTCCCTTTAACAATAATCTATATCGGGTACTCAGCAGACCAGCCGGCTACGCCTCACAGAGGGCTCGTGATTCGCGTTCAGCGTATCGAGCACACCGCTACCGGTCGAGCAGAGAAATTTCGAACTAAGTGCTATTAACAGCTCAAGTCACCACTGGGGGTAGCGTTGTACATATAAGAATTGATTATACATACCAAAAGCATACGTGATGTAAAAACCGTTCTTTCTCGTTGATATTTATCCGACCCCCATCACTGGCTTCAGATTTCCGTCGTAGTATATTGTCTTTGCCATGAATGCAGAGTAAATAGCAGTACGCCGTTTCAGAGAAGCAGACATAGCGCCGCTGGTCCGAATTTTGACCGCAAACGGCCAATATGATTTCCCCGAAGTTGAAGGACCCGAGGCCATGCGTCGCGGCGGGTTGTGCAGTGCGACTGTTTTTCTAGGTGTTGAGATCGATAACAAGGTCGCGGGGTGCATACGGGCAACCTATGATGGAGCCCGTACGATTATCCACCTGCTCAGCGTTGATCCACAATTTCAAAAACAGAATATCGGTCGCACCCAGGTTCGTGCTGCTTGCACGGAACTCAACCACCGCGGCGCACCCACGGTCGCCGTGGCCGCTACAGAAGATTCTCAGTCTTATTGGGAAGGCCTCGACTTTGAGCTGCTGCCTGTATTTCTGATGCTCAAAACTGGAGCCCGATAACCCGCCTCATGCGCCACCACGCAAAAGCGGAGTTATAACTGCCGCCAGGTTTGGCTGGGTCGATACCCATCTCCTCAAGATGATTACCCAAACGCTGTGGGCCTGCAGAGACAGATTGTTACCCCTTGTGAAAACTGCCCGGGTAGACACAGCAAAAACCTGACCTAAATACGAGAGATAGGATCTGGCAGGCTGATAATCAACCTTTTGCGACCCAGTACGTGGGCCATGAACTGGACCAACTCTTCACATGAAGAGATACACAGTCCACACAGATTGAGCCGGCGCCCGCCACATACGCCCGGACACGAATCGGCACACGAACACCACGACCTTGAAGGCCCAGAGTTTCAACCAAGCGTCGACCTATGAATCCGGTACCGCCCAGAATAACAACCTGCTTTGCAGTCCGAGCCACCATCCTCGAATTGCCTCAGGACAAGACCGATGAGTTCACGAACGGCGTAGCACAACTAACCGAATTGTTTGTCGGGCTGTTGACGAAAGTACTGACTGGATAGACCGATAGGTCGGTGTCGCCGGTCAACAACAACTCTTGGACCTGTTCGGTCTTCGAGACTGACGGGTCCAACCACTGTGTCTGGACCGCGCGCGAGAGTATGACCGGCATCCGGTGATGAACGGTGGCTGCCTCACCGCTGGCCGGCGTTGTGATTACGCAGAATGTCTCTACCCCCTCGGTCGCAGCATGCGCATTGTGTGACCACAGCCCGGCCATGACGAAAGGCGATTTGTCTGTCCTGCCCAGATGGTACGGCTGCTTCTTGCCATTGGTGAGCTTTTTCCATTCGTAGTAACCATCACACAGAACCAAACATCGGTGGTATCTGAATGCATCTCGAAACATCGGTTTCTGGTGGATGGTCTCAGCGCGCGCATTAATGGGGCGAATTTTGCCGGGTTCCTTCATCCAACCCGGCACCAACCCCCAGGTGAGTGAGTCAACTCTGTGCGCACCAGTCTGATGTCGCACCACCAGTGCAGCCTGCGAGGGAGCAATGTTGTAGCTTGGTGGCAATGGGTCAATACCCTCAGCCATCAACCCCTCCACGACCTTTGAAAATTCTGACAGCGCACTATGGCGTTCGAACCGTCCACACATTTTTGCCTCACTCGACTCTCTTGAGAGTTAAAGCACGATAAACTAATCTACTGTACCGCGAGCATACCGTGACGCAGTTGGTACCTTCCAAACACGATGAGCAGTTACGAAAATTATACCCAGACCAGTGCCGTCTACGACCATACCCGGGTGCCGATAGGTCTGGAAATAATCACGGCCGCTCTATCTTCCGGCTCCGCAAATCGGGATCAGCAGATTCTACTGGATGCCGGCTGCGGCACCGGAATTTATGCGTTCGCCCTGGTCGACCGAGTCCACCGCGTGGAAGCCATCGACCTGAACCGCTCAATGCTGTCTGTGGCCCGGACTAAAATGCGTTCGGCCGCGGAACACGGCCGCATCGGGTTCACGCTAGGGTCTATTGCCCAACTACCGCTTAAAACCCAGAGCGTCAATGGTGTGATGATCAACCAGGTCCTTCACCATCTGCCTGATCAAGCGGGACACGGCTGGCCGTTACATCATCAAGTACTCAAAGAATGTGCGCGCGTTCTACAACCCGGTGGCGTGCTCATCATCAACAGCTGTACACATGAGCAGCTGGAAAAAGGGTTCTGGTTCTACGAGCTTATACCCAACGCGCGAACAACCGTCATGCGCAAGATAATCCCAGAGAAAGCATTGGATGCCCTGATTTGCGGTGTCGGCTTAACTCTCAACGATCGCCTGGTCGATTTAGACAGTGTACTGCAAGGTGAAAGTTACTTCGATGCTGAAGCGGTACTGGATTACGCATGGCGAAAAGGCGATTCGATCTGGGCCTTGGCCAGCAATCATGAGCTCCAAACCGCCCTGGCGCAGGTCGCCGATCTGGCTGCTAAAAATCAGCTGCAGTCCTTCATGCAGCGATACGATGCCGACCGTCCAGCGCTGGGCCAAACCAGTTTTTCAATCGCAATCAAGAATTAATATCGTCCGGATAGCCCTAAGTAATCAACTCGCTGCAGGCGGTCGATTTTGAGTCACCTCACCTCTACAATGCTAAATCGATAACGTTATGCCACAGTCATCAGTTGTCTTCTAGATGAAAACAATCCTTAGAATTCTCTTGCCCGTTATTGTCGTGGCGTTGGGTGTCGCGGGCTTTGCACTGCTGAAATCGAACGCACCGGTTGATCCCCCGCTCGAACCCAGTGCGCGGGTTTGGTCAGTCACTGCTGTTTCTGTCGAATACAAACATTTGTCGCCTACGCTTCGTCTCTACGGTCGGGTCGAATCCCCTCGGGAAACTCGACTGCGCTCGGCGGTACCCGCAGACGTTAAGGAACTGACCGCCCTGTCGGGGCGCGTGGTGAGCAAAGGCGAGCTGTTACTGCGCCTGGACGACCACGATCTTAAGCTAATGCTGCGCCAACGAAATGCCGAAGTTGCAGACATCAAAGCACAAATCGAAAGTGAAAAAAAGCGGCATGGATCAGATCTCACAGCACTGAAACATGAGCATGCGCTTTACGACCTCGCGGAGCGTGTCCTCAAAAGAGCCGAACGCCTTGCCCAGTCTCAGGCCGGCACTCAAGCAAGGGTTGATGAGGCGCAGCGCGCCTTACGCCTCCAGGCTCTCGCCCTGACCAGTCGTCAGCGAGCTGTCAGCGACCACACTCCTCGGCTGGCCCAGCTCGATGCACGGCTGAACAAAAGCAAAGCCGTACGCGACCAGGTTCATCGAGATCTACAGCGTTCCGAGCTGACAGCGCCGTTTGATGGGCGCATTACTGCGGTACACATCTCCCCAGGCGACCGCGTGCGTCCTGGTGATCGCCTGATCGATTTATTTGACACGAATTTCGTTGAACTGCGCGCCCAGATTCCTAATCGGTACCTGCCTACCCTCCGGCAGGCTCTAAACCACGGTAATCCCGTCACTGCGACAATAGAACTTAACGGCAACGCGATCCAACTTGAACTCGACCGGTTGGCCGGCAAAATCGAGAGGGGTCAGGGGGGAGTAGACGCCTTTTTCAACATTATTGGCGAAAAACACCTGATTGAACTTGGTCGCACGGTATCGGTATTCGTCGACCTTCCAGAAGAAGCCAACGTCTTTGCCCTACCGGCGACAGCCGTCTACGGTGCCAATAACGTTTACCGCATTCAGGACAACCGGCTGTCGATGGTTCAAATTGAGCGGGTCGGTGATTATCGTAATGGACAATGGGGCAGCTGGATCCTTTTCCGCAGTGAAAACCTCTCCGAGGGCGACATGATATTGGCCAATCAGTTGCCGAACGCTGTAGAGGGCCTGAAAGTCGACATCCTGACTCAGACTGACTGACATGTCGGTGGAACCGAGAAATGACCTGCTCGGTCTGCTGGCGCGTCATCCAGTTGCTGCCAACCTGATGATGACGATGATGATCATCGCCGGCATTTGGGGGCTTTCAAAACTAAACGCCCAGTTCTTTCCTAATTTTGATATCGACTTTGTTTCCGTCAAAGTCGTCTGGGTCGGCGCGAGTGCTGAAGATATCGAGAAACTCATTACCGAACCGCTTGAACAACAGCTGCGAGGGGTTGATCGCGCCAAGGAACTGCGGTCTCGGTCCGTCGACGGGCTGTCGCTGGTCACCCTTGAATTCAAAGAAGGCACCGATATGGGCTTTGCGGTCGACCAGGTTAAAGAGCAAGTTGACCTGGTACGCAATCTGCCGGCGACTGCTGAAACACCGGAGATTGGTCGCATTATCAATTACGAACCCATTGCGAGCGTGCTCATCGCAGGACCCGACGATCCCCGCGGTCTGCGTAGCATCGTACGCCGTTTTGAACGTGAACTGCTTGAACGGGGCATCTCGAATATCCGAATTTTCGGCCTACCGGAAGAGGAAATCGCAATCCAGATACCCTCAGAAACGCTGCGCGAGGTGGGTCTATCGTTGGAAGATATTGGCAGGCGGGTCGGTGCGGCGTCACGCGATTTACCAGTGGGCGTAATCGGTCGAGGTGAGTCAGCCCGGCAGCTTCGCTTCAAGGATCAACGTCGCGGTGAGCTCGCCTTCGCAGACCTACCTGTTATCGCAGGTGAGAACGGTCGTCTGCTGACACTGGGCGATATCGCCGATATCCAGCGGCGACCGCAGAACGCCCAGACAACGGTCACCTATCGTGGCCGGCCAGCCGTAGAAATGAGGCTGTCGCGCTCCAAGGATGCAGACAGTTTGAAATCAGCCCGAATCATGCGCGAGTGGGTCGAGCAAACCCGGCCCTTGCTGCCGACCGGGTTTGAGCTCAATGTCTACGATGAACGCTGGGGCTACATTAAGGACCGGATCAATCTGCTGCTCAAAAACGGTGCCACCGGCCTGGTCCTGGTCATACTGATACTTTACTTATTCCTGAACGTGCCGGCAGCCAGTTGGGTCACGGTCGGAATCCCCACCTCTTTCATGGCAGCACTGGGTGCGCTTTACGTTTACGGTGGGTCAATCAACATGATCAGTCTGTTTGGCCTGATCATGACGCTCGGCATCATTGTAGATGATGCTATTGTTGTCGGGGAAGATGCTGTGACGCATTTTGAACGCGGCGACAGCCCTCTAACAGCGGTACAAAAAGGTGCTCAAAGAATGCTGGCACCGGTACTCGCATCGTCACTGACAACGATTGCTGCATTTATGCCGCTACTGTTGGTAGGTGGCATTATCGGCATCATCCTGCGAACCCTGCCGATGGTGGTGATCTGCGTTATCTTGGCCTCCTTAATTGAAGCGTTTCTTGTTTTACCCGGTCATCTTCGGGGCACTTTCACTCGCGTCGGGAGCTATCGTCCGCGGCGGCTGAGAAAAATACTCGACGACGGATTTGCCCGTTTTAGAGAGTTCCGTTTTCGCCCCATGATTGTCGCGGGCGTTCGCTATCGCTGGATGACGGTAGCGCTGGCAACTGCGATTTTCATCGTCAGTATCGGCTGGGTCGCCGGTGGCCGTATTGCGTTCAATTTTTTCCCGGTTGCCGAGGGGCCTATCTTTTTTGCCAACGTTGATTTCGTCGCGGGGACGCCGCAGAAACATGTCGCCGACCATCTTGCCAAGGTAGAACAAGCATTGTGGGACGCAAATGATCATTTCGGAGGTGACCTGGTGGTAACAGCGATTTCACGACTGGGCCTGGGAGAAAGCGGGGATTGGGAACGACGCAGAAGCGAAAATATCGGTTCTGTACTGGTTGAACTGGTTAAACCGGATGCACGAACAGTCCGTAATAGAACCTTCATCGAAGAATGGCGAGCCCGGATCCCTGACGCACCCGGACTTGAAAACCTATCGATCAAGGAGCCGACTGCCGGTCCACCGGGACAGGACATAGAGGTTCAGATCACGGGCTCGAGCCTGGTCGCAGTCAAATCAGCTGCGTTGACACTCAAAAATGTATTGATCGATATCCCGGGTGTGTCGGGTGTTGAAGACGATATGCCGTATGGCCGCGAACAGCTCATACTCCGGCTGACCCCAACTGGCGAAGCGCTGGGTCTATCGGTCGAAAATCTCGGCCGGCAACTTCGGGCTGGTTACGAAGGCTACCTAGTACAGCTCATGGCTGATAACAACGATGAAGTCGAGGTTCGTGTGGTCTTGCCTGACAATGAAAGAAATCGGCTGGACAGCCTCGACGAATTTGAGGTCATGCTGCCGGGTGGCGGAACAGTCCCATTTGCCAACGTTGTTACGCTTCAGAGCAGACGTGGCTTTGATTCTATCCGGCATGTGGAAGGCAACCTGGCCATAACCGTGACCGGTGACGTCGATGATGCGGTCAACAACGATAACCGGATCATCGCCAACCTAAAGCAGAATACTCTGCCCGAACTCGAACAACGCCACGGCGTCAGATTTTCGTTTGAAGGTCGGCAAGCGGACCAGCGTGAAACGCTGAGTGACATGAAGCGCGGCGCAATTCTAGCGCTGGTGCTGATCTATCTCGTTCTGGCGTGGGTCTTCGGCTCCTATGGTTGGCCGTTGCTGGTCATGATGATTATTCCGTTTGGCCTGGTGGGTGCAATCTGGGGCCATACCTTGATGAATATCGACCTGACGATTCTCTCGATGTTCGGGTTTTTCGGCCTCGCTGGCATCGTGGTCAATAACTCAATCATCTTGGTGGTGTTTTACAAACAGATTCGAGCTGACGGTCTTAGCCCCGAACAGGCGGTGGTCGAAGCCGCCTGCCAACGCCTGCGGGCCGTGCTGTTAACTTCGCTGACAACCATCGCTGGGCTAACGCCGCTACTGTTTGAGACATCGCTTCAAGCGCAGTTCCTGATCCCAATGGCGACCTCCATTGCCTTTGGTCTAGCTTTTGCAACGCTGCTGGTTCTTTTTCTAGTGCCGGCTCTGCTCATGATTTACGAGCACTCATTCTTTGCACGCCACTCGACCTCATTAGCCGCCAATTCATCGTCTTAGGATCAGCAGCAACCCGTTCTCAATTAATTGGCTATTGCTGTTGATCGCAATGCGCCAATACCTTACGTTTTTCCTGCGTTTCTACCGGAATTTGACGAGACTGAAAGAAAGGGTGAAGATGCGTCCCTGTAGAGACAGTAACGTGGTTTAAGCAATTCTTGAGCACAGTCTAACGGCGAGCTCAAAGAATTTGATTCTTCTGGGAGGAAGGTGCTTTATGAAAGAGATTAACCAACTTAGAGAACGGCTATCGCAAGGCCGGATTACACGACGCGATTTCATTCGCAGTGCTATCGCACTGGGCGTTGCTCTGCCGACTGCCACATCGCTGTCGAGCGCCGTATTGGCGGCAACGCCCAATAAAGGCGGTATGCTTCGACAGGCACTGACCGGTGGCGCATCGAGCGATAGCCTAGATCCCGCAACCTATTTGGACTCCTACAT
This sequence comes from Candidatus Thioglobus sp. MED-G25, assembly GCA_002456995.1. Taxonomy (GTDB): domain Bacteria; phylum Pseudomonadota; class Gammaproteobacteria; order Arenicellales; family UBA868; genus REDSEA-S09-B13. The sequence continues at coordinate 43,641 of NTKC01000004.1, read as the reverse complement.
GATCAATGTCGGCATGGGACAGTTGCGTAACAACCTCACTGAGATCGATGAAAACAATCAGCTTGTTCCAGAGCTCGCGGAGTCATGGGATTCTTCGGATGGCCAAACTTGGGCCTTCGAACTGCGTCAGGGTGTTGAGTTTCATAATGGTCGATCACTCAAAGCCAGCGATGTAGTCGCATCGATCCAGCATCACCTGGGAGAGAACACTAAATCAGCGGCCAAAGGCATCGTCTCGCAGATCACCGACATCATGGCACACGGCGACCATCAGGTTATGATGGTGCTGGAAGGCCCCAATGCGGACTTTCCGTATCTGATGTCGGATTATCACCTTGGAATCTGTCCGGCCAACGACGACGGGACTATAGATACGCAGTCCGGCCTTGGAACAGGCGGCTACAAACTGGAATCATTCGATCCCGGTGTCCGTACGCTGACCGTTCGTAATCCCAACTATTGGAAGGCCGGTCGGGCCCATTTTGATTCGATTGAAACGCTGTTTATTTCTGATACCGGCGCTCGAGAAAACGGGCTGATGTCCGATGAGCTCGACTTGATCACGTCCCCCGCAGCGGCGACTGCGGGTCGCCTGGCGAAAAAACCGGGGATCGAGGTGTTCTACACCAACGGCAATCAACACTGCACGCTGCCCATGCTCAACAATGTGTCACCCTTTAACGACAACAACGTGGTCATGGCGCTCAAGCATGCGATCGATCGCCAGGAATGGCTTGATAAGATCTGGTTTGGCTATGCTTCACTGGGTAACGACATCCCTATTGGGCCGGCCAACCGTTACCGGGCGACCAATGAGGAGATCCCGCAGCGCGAATATGATCTCGACAAGGCCAAGTACTACATGAAACAGGCCGGGCGATCCTCGCTTGATCTGCAGATCGCGGTAGCGGACACGGCCTTTCAGAACTCAGATGACGCTTGCGTTTTGTTCCAGGAAACAGCTCGTCCAGCGGGTATCAACATCGAGGTGGTACGCAAACCTGATGACGGTTACTGGTCGAATGTCTGGCTGGTCGATCCTTGGTGTGCGTCTTACTGGGGCGGCCGCCCGACAGAAGACTGGATGTTCAGCCAGGTGTACTCTAAAAATGCAATCGCCACAGGCTGGTCTGAAACCTTCTTCAATAATCCGCGCTTTGAGGAGTTACTGCCGCAGGCAAGAGCAGAGCTTGATGATGCCAAGCGCCGCGAAATGTATGTCGAGATGCAAAGCATTGTGCACGACAACTGCAGCGTGATTATTCCCATATTCTCTGCCTATGGTCATGCCAGTTCCGACAAGGTCAAGCGTCCTGAAAATATCGCCTCAAACTGGGAATTCGACGGAAACAAAAATGCCGAGCGCTGGTGGTTCGGTTGATCAGTTAATAACACAAAGTTCATGGCGGCTGCTTCGGCAGCCGCTTTTTTTGGTGCCAGTCAAAACCCATGACCGGACAGACCTGTCATACAAGAGTCTGTGTCTAGAAAGTCAAAGACAACATGCAGCCGGTCTTTGTCGAGTATGAGAGTCGGGAAAATAGATGAAAGCAGAATGACCAACGAAAAAACAAAGAGAAAACATAAAAAGCGCTAAAAAGTGGTTAGCCGAACTGGGCAATAGTTACTACTCTAAAGCCCCGGCTTTGCGAGGAATTGCTTTAGTACCCTGAAATAGTCTAATGGTTCTTCATAGAACGGCACGTGAGAGCTGTTAGGAAAAACAATAACTTCAGAATTTGGCAACACATTGTGCATTTTTATGGCACAAGCGGGTCCTATCTCATCGTAGGTACCGGTAACAATTAAGGTTGGCATCGATAATCGATGCATGTCAGGTATCCGGTTCCAGTCTTTTAGATTACCGGTATATAGAAACTCATTCGGCCCCTGCATTGTTCCATATGGGCCCATATTCCAGTCATTGGCTGAAGCCATGAGCGACTCTGGCCATTTTTTCAGTCTACAAACATGGCGATAGTTAAGGATAGTGATAGCGGCCTGATATTCTGGATGATCAAGTGTGCCGGCCGCCTCATGATGTAGCATCATCGTAACTGTCTCGCTTCCGAGTGCGGCACGCATACGATTCAGCTCAACAGTTAAATGAGGTAAATCGCCACAGGTATTGGCGAGAATTAATGAACAGATTGAATCTGGGTAGGTCAATGCGTATTCAATACTGAGCCAACCTCCCCACGATTGTCCCAAGAGATGAATTTTATTGAGCCCTAGTGTCTTGCGAACAATCTCAACTTCTTCAACATAGCGACTGATGTTCCAAAGTGCTTTATCGTCTGGCCGATCTGATCTACCACATCCCAACTGGTCGAAAGCAACTATTCGATAGCCTTCGTCTACCAATGGAATATGAGGGTCCCTTAGATAGTTGCACGGTAGTCCTGGACCACCATTGAGTAGAAATAAAATGTTATCGCCTGATCCATAGGAGTAGGTTACGACTCGATACCCATCTACTTCTACTTCCTTGATCTCGGCTGCTGGAAGAGAATTCATTAGAGGTGCGCTTTCTTGCTAATTCACAGTTATAAATCTATGATATATCTATCTGTAAGAAAGTAAATACATAAAACTAAACACTACCCTACCAAGGAGGTAATGATGACTAACGTTTATCGAAATTTTTCATCGTCTCGTCGAGACTTTATCAGGAGTACCGCAAGTCTTGCTGCCACTGTTGGTGCAGCCGGTATGCTCCCTGCTATGTCCGCTCGCGCTGATTCCGGCGCCGACTACGCCAATGACCTTTGGGAAAGAACAAAAGCTGAACTTGCTGGTGGGAATCACCGGATGGAACTTAATATCCATGCGTGGGAAGGATATACAGAAGAACCAGTACTAGATCCGTTCAGTCGCCAAACTGGCGCCAAAGTTAACCCTCAGATGCTTATTTCTGATCCTGCTGCGGTTAACAACCTTCGTGGAGGCGGCACAAAAACATGGGACGTGATTAACTTAAACAATGCATGGCAGCGCAAGATGTTGTACCCAGAAGGACTGATAACCCCTCTCGATAAAGACAAATATCAACCTCTTTATGAAATGAATGTCCCTGGATTTGAGTGGCCGTATCATTGGACCTTAGATGTCAGTGGTAATCATCTACTTGGAATCATACAGCGTTACGGTCCTTCAGCGATGGTTATTAACAGTGACTTAATTAGCGCCGATACAGTCGAGAAAGGCGGGTACGCTGAGATGATCGAAGGCGCAGCTGGCAAGTACGCAATACTTGACTACGAAAACTGGGTCATCATGCACGCATGCATGGCAGCCGGATTTACTCCGTTTCGTAAGCATACAGATTCTGAGATGGCAGCTTACAAAGAGATGATTTTCAAAATCTTTAAAAATGCCAAGAAAGTTTCCGATGACCAAGCTGCATTAGGCCGTGACATGATTACCGGCGAAGTTGTGGGCTGTTTCCCCGGCAGTGTCTATACCGCATCTGCGGCTCGCCTCGAAGGCGAAACTCAGATCATGAACGTAGTGCCCATAGAGGGTCCTGAAGAAACAAAAACTGCTTCACATCCAAACGGTCGGGCAGGCATTATCTGGATCGAAGTCACATCTCTCGTCGCAAACCCATCGCCGACACCTTTAGCTGATGCGTTTCTCGTTTATTGCCACACACCTGAAGCAGCTTATCGAGTAGGGGCAAAATCACCCGGAACGCTTAATCCAGTTGTCCAGATGGGATCTAACGACTGTCTGTCAAAATGGAGTAAAGATGAGTTAGATGCTATCCAGTGGGGTGAGGGAGGTTCGTGGCTTGGATCACTTGTAGATCGATGTATCGATTTTGATATCAATCCTGATTACGATGCGATGCACGACATGTACACAGAGGCTAAGCGAACTCGCGGATCCTAACTTAACTGCTTTATCTACGGTAAAGCATCACATTACTGCTAAATACAGAGCGGCTGGACCCCAGCCGCTCTGTTCAGTAGTAACGTCAAATATTGTGTGAACAATGCTCCTATTTACCTCACAGACAGATATTCTTAAGATTGAGACAGGTAATAGTTAATCAACTTTGATCTAAGTATGAAAGGATAAATCAGTGCCAGCAGAACCGATAATGGAGTTACTCGGTGTGGACAAGTATTTTGGAAATCTTGCCGCAGTAAACCAGATCACTCTTGCATTCGAAGAAGGCGAGTTCTTCACACTTGTAGGACCCTCAGGTTCAGGGAAAACCACTTTACTACGAATGCTTGCTGGCATGGATAAGCCAACTCGGGGCGACATTCTGCTTAGAGGTGAACGCGTCAACGATAGACCGGCCAACTGGCGTCCCACTTGTATGGTGTTTCAGTCTTTAGCGTTGTTTCCGCATATGACAGTTGGGGGCAACGTAGAATATCCTCTCAAGTGCCGTGGCACTCCACCATCGGAGCGAAAGGAAAGAGCGGTACGTTGCTTAGAATTATCTCATCTCCCAATTTCTTACTACGACAGACCGGTTACTACATGCTCAGGTGGCGAGCGACAAAGAGTCGCACTAGCCAGAGCATTAGCATTTGATCCGGAAATCCTCTTCTTTGATGAGCCCCTATCTGCCATTGACTACCGACTTCGAAAGACGCTGGAAAAGGAAATAAAAGATATCCAGCGAGAAACAAAAAAAACGTTCGTTTATATCACTCATTCGCTTGAAGAGGCGATGGTAATGTCCGATCGAATTGGCGTGATGCGCGACGGTGGGCTCGCTCAAATAGGTAGTCCCCACGAAATCTATAGCAATCCTGTCAACCGATTCGTATGCGAATTTATGGGTGAAGTTAATTCTATTGCTGTAACCCGAGGCAACGGTGGAGAGTTATGGTGTGAATCCATGGGTGCGGCCATAACGCCTCCTTCTAGTGTGGAGACTTCCTTTAGGCAAGGAACTTTAATGATCCGACCTGAAAATATGCGCCTAGTCAATCCTGATGAAGGTCGTAGTACGAACGTGTTCAGTGGCGAATTGTTCAACGAATACGTTCTTGGCTCCCGAATTCAATACCAAATTCGATGTAAAAACGATACTTTCTTGGTTGAACGACTTCGAGAGGCGGGACTGCCGAAATCTGGTGATCAGGTCAGTTTTGGATGGAATCCCGAGGATTCCATGTTGTTTCCGGAGTAAAGGGTCATACATGGATAGTCAAAAATCGATATCTCGAGTTTGGTCGTCACTTTCATCAGGCCTGTTATGTAGTGCACCTTTGTTTGTCCTTCTAGGACTAGGATTTTTCGGTCCACTCGCGCTAGTTATGCTTTACAGCGTCCAGCCCAGAGGATCTTTTAGTCCGTTCGGAACCCCGACTTTAGAAAATTATATAGATATTATTGAGCAGGCTTTTTATCTTTCATTTGGGTGGTCACTGCTTCTGGCAATTATCAGCACGGCGTTACTCCTAATAATATGTTACCCACTTGCTCTGGCACTTAAGCGCTACTCAGGTGGGATGGCAGACACACTGACGCTTCTTGTTGTGGCTCCGCTATTTGTTGCAGAAAATATTCGCCTACAAGGCTGGGTTCTATTTTTTGATAAAGCCGGATTTCTTGATGGAAGTCTTAATTATCTTTTTGGTTTCGGACCTGGCAGCTTGGTAAACAACGTACCATCCATAGTATTTGGAATGGTTTATATCTATTTGCCGTTTATGCTGTTTCCGGTCTTACTCGGCCTGTCAAATGTACCAACGGATGTGCGAGAAGCGGCTCTCGACTTGGGCGCCAGTAAATGGAGAATATTTCGAGACATCGAGATCCCATTAGCAATGCCAGGCATCTTGATTGGTTCTCTTCTTTGTTTTGTGATCTCACTAGGCGCGTTCTCTGAAGCCAAATTTCTAGGCAAAGGTGTGATCGTAACCATCGCACAAGATATCGAATCGGCATTTTCGTATGGCCAAAACTGGCCGCGTGGGTCCGCCCTAGCCGTACTATTGATTATCCTAGCTGGTACAGCGGTCTTTTTCGCAATGCGCAAGATAGACCTCAATAAAGTGCTAGGCACACGCTAGCGGTATACAACATATGTTTGATTCAGTCCTTTACCGCCGCTTAGCTAAGTCCTATCTGGCACTAATATTGAGTTTGATGTATGTGCCGATGCTAATAGTTGCCTTAGCATCGATTTCAAAATCACGATTTTTCGTTTTTCCGGTTCGACGTTATGACATGAAATGGTATGAAAATACTTTTTCTTCTCTCCAGATTCACGATGGATTCCTCACCTCACTGACGGTGGCTTTCTGCGTAGCCCTGATTTCAGTGACGCTGGCAGTGTTCGGGGCTCTTGCCTATGCAAGACATGATTGGCGCGGGAAGTCATTGTTCCAACAAATACTCCTTGTTCCTGTATTTTTTCCACAGTCGGTGCTTGGGCTCGCACTCCAACTGTGGTTCAATTCGTTTGGCGTGGTTATGTCTTGGGAGGCTACAGTTTTCGCACAATTGGTCTGGATTGCACCGATTGTTACCCTAATAATTTCTATTCAGGCATTTGGCTATGACGCTTCAGTCGAGGAGGCAGCTACTGATCTCGGCGCGTCTCGCTGGCAGGTGTTTCGTGATATTACGATACCGCTGCTAGGCCCTGGAATTGTCTCCGGGTTTATGTTCGCAGTTTTGCTCAGTTGGGGTAACTTTCCGTTGGCTTATTTCACCAGTGGCGCGGATGTAACAATTCCTGAATGGCTTTACGGAAAAATGATCGGTGGATACACACCCATGGTGCCTGCCGTAGGTTTCTTGTCGGTATTAGTTGGTGCATTAGCATTAGCAATAGGCTTCAGCCTAAAAGCCTTTTCCGGGCAAAAGGATAACAAATGACTAACACAACACTCCTCAACCGACGAAACAGCTTGTTTGGTAAGGGGTCGACTCTGTTCTATGAAAAACCCGTACAACTCGTACGAGGGGAAGGCGTTTCTATATACGATGAGTCTGGACGCCGTTATGTTGACCTTTACAACAATGTACCGTGTGTAGGTCATTGTCATCCCCATTTTGTAGAATCTGTGTCACGCCAACTAAATACTTTGAACGTCCATAGCCGGTATCTGCATCAATCCATCCTAGATTATGCTGATCGACTAATTAATACTCATCATGAGTCAATTGAAAGTGTAATTTTTAGCTGCACCGGTACAGAGGCCAATGAAATTGCTTTGCAAATGGCGAGAATGGTAACTGGAGGCCGAGGTATTGTATGCACCAACGCTACTTACCACGGAAACAGTGTTGAGGTTTCGAAACTAACTCTTCCAAAGGACAATCGGGGCGAAGTGCGATCCATACCGTTTCCAGAGACCTACCGCACTGATGCTGATGATCCAAAGGAACATTTTCTCAGAGAGCTCCAATCAGTGATCGACTCTTTTCGTGAAGACGGTATACCGTTTGCGGGTATGCTCGTATGTCCAATACTAGCTAATGAGGGTCTGCCAAATATTCCCGAAGGATATATGAAGGCGGCCGTTAAACTTATTCATCAAGCTGGTGGAGTATTTATTGCTGATGAAGTTCAGGCCGGGCTTTGTCGTACCGGTCTGTGGTGGGGGTATGAGCTAATGGACTTCGTACCCGATATTGTCACCATGGGTAAACCTCTAGGAGGTGGTATACCCCTTGCAGCAACAGCTGCATCAACGGAAGTTACTGAAATGTTCCGTCGACAAACCCGTTATTTCAACACTTGCGCATCAAGTCCAGTGCAAGCCGCGGCTGGAAATGCTGTGCTTGACGTAATTGAACAAGAAAATCTCCATGAAAATGTGACTACTGTTGGCCAGTTTCTACACGAACGATTCCTTCAAATCCAAGCGAAACATAAGTCAATTGGAGATGTTCGTGGGCATGGTCTTTTTCGGGGGCTTGAATTTGTTACAGACTCGAAAAGTAAAGCTCCAGATAAACAAAGTGCAGTACGCGTGGTTAATGAACTTAAAGATCGAGGTTTTCTGACAGGTAATGCTGGCGCATACGACAATGTTCTTAAGGTTCGCCCACCTCTTGTGTTTTCAAAAATTGATGCGGAGGAGTTTTTAGGTGCTCTAGAACAGACACTTGAACATTTAGATGCTTAATGATTTGTCCTGGGCGGCCGCTCATAATGCACTTGCAAGCTGGGATATCCAGACCCAAGATATCGAACCCCTAACTCTGACCGAAAACATCGTTTTCAAGATTACGGATGGCACAAAACAGTCTTTTGTTCTTCGCTTACATAGGCCTGGTTATCATAATCTGAACGAACTGCTTTCTGAGCTACAGTGGACTGAGGCTCTTCTGGACGCCGGACTCACTGTTCCTGTGCCCCGTATCACTCGAGACGGTCAACAATATGTGTCTGTCTATCTTGGTAATCAACACCGTTATGCAGGACTTCTCGAATGGGTAGATGGTATGCCAATGGAGAATCTCATTGAAAGCAATCCTGATTCAACATTTGTTGAAAATTCTTTCTCACTTTTGGGTGAGATCATGGCTAAGTTCCATAATCAAGCGGTTTCTTGGACCATACCGTTAAAGTTCTCGCGACATTCCTTCGATGCCGACGGATTAATGGGCGAGGCACCATTCTGGGGAAGATTCTGGGAATCCTCTGCTTTAACCCCAGATCAAAAAATATATTTTGATACGTTGCGGCACAATATTTATGACCTCCTTCTTGAGTTCGGTAAAGACCCGCACACGTACAGTATCATCCATGCCGATCTGCATCCTGCCAACATCGTCGTTGAAGGAAGTCGGTTACACGTAATTGATTTTGATGATTCGGGTTTCGGCTGGCATCACTATGACATAGCGGTCGCTCTGTTTAACTATCACCTCGACAAGCCCATTGAACATCTGCAGGCAGCTATGATCACTGGTTACCGCAAGTTCCGGCCCATCAGTGACAATGATCTAGCATACGTGCGTATTTTCATGTTGATAAGAGCATTGGTATCTATTGGATGGTATTCGGCACGACCGGAGGTTACGGCAGGTAGCATAGCCTTACCTCATCTTATCAACTACGTGCGATCAAAGGCCGTCAGGGTAATGGCAAGCCATGGAATTTCGATCGAGCCGATGCCGAGCATTTAAAGTAGTTAGGTGTTGGAAGAGAAATACCCTCAAGCCGACAGTACTTCGTTTGGATTCGCCAATCGTTTCACAGTTGGCGACAGATTTATTGTTTCGGCTTGTGAATATATAAACGATCATAGCGATGAAGTTGACTACGATACTGCGACTGACGCGATACTCTCGATTAAATATGTTGACAAGCCTCTACGTAATACTGTGTTGGATGAGAGAGTTTCTCAAGTAGACAAAAGCAATTTCTAATCGCGCCCTACGCAGATAATTCGTAAACAAGGCATACAGATGTATACCACGCAAACACACCTTTAACTCAACCTCCCAACCAAATCCTCTGCTCTAAAATGGGTGTGCCGCATCAACATCTCGGTGCATTTATTCAAGCTTGTAATGTAGATGGCCTCTAGGAATTATTTTCTCCATTACTAGGTACATCTTTCTCAATTAGCTAGGCCATCTAAAAGACGTTCCGCACCTCCACCCACACACCCCTTATAACCTGTGAATTAGAGGTTGCCTCAAACAGCTTTTTGCGTCGGGCATTTACCCTCCACAGTGAATTTCGTCACCTCGAAAGCGGTTCACCTAAAACCCGGGTATCCCAGTCGGCTTCTATTTTTAAAAGGTTATTCCGGAAGTCATTAAGTCCAGGCTGAAAACAACTCAAAATAATTTGCCCAGGTTAGTCTTCTTTCATCGATTTCGTGCAATACAATTGGTATCACCTTAACAACCTCCAAGGTGACAACAATACGTTGTCAATGCAGTTGAACCGCTAAATATATTAGGTACCTTCGAGTGTTATTTGCCCATCTACATCATGAATGATGGCATCTACTTCAATTTCTACCATCATGCCTGGAGTAGTCAATCCGGCCTCAACCGCGGTACTGACGGGCTCGATGCCTGCAAAAATCTCCCCGTGTGCCCGAACAAAGCCGCCGGCCTCTTTCATGTCTGCGAGGTAGGCCCGGGTTCTCACCACATACTTAATCTCAGCACCCACACGAGCCAGTGCATCGGCGATTCGCTCAAACGCGTAAATCGTCTGGGCATAGGTATCTCCTGGGGCATGCAGTTTGCCGCTGGGTTCAATGGCTGTTGTGCCGGCTACAAAGACGAACGGGCCAATGCGTTTAGCCCGAACGTAGGAACCGATCTTCTCAAACCGGCCACCGCCTGAGGTTGACATGATTACCATAATCTCGTCAGTCTAACGTAATCCCAAATACATAAGACACACTACCGAGAATTGTCCCGATGTTTACTCGACTTGACCGAAAACGAACCCGACTGGCCGATGACGTCTATGAACAGATCCTCTCTGCAATCCTGTCGGGTAAGATCGTACCCGGTGAGCGCCTGATTCAGGAAGCCATCGCCAGTCAGATCAATGTCAGCCGTACCCCGGTCCGAGAGGCGTTTTTGCGACTTGAACGCGAAGGCGTGCTGGAAGCGGCGGGGCGAGGTGGTTTCCAGATCCGCGACATTACCGAAAAGGAAATTCAAGACCTGTACCTCGCCCGAGAGGCCGTAGAAGGTTTCGCAGCCAAACTCTTAGCCGGAGCGCTTTCTGAAGAGCAAGCACAGAACATTGAAACAGCCGTTAGATCGGAGATGGACTTGAAATCCATCCACAAAAAAGAACACTTTCACGCCAATCGGACTATCCATCGAACTATCGTCGCCCAAACCGGTAATGGGATCCTACTCGACATGTTTGACAGCATTTGGAATAGGGGCCTTTCTATTCGCAGCTTTGCGGCTTACCCGATACCAAACAATCAAGACAACAGAGAACAGCATTTGTTATTGCTTGACCAGATTAAGACGGGGAACGTAGACGAGGCAGAAACCGCGATGGTGGCGCACATCCGTGAGGGCCTGGACAACCATGTTCGTTGGCTTCATGACGAGCGACACTGAGCACCAGCCAAACTGGCGGCATTCAGGCTGTACTTGTTGTTAGACAGCACCTCTATGATCCGCATTTGCCAGGATCTATAATCAGTGTATTCAGTATACAAAGCAGGAAGGGCGGCATTATGTGTGGTATCGCAGGCAGAATTCTGACTGAACCTGGTCTGGTTGGCGCGGACCTGGTTAAGCTAATGCACGCCCAGCGCCACCGCGGTGCGGATTCGACCGGCTTTGCCCTCTACGGCAAGCCTCTTGAGAGCGGTTATATTGTGCGGGCAATGACTGCCAAACGACAGAATCTGTCGGCAGATCTCGAATTTTTTCTCGACCTTCTGCGTGAGCACGGCAGCGACTTTTTGAGCGACCCAACTCATGACGAAGCTGATTCAGATCATGTGTCTGTACGTATGGAGATTCGTGAGCCCACGTCTCTCACAGATTGGGTCCAACAGATCGATGAATATTCTGATCGAATTGAAGTGCAATCTGTCGGCCGAGCTCTGGAAATTGTAAAGGACCTCGGCGGTGCAGCAGAGGTCGCGGAAAAACACAACGTCCGTGATTTCATTGGCACACACGGATTAGGGCATGCTCGAATGGCGACGGAATCAGATGTCTCGCCGACTGCCAGCCATCCATTCTGGGCCCGACCTTTTCCCGATGTCGCCATTGTCCACAACGGCCAGATTACCGATTACTTCACTTGGCGGGCACGACTGGAACGAAAAGGCTACCGCTTCATGACCGAAAACGACAGTGAACTGCTGGCGGTATGGATATCCGACCGTATGAGCCAAGGCGAGACCCAGGCTGATGCATTGAAGCGTTCGCTGACGGAGATCGATGGCTGCTTCACCTTTCTGTACAGCAACCACGACCGGCTGGGATTTGCAAAAGATCGTTGGGCTATTAAACCGCTGGTGGCGGTAGACAGCAACAATACACTCTCAATCGCCACCGAAGAGCAAGCCGTGCGAACTGTCCATCTTGACGAAGTCGAAGTGGTCAACTTTGACGGTCCCAGCCTAACGCAAACCTGGCAGACTCACTCATCGCTGGACCGTGCGGCATGAACAGACACGAAGTTCGGGTTGCCGACCGACCGCTGCGCGAGTGCAACCAGGCTATTCGGGCCGGAATCGAATCCGGCCAGCCCGTCGCCGTGACCGATACCCGTTCCCGCCATAATCTAGGCATCGGCCTACCTGCTGGTGCAGAGGTTCATTTCGACGGCAGTGTCGGCTATTACTGTGGCGGTCTCAACAATGGCGCTCACATCACGATATCACGCAATGCCGGCTGGGCCGCCGGGGAGGCAATGGCCAGCGGCGAAATCACGATAAACGGCTATGCCGGTATGAGCCTCGGGGCCTCAATGCGCGGTGGTCTGATTCACGTCAAAGGGGATGCCGGCCCTCGCTGTGGTGTCTCCATGAAAGGCGGCGACATAATTGTCGAAGGAAAGATCGGCTATCTGTCGGGGTTTATGGCACACGCCGGCCGCATCATCGCACTGGGTGGCGCCGATGAAGCATGCGCTGATTCCCTCTGGGGCGGTGAAGTCTGGGTCGCAGGCCCTATCGAATCCTTAGGCGTAGATTCAAAAATCGCGCAACCGTCCGATGATGAAATTGAACAAATCGAGGATCTGCTCGCCAGCAGGGGCCTGGATAACGGCAGCCGCTCTTGGCAGAAAATTGTATCAGCACAGCGGCTATGGCACTTTGAAAGTCGGGACGCAAGCGCATGGCTGATGATCTAAAAACTCCCTACAGCTACCCCTTTGCAACGCCAGCAGAAGACGCCGTTGCAATGACCGACGGCGCCGATGCTAACCGGCCGGCGGGTGTCCCGTCGTCTTATGAAAAGGGCGATTCTGTCCGTTGGACTCCCCAATCTTTGTCGGAGGTGCATGCGTTATCGCGTCTGGGGCGTTACCAGATCCGGGGCTTTAATACCTTCAATCAACGGATGCCCACGTTTGATGATTTGACATTCGTACCAGCCACCATGACTCGCCTACCACTTGAGGGTTACCGGGAAAGCTGCGACACGCGCACCGTTCTGGGCAATCGTCCCGGTCTGGTTGAAAAACCGATAGAACTGGACATCCCGATCTATATCGCATCCATGTCCTTCGGTGCGTTGTCCGCGTCTGCAAAGGCTGCACTGGGATACGGTACATCCAAGGTCGGCAGTATGACGTGCACGGGCGAAGGGGGCATGCTGGAAGATGAGCGGCAAGCGTCCAGCACACTGGTTTACCAAATGACCCCTTCGCGCTACATGCTGGACCTGGAGCATCTGCGCATGGCGGACGGTATTGAACTCGTCGTCGGGCAGGGGGCCAAACCCGGCACCGGCGGTCTGCTGCTGGGGATGAAAGTCTCAGACAGAGTAGCCGCAATGCGTTCTCTGCCTAAAGGAGTTGATCAGCGGTCGACCGTACGCCACCCTGATTTTCTAGGCGCCGATGACATGCAGGTCAAAATCGAAGAACTCCGTGAGGCAACCAATTACCAGGTCCCGATTTTTCTCAAGATGGGCGCCACCCGGCCACGTTACGACGTTGCAATTGCAGCTAAAGCTGGGGTGGACGTCATCGTGGTTGACGGCGCCGAAGGCGGCACCGGAGCTTCCCCAGAACTGCTGCTCGACCACACCGGGATCCCGCTAATTTCCGCGATTCGTGCTGCGCGTGAGGCTCTGGATGAGTGCGGTAAAACTGACGAGGTCTCACTGGTCGCTGCCGGCGGCATCCGTTCTGGCACAGACGTCGCCAAATGCCTCGCACTGGGCGCTGATGCGGTGATGATCGGTACAGCCGGTCTAGTCGCCCTGGGTTGTAATTCACCCCGCTACTTAGATGACTACGCGGCGTTGGGCACCGCACCGGGTCGATGTCACCACTGCCATACCGGTCTATGTCCGGTGGGTGTGGCAACACAGGACCCTGAGCTGGAAAAACGCGTGGACGTTCCCGCTGCGTCCGAACGAGTCGCGCGATTCCTGACAGCGATGACTATGGAAGTCACGCTGCTGGCTAAAGCCTGCGGTAAATCCAATGTCCACAATCTTGAAGTCGAAGACCTGAGAGCCCTGTCACTGGAAGCATCGGCCTTCACTGGCGTCAAGCTCGCCGGCATCGACCGACCCTACAGCTGGTAGGTAAGCTTGCTGAAACGATCCAGCTAACGCCCCGAGGGCGATTCGCTCATCGGCATTGACGTTCGCGGGCCGATCTTGAATCGCGGCGCTGTTCCCCACTCCTGCAAACCAACGCCGGCAACATAATCTCCTAGCATCGGACCATGCTTGAACAGATGGCCTGAACACCCACCGACGATCAGCACGTTGCTGTGGCGAGGGTGGAAATCGATGATGAAGTGCGTGTCCGGCGTCATTGAGATATGACAGGCTTTTTGGTCGATCACAATTTCATTTGCAAGGCGTGGAAATCGGTACGCCCAGTACTGTCGTGACCGTGCGATGGCCGACTGGTCGACCACCCGATCCTCATCATCCAGATCAATATCTGTGGCATGCCAGGCGATTGCCGCCTTAACTCCCCAGCCGTAGACCGACGGGACCCCGTAAGCCCCATACCCATGATCTACAAAACAGGGCATCTGATCAGCGTCAAATGACCGATCACCATCAGGTGTCGACGTGTACACAATATCCTGCCGGATCACCTTCAGCATAGAGCCCAAAGTCTGCCGAAACAGATACGCCAGCCATGACCCACAGCTCATGACCACGAGATCAGCAGACAGGGGCTTCCCATCCAAAAGCGGTGTCTCAGTTTCGTCGGTGGTGACACGACCCCTACGAAACTGACCGCCTTCACGCAGGAACTGCTTAAAAGTTTCAGTTACCGCACGATGGGCCAGCACCATACCGGCTTCGGGCTCCCATAAACCAAAAGCCACTTTGCGAAAATCAAACTGCGGAAATCGCACCGGTAATTCATCAGGCCCGACACGCACATAGGGAACGCCCAGTTTGTCGAACGTAGGCATGGTGACCTCTTCCCAGGTGGAGTGACCTTCTTCGGCCAGAATGAGCGCACCGCATTCGATGTAGAGTTCTGTGTTGAGTTCCTGTTCCAGCTCCATCCAGCGCAGCCGCGCTTCACGCACCCAGCGGGTATACATCTCATCACTGCCATGAATGGCGCGCAGAATCCGGTTGTAGTCGGAAGATGACGCGCGCGAATGACCGGGCTCCCAGCGATCGACCAGCGTCACGCTGCAGCCTCGTCGTTGGAGGTAGAGGGCGGTCATTACACCAGCAATTCCCGCACCAACTACCACGGCATGTGTAGAGATGGGCACTGTCAACTCACCATTGCTCGGCAGTGATGAATACAGTATACAATTAGTCCGGTTGCACTCACGTACAAATCTGAATTTAATGCGTATGCTTAGGAGCTCAAACTAGGAGATTCACGCAGATGAGCCAAGAACATAAGCCGCTACCAGAGGGTGTCCACACTGTCGTGCTGGGAATGGGTGACTTAAACGGGTTACTAAGGGGCAAACGTATCCCGGCGGAAAACTGGGCCAACATCTGTGAGTCCGGGATGGCAATGGCGAACGCGATATTTGCCATCGACATGACTTGCGACGTGTGGGATACCCCCTATACGAACTGGGACACGGGCTACCCTGACGTGCATGTTATGCCCATTGGTGAGGTCCACCCGATTCCCTGGGAAGAAGGTGTGGTCTATTCGTTCTCCGAATCTGTAGGCACAGATCATCAGCCAGTGGCGATAGACCCTCGAGCTGCGCTTGTGCGAGTTTTACAGAAAGCTAGTGATATGGGATATGTAACGCGAATCGGGACTGAACTTGAGTTCTACCTACTGGACAAAGAAACCTTGAAGCCCAGAGATCGCGGAATCCAGGTTTATGGCCTGCCAAGGGCAGCTGAACTGGAACATGTGTTGGGTCCAATTCGACGTCATTTAACCGCAGTCGGCATACCGATTGAACAGTCCAACCCGGAATATGCTGCCGGTCAAGTAGAAGTCAATATCCGATACGACGAAGCACTGATAGCGGCCGATCGTGTCGTCACTTTCAGGGGACTCGTCAAAGAACTTGGAAACGCGCATGGGTATCATGCGACTTTCATGTCTAAGCCTTTCTTCGCCGAGTCCGGTAATGGGTTCCATGTTCATCACTCCTTGTGGAAAGATAACCAGAATGTAATGGCTGACAATGGTGCGTTGTCTAAGCTCGGACGACACTATCTCGCGGGACTTCAAAAACACATGGCTGAAATGGCAATGGTTTCAGCAACCACACCAAATGCCTACCGTCGCCGTCAACCCTATTCTTTCTGCCCGATAAACAATGCTTGGGGTATTGACAACCGTACAGTTGGATTGCGCGTCATTCTGGGCAACGATAACGCGGTCCGAGTAGAAAAACGCGATGGCTCTGCTGATTGCAATCCCTATCTCTTACTGGCACTGGAAATTGCTGCCGGCCTCAAAGGCATTGAAGACAGTCTTGAGCCTACGGCAGAAACGGTAGGCAATGGATACGAAAACCCGGACTGTCAGCCTATACCTACAGATCTCGCGACCGCTGTAGCGCTCGCACGAGAGTCCGACCTTATGGCCGAAGTTTTAGGAGCGGATCTGCTCGAGCTTTTAATCCAGCAGTCGGAGCGTGAAATAGAGTTTATTGCCAACCAGGTCACGCCCGTAGAAATTGAACGATACCTAGAAAACTTCTGATGAAAATTGCCCGAGTCATCGGCTCAGTAACCGGTGCTATCAAAGACGGTCGATTGGTGGGCCAAAAACTACTACTTGTGGATATCGTAGATGCCAGTGGGGCAGTACTGAACCCGAGCCAGGTGATCACTGATACCTGTGGTGCCGGTGTTGGTGATATGGTCTTACTGGCATCGGGATCGGCAGCTCGGATATCACCGGAAACCAGTGGTGCTCCGACTGACGAAACAGCTGTTATGCTGGTAGACGAAATTACTGTGAACAATCAACTAACATACCAGGCTAATTCTGGCTAACGAGGACTACACCATGGCAGAAAAATTAAGTCCGGGGCATGTCGCCCTGGGGATGATTGAAACCCGGGGCGTTGTCCCGGCAATAGAAGCAGCAGACGCAATGGTCAAGGCTGCAAATGTCACCATCATAGGCCACGTCAAGGCGGGTGGCGGTCTGGTTTCGGTACTGGTCAGAGGTGAAGTCGGTGCTGTCAAAGCTGCGACCGATGCCGGTGCCGTTGCAGCCAACAAGGTGGGTGAACTGGTTGCTGTTCATGTAATCCCGAGGCCAGATTCGGAAATCGAAGGCCTGCTGCCGTCGCTGGGCTGAGCGACGCAGTTCGCACCGCCCGTTCAAGACTCTGACTGACCTGCCAACCGGTCAATCCTGAGCGGGGCAGGTCGTACCGCTTTTATGAGTACCACAGAGATCCAGCAAGTCGTTGGGGCTTTCGCTACGATGCCCGCGGTTATCCCTACTAATGAGCATCCTTTGAAAAGGATCACCGTACTCGGCGCGAATGCAGAGGGTTGTGCTCTGGCTTGTCTATGTCTGGCCGCCGGCTGCGACGTCACCCTGTTCTCCGCCTATGCCCGGGATCTGGACCCGCTCAGGCAACGCGGTGCAATTACCATTCGTGGCAGCGGTCCGGTCGGGACCTATCAGATCAATCAGTCCGAAGTACCCTCCATAACACTGTCATCCAGCCTGGATGAGGCTGTTCTCGACGCCGATGCTATCTTCGTCACCGGTCCGGTTCTCAAGCAGCGTACCTACGCCATGGTGTTGGGTGGACATCTGAATGATGGTCAGGTGGTGGTGGTCGCGCCAGGCCGAACCTTGGGGGCGGTTGAAACCGCTTGGTACCTCAGGGTCGGCGGTAATTCTTCAGCCATATCGATCGTCGAGCTTCAGTCTCTGCCTTTTTGGGTCGATGACCGGGGTGGGACGCTCTATCTGACTGAAACCGGCCCAGTCACAACAGCGGTGTTACCCAGCGGAAATAGGGGCGTCTTGGGTGCAATGGCTGCGCTGATACCCGATTTGGCACCTGTCGCCAACGTACTTCATTCTGGTTTTGGCGATGCCAGCGGCCTGGTCGAGGTCGTAGCCCTAACTCTGGGCGGTTTAGCTCTACAAGACGGCCAAACGCCATTACCCGCCGGCGCAGAACCCCTGGAAAACAGGCGTGTTTTCCGGACACTTCTCGGTGAGCGGCACAATCGCATCGTGACAACGCTGGCGAAAGAACGGCGTGCAGTTGCCGCACGTTGGGGGGTACGTAATCTACCCTCGACCGATGAGTGGCTGGATCGTTTTGCCGGTACGATGGCCGGTACGATGGTCCGTCCAGTGCCACAACCAAATCAGGCGGACGATCTTATCCGCTGTGCGACAATGGGCTCACTGGTGCCGCTGCAATCGGCAGCACAGTTAGCGGATTTGCCTGTTCCGGCAACATCCGCAATGATCGAACTTGCCCATCAGAGCATTGGCGGTGACTTGCTCCATGCTGGACGCCGGCTCGATAACATGGGCTTCGTCAATACAGACTTAGACAGCATACGAACACAACTGGACGCAATGACGGTGGCTACTTAATGGACGCTGACTTACTGTCAATCTACGAAGCCCGGCGAGCCGCTGAGTCGGCCTGGGAAGCTTTTCGCAAGTTTAGGGGTACTGATGTCTCGTTGATCGATGAAGTGGTTCAAGCCATGTCATCAGCCATAGAGCCCGAATGTGCGCGTCTTGGGTTGTTGGCGGCAGAAGAAACCGGTTATGGCAATGCCGAAGACAAGCGACTCAAAAACCTTTTTAACTGCCTGACAGTCGCGGACTGGCTGCGCAATGTGCGCACTCTAGGCGTCTTATGGCAGGACGATGTAACAAAAATTGCTGCTGTGGGCGAACCGATGGGTGTGGTTGCTGCGCTTATCCCGGTGACCAACCCGACTTCGACGATAATTTATAAAGTATTGTCTGCAGTCAAAGCTGGCAATGCCATCGTCTGTGCGCCCCATCCTCGCGGGGTACAGTGCGGGCTGGAAACAACCCGCATCATGGCACAAGCTGCTGAACAGATGGGCGCTCCCCGCGGCCTGATTCAATGCCTACCACACGTGACACAGGAAGGCACTGCTGAACTGATGCGGCATCGGCGCACTTCTGTGGTCATGGCAACCGGTGGCAGCGCCATGGTCCGAGCCGCCTATTCATCCGGCAAACCTACGCTCGCGGTCGGGCCTGGTAACGTTCCTCTCTATGTGCACAGTTCCAAGGCCCATGAGCTCGATGAAATTGCTGAGCAGATCATGATGTCTAAATCTTTTGACTACGGGACAGCGTGTGTATCCGAACAGTCAGTAATCGCTGACCAGAGCGTTGCTCAACAGTTGCGCTATGAAATCAAGTCCAGAGGGGGATATTTCTGTACTGCGGAAGAATCGGCACGGTTGGCCGACGTGATATTTACCGAGGAATTATCCATTCGCATCGGCAGCGTTGGTCAATCAGCGCATCACCTTGCACAACTCGCCAATATCACATTACCCCCGAATACACGGGTACTACTATCAGAACAGACCGAAATCGGTCGCCAGATACCGCTGTCTATGGAGAAACTTAATCCCGTACTAGCCTGGTACGAAGCACGTGATGTCGATAACGGCTACGACCTGTGTCGACAGGTCGTTGAGTTGGGCGGCTGGGGACATACAGCGGTGATTTATTGTGACGATCCAAATACCGTGGCCCAGTTTGGCCAGTTACCGGTGGGGCGATTGCTGGTCAATACGCCCGCCATTACAGGGGGTATGGGTTTTTCCACCGATCTGGAACCGAGCTTCATGCTGGGCACCGGCACGGCATCCGGCTCAATCGTCTCGGACAATGTGACTGCTCTGCACCTAATCAACATCAAACGCATCGCCTATGAGTCGCGCCCGTGGCGAGATATTTACGACTTGTAGGACCTCTACGATGAATCCAGACCTTACTATTCGTGCACTGATACAGATCGACCGGCTGCAACCCAAGTTTGCGGCTTACACCGGCGCCACTGTTCAAGGTTCGATCCCACTGGCCGGAGACACGGTGTTGATCGGCGAACTGGCGCCAGGCAACGAAGTCTTCCGGCTCGTGGACAAAGCACTCAAAGCTTCCAGTGTTGAGGCCACATCACAAATTGTGGAACGCGAGTTCGGCTTTTTCATTCTGCGCTCGCCGAACAATTCAGAGGTCAGCGCAGCATGCGATGCAATTTTGGGCGAACTGGGCTTGTCCATGAATCAACGCCTTAAACCTGAGGTTGAATCAACCCAGATCATTACTTCGGTCGAACCTTATCAAGCTCAACTTCTGAACAAGTGGTCCAGCGGATCACTGGTGGTGCCAGGTCAAACACTTGGCATCATTGAGTGCGCCCCAGCAGCGTATATCTCGATCGCCGCCAATGAAGCAGAAAAAGCGGCGGAGATTGACATCATACAAGTGCAAGCACTGGGTCGATACGGTCGATTTTTCATGTCGGGCAGCGAAGCTTCGGTACAGACCGCACTGGAGGCGGCAACCACAGCCATCGGTATGGTCGAGGGCATCGAAACGGCGTCACAATGACCCGAAGCCCGCGTGTCATCGGCGCAGAACAGATCGCTGACGCCCGTCAGAACGGTCGACAGGTTTTGGAAATTCTGCCCGGTGACATCGTCACCCAACTGGCACGAGAATCTGCCGAAAGCGCCCGCATTACACTCGTCGATGGCCCACTAGAAAAACCAGCCATCCCACAAACTGATGGCGCTATCACCCTCCAGCGCAGTCTATATCGAAGGAACCCCAAGTGGATCGCACCCAAACCTAGCCAGGGCAGATCCCCCGGCACAATTTCTCGTCTTGCCCTGATCGGGGCCGGTGGTGTTGGCCTGAACATTGCACATCTCGTGGCGAACCGCGGCATCGCAAACGAAGTTACGCTAATTGATATCGCACCCGGTGTGGCTGAAGCAACCGCGTTAGACCTTAACCACGCATCCGGAATTACCCGCAGTGGTACACACGTTCAAGGCGGCACCGATCTCAGTCTGATTGCCGACGCTCAGGTGGTCGTTATCACGGCAGGCCGTCCGAGAAGCCCTGGTATGAGTCGTGCTGACCTGATGACGATTAATCGTAGAATTATTCAGTCGATCTCAGAATCGGTCCGCACTCACGCGCCGGATTCGATCGTGATCGTTGTCACCAACCCGTTAGATGAAATGACCACGACAGTTCTAGAGGCTACCGGATTTCCGCATCATAAAGTACTGGGCATGGCAGGCACATTGGATTCCAGCCGCTTCCGGTGGACGCTGGCGCAAAAGGCGGGTGTGCCAGTAAGTGATGTCGAAGCCGTGACGCTGGGCAGTCATGGCGGCGAAATGGTACCGATAGTGTCAACCGCATTGATTCGTAATAAACCCGTAACGACAGTCCTATCAGACGATGACATTCGGGACTGTGTCGAAACCACCGTGCATGGCGGTGAATCGGTCGTGGCATTGCGCAAGACAGGTTCTGCGACACTGGCGCCCGCGCACGCGGTTTGTGAGCTCCTGGATGCGATTCGCGGTGCCAGGCCAGGTGCACTGCCCGTATCAGTCATGTTGAACGGATCGTATGGCATCCATGATGTTGTACTGGGTGTGCCTTGCGTGCTCGATAGTAACGGTCTGCGAGAAATTATTGAGCTGTCCATAACTGACGAGGAACAAACTCTGCTTGAAGCTGCAGCTGAATCTGTACGCAGCAGGCTGG
Organism: Candidatus Thioglobus sp. MED-G25; assembly: GCA_002456995.1. GTDB lineage: Bacteria > Pseudomonadota > Gammaproteobacteria > Arenicellales > UBA868 > REDSEA-S09-B13. The sequence continues at coordinate 21,788 of NTKC01000004.1, read as the reverse complement.
GTCAAACAGCAAACACAAATATTTGACCGGTCCTCAGTGGCGTTAAATTGCCCCCGACATCCGCTGGTGACAAGCTGCGCCAAAAGCTCTGAAAATTGCAAGATAGAACGGATTCTCAACCACTTTCCATTCCGGATGCCATTGCACAGCCAAGCTGAAAGCGGCTGAACCTCGCACTGAAAAAGCCTCGATCAAACCATCGGGTGCAGTTGCTTCTACCACTAACCCTGCGCCCAACTCCGCCACACCCTGGGTATGCAGTGAATTGACCAACACTTCTGTTGTACCGGCCAAGCTCGCGAGCAGCCCCGCGTCTGTCAGTTCCAGTTGATGCGTCGGCGCGTACTGTTCTTCTAGTGGCCTCGCGCTGTCCTCGCGGTGCCTGATCAAGCCCTCGACCTGATCGAGTTGTGGATGCAACGTACCGCCATAGGCCACATTCACCTCCTGACATCCCCGGCAAATAGCCAGCAGTGGTACAGCACGCTCCACCGCTCGTCGCAGCAACTTAAGTGTGGTGGCATCACGGTGGGGATCGTGGGGCGGCACACTGTTGTTGCCCCCGTAGTGCTGTGGCTCTATGTTGGACGGGCTACCTGTCAGCAGCAGGCCATCTACCCGACCCAACAATTCTTCGATATCAAGCCGATCACCGAGCGGCGGAATCATCATTGGCATCGCATCGGCACCGTCAACAATGCCATTGATGTATTTCTCTCCCACAATATTGAATGGATGAGGGTCAATCTGCTTGCGACAGGCGGATACGCCAATTAATGGTTTTCGTTTTGTGCCACTCATGCTGACCCTATATCGCTATTCAATATCATGTAAGCGTTTGTAGTTGCTAGCCTTTGTCTGTCTCATAAGAGAATCGCAATCTACATCACCCACATGAAGCGCGCAAATCTATTGACAGAATTGTTGTGGCAAATTGTGGCATAGGTGTGGTGGCATCGACCCCTACCCACGCCCATTGATCCTTTTACGCATTAGGTATGTTCTATCCACTTACTCATCGTAAATTGTGGGCATCTAAAAATTTGGAGGTAAACATTTAAAGGTGGTGGAGTAATGGTCTGATATGAGCCATCGTATCGGTGAGTAATTACCGGCTGGTAACCGGCACTGTTGGTGGACAGTGAGCAGAGTAGCCAATGCTCTGTGGGCTTGGGTAAAACCGTAAAGGCCTATTACCTATCCATTACCACCATCTATCAAATCTCCCTATATCCGTTGCATACAGTTCTGCCTACCGGGCATACTTCTAAAGCGAATCCATAACAATCAACAAGGAGAATTTAATGGCTTTATACATGTTACAGGCAAAATATACATCGGAAGCAATCCGAAATATCGCCGAATCTGGTAGCAACCGGGAAGACGCTGCACGAGCAGTAATTGAACAATGTGGCGGCAAGCTAATTGGTATGTGGGGTATGCTGGGACAGGACTATCATATTGCACTCGTCGTTGAATACGACGATCTGCCAAGTTATTTAGGAACTGTAATAACAACCGTATTGGGTGGTGCAATAGCGGATTTCAAATCTATTGCTCTGTACAGCTCAGACGATATTGTAAAAGCGAGTGCAGTATACAAAGCCCACAAGGCGTCTTATGCACCGCCATCTTCGTAGGCGCTTGTCAGAAAATAGTCTATAAGCTGTTTCTGACTCTCAATGCTTAACACCCGCTACGGCGGGTGTTTTGCTATCAGTGACAACAATCAGTAAAAACAGACAAGGGAAGGCGTATGTTTATTTCATTCCCAACATCCCACTAAAACTGTAAACCTTTCTGCCTTTATTACTTCAATCAACTTGTGCTAAGAGCGTTCCCGAAGTGCTAAGTTTGACTATGGTCAGTCCGGCGCGTTTACATTTCATCTGGCCTGATACTAAACCACTGATCGTATCTAGGTAGTGTGGTGTGCTTGCCCCCTCAATTTTGATGACTTTCTTGTGCATCGAGCAACCGGCATCATCCAATCGGTCGATATTCTTTTCAGAGATTAACGAACTAAATTCCAGCGACGTCTTGTGGGAAAATTCGAGGTCAGACCCGGTTAGAACATGTCTTCGAGTGTGTAATTCACCAGCATTTCGGCCATCACCGCATTGTTGGGCAACGTGAGTGCCGTGTGTATCAGCTCTGCCAGGTCCTGAGGTTGAATCATCTCGTTAGGGTCAACGCGACTGACTTCAGAAGTCATATCCGTCCGAACGAAACTTGGACAAATTGCGGTTGCCCTAATACCTTGATCCCAGCCCTCACGCCGAGTCGCGTGAGTCAGAGCTATGACGGCAAATTTGGTCATCGCGTAACCCATATTACTATTTTTCAGGCGTTTCCCGGACAGCGACGCGACGTTTACGACACGCCCGCTACCACTTTTAGCCAGGTAAGGCATCGCTAACCGCGTTAACCGTGTAGGTCCCTTGACATTGACTGCCCACATCTCATCCAGCTGGGTTTCATCATCATCCATAAGACTCACTGCCGGCTGTGAAATACCTGCATTGTTGACCAACCCATCGATTTTCCCGAAAGTTGACGCCGTGTTCTCGACCCACCGTTTAGCAGAACCCGCATCACGTGCCTGATAGCGATTCAAAATAATGTCTTGGGTATCGCCGAACAGGCTTGTTGCTGCCGCTTCGTCTCTCATGCCCAGGCTCAGTTTCGCACCGCCATCCAAGAGTCGGCGCGCTACGGCGAGACCGATACCCCTATTGGCTCCCGAGATCATGATGACACGACCTGTTAAATTCAACATCTGACAATACCTCAGATTGATGTTTTTGCGTCGGGACCCCCTAGTCGCCGACGACTCACAGCCCAACACACCGCTTTTATTGACTCAGACCCGACCGTAATACGCTTCTGTGCCATCCGAATTGTCGACTTGCTGCCACTACAGCCGGTAGAGACCCCTCACAGTAATGCGTCGTCGAGTGGCGTCAACAACGAGGGCGGTTCCCTTTCATTGTATCCAGGTGTTAATCCGTCTACCCCGGTTGGCACCAGCGGCTGATTAGTCTGGATAACCTGTCGCAGCTGTTCTGCTATTGCCTGCAGTCGGCCCAGCGCTTTTTGGTTCTGACCCCTTGCACGCAACTCGATATCCGCCGTAATCCGGACCGTAGCCCATATTTCCACACCTTCTTCACTCACGGCTACATCCTGCGGCTGTAATCGAACAGCTGAATCCACCACTGCAGCGTTAATTGGGGGCGACTTGACGTGTGGTAAGGCATCCCATTCAAGGGCAGTACCCGCTGCTATTTGTTGGATCTCATCCCCACTCAGATTGTCCAAAACCTGGCGAATCACCGTGATTCTAAGCCGATCCCTGGATTTAAGGACCGACACTGCGCGCAGACGATCCAGGTGCGCCGCCGCGTAATACGCGCCGCGGCCTCGAACCTGCGCGGGTGGCAACAGACCCTGCTCGATGTAACGACGCACCAATCGAGGTGAGCACCCACCGAGATGGGCCAGTTCTTCTAGTGAGAACCTCAAATTCGCCATATAGAGATTCTATTCGCCATGGCGATTTATGTCTAATTAGCTGACCAAAATCAAGAACCCGCTAAGGTTGCCAATTTAGGACATTTAATACTGTTTAATGGGGAATTTAGTGTATTCCACTCGGAATAGTGAGCCTAGGTGGGCATTTCATGTCACCGTCTTAAACCAGACGCCTTGCGGCTTAAACATCAGTGGCTTGTTTTACCCACTATGTACGACCGGCCCCACCCGACGGGTCGGTTCCAGCTCAACAGGCACCAGTTACCCGAGACTCAACGCACAACGCACAACAATCCACTCTACGATGGAACAAATTTGTCGTTATTTAAACGGTTTCTCCACTGACCGGGGCCTTGAAATGAACTAAAATTAAACGCTCATGAAAATTGGCTATTTGCTCTTTGCGGTGCTCGGATTGGTCCTTTGCATCGCTATCTTCTGGATCGGGTGGAAACTTGCGTGGAAAGGTTCTGACGATGATCCACACGTCAAATAGCCCGTTGCTCCACAGCACACGGTCCATCGATTACGGACTGCGAGTGCTATTCTTTTAGGGAAAACCATGCGATTCGCTCTCATCGCCCTACTAATTATCTCGCTGGTTGGCTGTGTTTATCCGTTCTTTGCGTCTGCTTCGCTGATTGGCATTAGCTGAGTTGTGCGCACCGCACTCATCTTAGCTGGCTTGTTGTGTGTGTCTTGCCTGCTCGGCTACATTTTTAGTAAAGACCTGCGATGGCTGTACGGCGCGTTTACCATCGCAGCCATCCCGGTTCTGGCGCAACTGATTTGGCGGGAGCGAATTTCTCTGAAAGACCTGTTTCGGCCCCGTAATCCCTGACCCAAACACACGGAAATGGACTACCTCATATTACTGCTGGTTGCAGGCTGTGTGCTTATCCTACTGATCGTCCATCAGGAAATTATTCAGTTCGGAGAAGGCTACAACAAGGCTATCAGCCAATTGTTCCCTAAACTGAGATCAGTCAATCGATCGATGAAAAACGCGATCACACTTGGTTGCGTTGTATTTTTTGGTGGTGTGATCAGCCACTCGTATACGCAAGATGACAGCTGGTTATGGAACGGATTGGTGTTTGCGGTCGTGCCACCGCTTGTTCAGTTAGTTAGAGGAAGGCATAAACCACCGCCAGACTGACTCCGAAAAACTACTGGGTACTATCCTGGGGGTCAGCCCGTCTTTAAAGCTTCACAACTACATCACAAATAATCCAAGCATCCCAATCCCAAATACAACCAGGCCAATGATAAGAACCACTCTGCCAACACCCTGCATTTCAGTCAAACCACCACTGTGCTCACTCATAACTCTAGTTACTCACGAATAAATTTAGCCTGGGCGTAGTATATACGGCTAGCAAAGACAGAGCCATTTGTGACAGCACTTATACCCCGATTTCTGGGTAGTTAATTAGTCAAACGGCGGCTTATGCGACCATTGGCTGCGCCAGTATCCACAGACTGACCATGGTGTAGAGGACCATCAGCACAACCATCGGTATCTGGCTTATAAGCGCCGAACGACCACCTCCAAATGTACGCTGTGCAACCACATGAGCAAGGTATACAGCGAACACATGGCCCAGCACAACGAAGGTTACCGCCAAATACCAGGCAACACGGGCACTAAGCAAACCTATATCGACCTTGTAATCCGCAGTCGCAAATAAGTTCCAGCCATAACCTAGTGGATCGGATATTCGAGCAATAAAGTACTGCCCCGTAATGACTAGATAAGACAGATAGTGAGCTAGATGATAGGCGATCGCAATTGGGACCAGCGTCAACACAAAAACCCTTGCGACTTCTAGAGTACTTTTGGGGTGACCGGCTATATTTTGGTCACCATATCGTTGAGCAAACCAACGCATCAATGCACTGAATAACAGATAAATAAATAGAAACCCACTGGAAAATAAAACCAATGCAGCACTGCCTACCCATCGGATTTCTCCGGTTAGGGTTCGATCCAAAATGTGCGTCCACAAACGGGTCTCTAACAACCCATCGAACGTAACTGTCGCCAGTAACACAATGACCAACACCATCATGGAGAACGAGACCTTCTGATCGTTCAACAATCCCACTGCTGGTGGACGCACATTCCATTCCCGGCGACTCGGCTCCGTTCTAATCATGCACTGGTAGCCGTTCACGCAATCTTGCGTTTTATTGCAACAAGCTGGACTTATACAGCTGCTTATCATAGCCGTGTTGGCTACTCGTACTTCAAGCGGCGCGAACCGAGCAAATATTCCAAAAACAATGGAAAAGGCATCAGCATTTTGCAACCAGACATCACGTCCATATACGAACATACCCACCCAAGTTACAGCCGCGTAAACCACAATCGCGATCGCGATATTTTGTGGCACACCGCCGCCAGACCAGATCAATTCCGCCCAGAAAAATATCAGTAGCCCTCCAACCGCGGGCCACATGGCTAATGTTAGTGGGTATGGGCGAACCGCGGACAACTGACGACCAGTCACCAGGCGGCCGAAAACCCACTCGGCCCACAAAAAGAGCGTTCGAAAAGGATTAACCAGCGCCCATAAGTCGCCAACGAGCGCACAGACGAATGCTATCCCGACCCACCAGACCACCCAGACCATCACCGGCGCTAGGTTATGAAACGGGTCCGGGTCCCCGATAAAACCCGCAAGTACAGTTGTAATCAGAAACACTACTGCCAATACTCGCAGCAATCCCAGTGACAGCCAGTGCGCAAGACTGCGCATAAATTCTACTCTCAGCAGGTTTACTCGAGGATAAGTTGTTGTGCCTCTGCGATCACGACTGACCACCCCAACAATCACGAAACTCGCAACTATCGTCAATCCTGCACCGATCACCCACAACCATAATGGGACCGGCAAATCATACCGCTGTCCGAAACCATGACCCACGACCGTCGGCGAAAAAATGATCGTGCCAATCGATAAGACGACTCTGCTCGCCGTAGCGACGGTTCTTAAAAACTTTTTTGTTCGCATCATATCTCGCGTAAAGAAAACGAACAGGTTAATCGTTGTGCTGTATCACGATTGCAACCAATAACGAGCAAATACAAAGTGCTACTCGTCTGACATGATAACTTGAACACAGCCCAACGGTATCAACTACAGTCGCGATTAATCTCACCCCAAGGCAATCGCGTATGACAAAGAATTGCCTTATCGGTATCGGCCTCAATGACAATTGCATTCGTCAGGTCAGCATTAGTCAAATTAGTGCGACTGAGCCTTGCACCGGTTAGATCAGCACCATTAAGAAAGGCACCCGTCAATTGTGCTCCACGCAAATCAGCTTTCCTCAGATTTGCCAAGAGCAAATAGGCGCCCTGTAGAACAGCTCGACTCAGGTTAGCTTTTCGGAGGTCTGCATTAATTAACTGCGCGCCACGAAGATTTGCCCGACTCAGGTTAGCGCCGAATAGATAGGCTCCTGTTAAATCGGCGGCATTAAGTTCGGATTCATCAAACCGCGCACCGTTAAGATCAGCTTTAGCGAGATTTGCACCGTTTAGTATCTTGCGCTGTAGACTTGCTCCACGGAGATCACAACCCGGGCATTCATTGGAATACAAGAGTTGTGTTAAGCGGATATCGTAAGAGTCTGTGTCGCCACGTTGATTCTGATCAACCCCCCCGGGTCGAAAATGGACTGCAACCTGAATATTCGATAGGCCATAACTATCAAGGACGATGTTTGAGACGGGAAGTTGTTTGGTGATTGGCAGCAACTTGGCTGCAAAGATAGTGTTGGGATACCCCAATATAGACAACACCGAGAAAAAAACCAGCGAACGACAAATCTGACTAACACGGTTTCCGTACTTCCGGTTCCGCCTATAGATATCGACTGATAAGCTAAACAATTCTAAAAGGGCGGATTGACAACCCAACATAGCTTCTCACAGGCTAGGGTCAAGGCCCGCAGCCTAACAAATTATTGGGATTTGCTCACCATATGATCAACAGCCGCTTTGACTTCTGCATCACTTAAAGTGGGATTTCCCCCCTTTCCAGGCATCACACCTGAGCTACCCACGAAACCATTGATAGCATTGGCATACATGATTTCATTACCTGCAGCGATACGATCCGTCCAGGCAGCAGCGTTACCGACCATCGGCGCACCAGCGACACCCGCACCATGACAGGCTATACAAGCGGATTGATAGACTTTCTGTCCGTCTACCACAGCTTCGCTAGTTGACGCGACCTGCGTCGTAGTCGATTTACTTTGGGCCTGTGCTGAATTGATCTGGCCAACGGCAGCGATTCGAGCTGCGATGCCCGAACCGTCACTCATAAGAGATTCTCGATCTGCCTCAGCACGTCCAGGGGTATCGAGATGATGCTCAATAAAAATAAACCCAAACAATGCGAGCACCAAATGGAAAATGATCAGATAACTTTTCATGATTCTTAGTTCTTTTTGATTCCGAGTAACCTATAGAAGTGCTTTACAGCGCTAACGTTATTCCGCACCGCCGAAGAAGATCTCCCGGGTGAGAAATGTATAGTCGCCTTCGAGCGTACCAATTCCTACGAAAACCAGTAGGAGCAACGGCGGCACGATGATTGCATAGACTAATGCCATCCGCTCCCAGATCATGTGCATAAACACCGCAACGATCAGTCCCGCTTTGAGCATCATAAAAACAACGATTAGAAACCAGCGGAGGTAACCTTGGAACTGCAAATAGTCGACGGCATAGGAGAACCCGCTCAGTACGAACAGCAGAATCCAGATCTGGAAATAAATGCCGAGTGGATGTTGTTGGCCTTCTGTTGTTGACGTTGACATAGCTTTCCTACCAGAGATAAAAGACTGCGAATATGAATACCCAAACCAGATCGACGAAATGCCAATAAAGGCCCATGACTTCGACCATGCCGTAATCTTGTGGGCGGCCCGTCATAAAACCAGGTTCTCCCCGATCCATTTTGCCGCGTATAACTTTTACAGCCATGATAAACAGAAATAACACGCCAAATGAGACGTGTGTCCCATGGAACCCCGTCACCATAAAAAAGATGGCGCCGAACTGAGGTGCACCCATGGGATTACCCCATGGTCTGACGCCTTCCTCAACAATAAGTTTGGTCCACTCATAAGCCTGCATGCCCACAAAAGTAGCACCGAGCAATGCAGTCGCAAGCAGCAACCAGAAGCAGGTCATTCGATCCTTTCGATAGCCGAAATTGACGGCTAAAGCCATCGTGCCACTGCTGGTGATCAATACAAAGGTCATAATGGCAATCAGTAAGAGCGGCACATGATTACCAAACATGGTCAAGGCAAAGACTTCACTCGCATTTGGCCACGGAATCGTCGTTGACATCCGAACCGTTCCATAACTGATTAGGAAACAGCTGAAGATAAATGTGTCACTGAGGAGGAAGATCCACATCATGGCCTTCCCCCAAGGGGTTTTCTTGAATGCTCTTTGGTCAGAGGACCAGTCGGCGATTACACCAGGTGTACCGTCCAGTAGCGGAGCCGTCTCAGTCATGGTGGCTTGCCCAGATTGCGTCATATGTTTTTATTCTCCTTAGGTGACCAACAGCAGGCCAAACATCACGAGCCAGACCAGTAGCAGGAAGTGCCAGTAGACTGCACACAAATCCACACTCATTCGAATCTTGGCAACATCAGCACCGCGCCACAACCTAAGTGATGCTCTGAACCAAGCAACTAGACCACCCAGCAAATGTAATCCGTGTAATCCAGTAATAAGATAAAAAAACGAGTTCGACGGATTAGTATCGACAAAATAACCTAGCGACCCCAGTTGGCGCCACACCAAAAATTGGCCCACTAGAAATGCAAATGCAAACGCGCCACCCACCAGCAACCCTCGGCGCACACCAACGGCCTGTTCACGCCTGGCCGAAGTACGCGCCCACTGCAGTGCGACACTACTCAGTATCAAGATAGCTGTATTTAGCCACAACAACGCAGGGACAGGGATCGACTGCCAATCGGCGTAGGCCATACGAATAAAGTACGCCGCCGTGAGCAATGCAAAAACAGCTGTAATAACACCCAGGAATATTGACAGAAACACCTTTGCAGTCGGCGAACTAAATCCATGCGAATCGGAAATGTAGCCACGGTCGGCCACCCAAGGTTTGGTCGATAAAGTCCTGAAAACACTCACGGCGTTGATTATCTCCAAGTCAAATAAATAATTTAGCTATCACTTATCGAACAGCTAAGTAGCTTGACCGGTTTTCTTGCTTGCAGGCACGTTCTGAGGAATAAAGTCTTCTTCGGCACCCGGCACACTATAGTCATACGCCCAACGATAAACCGATGGCAACTCTTTACCAAAGTTGCCATGAGTCGGCGGCGTATCAGCTGTCTGCCACTCCAGCGTTGTCGCGCCCCAGGGGTTTCCGCCCGACGGCTTTCCACGGGTAGCGCTATGGTAAAGGTTATACAGAAAAACAAGCTGAGTACTCGCGACTAAGATTGCTGCAATAGTTATTCCAACATTGACCATTTGGGCGGATTCTGGAATCCAGTCCGGCAAACCATTAGAACCTTCGTTAGCGAAGTAGCGTCGTGGCACGCCCATGATGCCCAGGTAGTGCATCGGATAATAAATGCAATAGAGGCCTACAAAGGTCACCCAGAAGTGAAACTTGCCCATTCCATCATTCAACATACGACCTGTGATCTTGGGATACCAGTGATACACAGCCCCAAATACAGCGAGGATCGGCGATACGGCCATTACCATATGAAAGTGGGCAACCACAAAATAGGTGTCCGACAACGGCACGTCCACAATCACGTTACCTAGAAAAATACCCGTGAGGCCACCGTTGATAAACGTAAACACAAAACCGATCGCAAATAACATCGGCACGGTCAGTCGAATGTTTCCGCGCCACAAGGTGAGCACCCAGTTGTAGACCTTGATTGCCGTGGGCACCGCAATGATCAATGTCGTGGTCGCGAAGAAAAACCCGAAGTAGGGGTTCATACCGCTCACGTACATGTGGTGTGCCCAGACAACAAAACTCAAGCCACCAATAACCACGATCGCCCAAACCATGAGGCGGTAGCCAAAAATATTCTTACGGGCATGGACGCTGAGGAGTTCAGAGACAATACCGAACGCCGGAAGGGCGACGATATAAACCTCAGGGTGGCCAAAAAACCAGAACAAGTGCTGAAATAATACCGGGCTACCGCCAGAGTGATCGAGCTGTTGCCCTAAAGAAATAATGGCGGGCATAAAATAACTGGTGCCAAGCAGGTTATCCAAACTCATCATGATGGCACTGACCAAGAGTGCCGGAAAGGCCAGCAACGCCAGTATCGTGGCTGTGAAGATCGCCCACACGGTCAGGGGCATTCTCATCAGTGTCATACCCCGGGCGCGGGCCTGTAGAACCGTCACGACATAGTTCAATCCACCCATGGTAAAACCGACAACAAAAATTCCCAGCGAAATACACATCAGGGTAATACCCCAACCGGACCCTGGCGTGCCAGGTAAAATTGCCTGTGGCGGATAAAGTGTCCACCCTGATCCGGTTGGCCCACCGGGTGTGAAAAAGCTTGCTAGAAGAATCAAAACCGCCAGCAAATAGATCCAATAACTGATCATATTGACATACGGAAAGACCATGTCTCGTGCGCCAACCATTAGCGGTATGAGGTAATTTCCGAAGCCCCCGAGGAAAAGGGCTGTCAATAGATATATGACCATGATCATGCCATGCATGGTCACAAACTGTATGTACGCGTCAGGAGTGATGAACGACACCGCACCCGGCCAGGCTAACTGAACCCGCATCAGTACAGACAACACCAAAGCTAACAAGCCGACACCCATGGCCGTGATGGAGTACTGTAGCGCGATGATTTTCGCGTCTTGGGAGAAAACGTATTTTCCGAGCCAAGTTTTAGGGTGATACAGCTCCTCCTCTGCTACCTCTGCTGGTGGAACAAAATCTTGCGCATCATGTGTGACGTCAGTTAGTGCCATGATAAATACCCTTAAACTTTTACGTGTGATGTCTAAATTGAATTATGTGTTTAAGCTCTAAATTCCAACTACTATCAACCCGAAGCTGACTTTAGATAAGCCATGAGTGCATCGAGTTGGTCTTCAGTTAGTTGCGCTGGCGGCATGATCGGTGCATAGCCTTTCACAAGCTTAGCATTTGGGTTGACGATCGATTCCTTTAAATAATCGTCATCAACCAGCACACTGCTGCCATCGACCAGGATCTCGTTCTTACCAACAAGTCCTTTCCAAGTCGGGCCAACACCCGCGCTACCGTCCAAACTGTGACAGGCGATGCAGCCTTGATTTCGGGCCAGCTGCTCACCCTGCTCGATCAAAGATCCACCCGAAGTGCTCCCGGCACCGGCCAGCATCTGGGCAAAGGTAGGCTGAGTCTGCAACCAAGCTTGAAAGTCGTTCTCGTCTTCCACCACCATGCGGCTACGCATGTTGTAATGCCCTGAACCGCACAGTTCCGCACAAAGTACATCGTATTCGCCGTTTTTGGTTGGCGTAAACCAGAAATAGGTGATCATTCCTGGGACTAGATCCATCTTGGCGCGGATCTGAGGCACATAAAAATCATGTAGTACGTCCTTGGATCGCAACAACATCTTGACTGGCCCACCAATTGGCAGGTGCACCTCGGGACCGCTGACCAATATATCGTCCTGGCCGTTAGGATCGTCCAGGTCTAACCCGAACGGATTAGTGCCATTGATATTGCGTGTATCCACGGTGCCTAACACACCGTCAGCACCAGGGTAGCGGTAAGTCCAGTTCCACTGCTGTCCGATGGCTTCGACGAGCATGGCATCCTCTGGAACTTCTACATATTTAGCCCAGACAAACAACCCAGGTGCCAACATCGCGATAACTCCAACTGTGGTGAACGCTGTCAGCCACCATTCGAGCTTCTTGTTTTCTGGTTCGTACTCCGCACGACGGTCCTTGCGGTACCGATACTTATAAATGGCGTAGACCATAAATGCGTTGATAGCAACAAATACGAAACCACAAACAATGAATGTAATGGTAAGTGTGTCGTCGATCATGCCCCAGTTCGACGCGATCGGCGTCAAGTACCAAGGGCTCAGAAAATGAAACAGCACCGAGCCGACAATCAATACAATGAGGACGATGACTAGAACCATGCGTTCAGTACCTCTAAATTGTTCCTAGTTATTTTAAAAGACTCCAACAAGCACCGAGCTTCGCGCATTTAATTCCTATGACTAGTAACGATTTTCGTATTACCTAGACCAGAAAAAACGACAGCGCCATAAAGGCGCCTTATGCCTCCACAAAATCTTTTACGGACCAGCATATCGCAGGCCGGAATTCTGTCACAGAATATCCGGTACATCAAGAAATAAGAGATGTAAGAACGTCAATTAAGCAAGTAGCTACCGCAATTTAGCCACAACTTCTCAAGTTCCTAGACGGCTGCACTACCTACAGAATTCTTGATCTAGACTACCTAATGAACAGACTGTGAATTTGCAACACGCCCCAATTAGATCGATTGACCTAATTGTTCGAGCATCCCGGTGTCAGCGACTAAACGACGGAAGAGTCAGGTGTCCTTCGAGTTGGTACTACTACGATCTGAGCAATTACCACTTCTGTGGGCTGATCGAGAACGAAGTGAACCGACCGGGCAATATCCTCCGGCTTCAAGCAAACCCCAAAGTCCCGGTAGTACTCCTCACCAAGTTTTTCGTCACCAAACCGGGTGGCTGCAAATTCGGTCTCCACCATACCAGGCAGTACCTCCGAGACCTTGATACCCGTCGCACCGTAGTCAAGACGCAATGTCTCGCTTAATCCATGTACTGCGTGCTTGCTTGCTGCGTAAGCAGCACAGGCTTTGTACGCCTGGATACCCGCGACAGAACCAATATTCACAATATGGCCGGTATTTCGCTCCACCATGGAGTCAAGCACAGTGCGAGTCACACGCATGAGGCCGATGACGTTAGTCTCAATCGTGGCAGCCCACTGACTGGCAGTCCCTTCGTGAAATTGCCGACGACCGCCAATGTCGTGGCCAGCGTTGTTGACGAGAATATCGATATCCCGCCAGTCCCGGGGCAAGCGATCAAGTAACTTTGCGACTGAATCTTCATCCGTCACATCGAGCTCCAGCGCAATGGCCGCGTCACCGAGCTCTGCGGCCAGTGATTCAAGATGCGGCAACCGACGGGCCGCGCAGATCACCCGCGCACCAGCATTAGCGAGGGTGCGCGCCGTTTGTTCGCCGATACCCGCACTGGCCCCGGTCACCAAAGCAATTTTTCCGTCCAGATGTCCCATCGATTTCGTCTCCCGTGATGCTGTGGCGCCTGTTCCAGTCGGAATTAGCCCTAAGTTGGCTGGCCAGTATAATTTGTCTCATTCATCTTTTGCTGTATGCCGCACGATCCGAACAACGATCGCACAAATCAGGCGTTTCGCCCAACCCAACCCATGCACATTATTCGAGACGGACCTGATCAGGCAGCGGCGGTGCTGATTCTGGCCCATGGTGCTGGTGCGGGTTCCGACTCGGAGTTCATGGAGTGGTTTGCACAATCACTGACCGGCCCGGAACTCGCAGGTGGGCTAGTTATTTGCCGGTTCGACTTCCCCTACATGGTCACGCGCCGTTCGACTGGAATAAAACGCCCGCCCGACCGGGCTGCTGTTCTAATAGAAACCTGGCAACAAGCAATTAATTTTGTTCGCCGATCCTCGGCACCGCCCCGCCGGCTTTTTATCGGTGGAAAATCGATGGGCGGGCGCATCGCCAGCATCGTTGCCAAAGATGAAAAGGTCGATGGCATCGTCTGCCTAGGTTATCCCTTTCACCCACCGGGTAAACCCGACAAACTGCGTACTGAACATCTCGAAGACTTAAACATTCCCATGCTGGTCTGTCAGGGCGAACGCGATGTCTTTGGCCACAGAGTTGAGTCGGATAGCTGGCGGCTGTCCCGTTCGATCCAATTCAGCTGGCTGACTGATGGCGACCACAGCTTCAAACCACGAAAAAGATCGGGCCTGACCGAGACGGAAAATCGAACCACAGCATGCCAGTCGATCGTCGAGTTTATTGCCAAAGTCCAGCGTTAATGCGGGGCATCAGTCTAGCTGCAGTTCTTTTAATTTACGGGTCAGCGTGTTTCGCCCCCAGCCCAAGCGACGGGCCGCCTCCTGTTTTCGCCCGTGGGTAAATGACAACGCCGTCTGCAACAGCACCCGCTCAAATTGCGGGCCGATCTCGTCGAGGATTCCAATTTTTCCCTGGCCCAGCCTTCTCTGCACTACGTTTTCTAGTTGTTGTTCCCAACTTGGATGTTCCACAGATGGAGCAGCATCGAGTGATCGTGTCTTACTTTGTTTTTCAAGTGCACGGCGCACAAGGCCTACTGCCTCGTCGAGGTCAAACGGCTTGGCAAGATACTCAAAAGCAACTGGTCTGTAGGCTGACAGGGCATCCTTGAGATCTGGGTGCGCTGTCATAACAATGACCGGTAAAGACGGTGTTCGATCATTCAGATACCGAAGCAGCTCTAGTCCATCGGTCCCAGGCATACGGATATCGGTGATGATTACATCTGGATTGTCGGAATGGACCTGGCGTAGGACGTCACTAGCATTGTCAAACACCGTCGTCCCCCACCCAGCGCCACTCAACGCTTTTTCGAGTACCCATCTAATGGACGCATCGTCATCCACGATCCATACGCTAGGTTGGCCGCTCACGCTTATTCCACCACCGGCAAATACAAAAAGAACTTTGTGTCACCCGGTTGACTTACACACTCGATCGCACCGCCATGGCGAGACAAAATATCCTGCGCTATTGAAAGGCCCAGCCCGGCCCCGCCCGTCCGACCGGACACCATTGGGAAAAATATATTTTTTCGTATGTCTGCTGGAATCCCTGGACCGTTATCGCTGATGAGGGCTTCCAGGACCTGGCGGTGGCAACGATTGCCTAAGGTGAATTGACGTCGTATCCGTGTCAATAAGCCTATTTCCCCTCGTCCGCCCATAGCCTGTACAGCGTTACGAACTATGTTGAGCACCGCCTGAACTAGCAGTTCTCGATCGCCCATTATCTCTGGGAGACTAGGATCGTAGTCCCGGCTGATTGTCAAACCTTCCTGAACATCAGCGAGCGTGAGCCTTCGCACGTGCTCTAGTACCGCATGCAGGTTAAACCAAGTCTTCTTATGTGCTGTGAACGGACCCATCATCCGATCGACCAGCGCACTTAGTCGGTCTGCTTCATGAATGATAATCCGGGTATATTCTTTCGACTCTCGGTCTGACAGCTCCCTATCCAAAAGCTGGGCTGCACCACGTAAACCCCCAAGCGGGTTCTTAATTTCGTGTGCCAAACGATCGGTCAACATGGTGGTCACCGCATGTCGCTCCTGTGAGCGCGCTTCCGCCGTAAAGCGCGATAGCTGATCAACCCGTATCAGTTCGATTAGAGCTAGCTTCTCGGCTCCATCCCAGCCAAACGGAGACACTGTACAGTCAACAACCAATGATTGTCCGCCTATAAACTGTTTGAGAGTCAGTTCACGTAATGTGGTCGAGCGATTCTCCTCGGTGGCTGCCAGTGCTACCTGGAGGGGAGCACCGATTCCCAACAGATCGTGGGCTCGTCTGCCACGTACTCGTTCCGCACTGGTTGCCAACACTGCCTCTGCAGCACCATTGACATAGTGAACCGTACCATCAAGTTCCACGAGCAAGATGGTCGTCGTAAGACTATCGAGGATCTCGTCAGCAGGGGGTGATGCTTTCACGGTCAAACTTTTTTATCGCAATAACCCATATTTAGCACCGAGTAGAAGACATCCTGACCCAGGACTCTTCGTCCGGCTGAGTAATCAAACGCTGTAATACATCTCAAACTCTGCTGGATGTGTGGCCTGTGACAAGCGCTGAACTTCCTCACTTTTAAGTTCGATATAGGCATCAATCGTGTCATCCATTATGACGCCACCAGCCTTGAGAAAATCACGATCTCCAGATAACGCTTCCAGAGCAACATCTAGGGAGTGAGCGACCGTTGGGATTCCTTTTTCTTCCTCAGGCGGTAGATCGTACAAATCCTTGTCGAGTGATTCCCCAGGGTGAATCTTGTTGTGAATGCCGTCTAATCCCGCCATCATCATGGCCGTAAACGCCAGATAGGGGTTGGCAGTAGCGTCGGGGAAGCGGATCTCTATGCGCCGGCCCTTCGGGTTTGACACATGCGGAATCCGACAGGATGCCGACCGGTTACGTGCAGAATAAGCTAGCATGACCGGCGCCTCAAATCCGGGTACCAGACGTTTGTAACTATTGGTGCTCGCATTGGTAAAGGCGTTAAGCGCACGGGCGTGCTTGAATATCCCACCGATGTAATACAACGCGGCCTCACTCAGCCCGCCATATGCGTCACCAGCAAACATGTTTTCACCGGCTTTAAACACCGATTGGTGAACATGCATACCCGAACCATTGTCACCCACCAGCGGCTTAGGCATAAAAGTCGCCGTCAGTCCATGCACATGGGCAACGTTGTGCACACAATACTTGTATATCTGTAGCTGATCAGCCTTTTTAACTAGCGTATCGAACCGAGTCCCGATCTCTCCCTGCCCAGCTGTACCGACCTCATGGTGATGCACTTCGACATCAAGCCCCATATCGGCCATGGCCAAACACATCGCTGAACGAACATCCTGCAACGAATCAACCGGTGGCACCGGAAAATAACCCCCTTTAACACCTGGTCGATGGCCAGTATTACCATCTTCATAATCCTTATTTGAGCTCCACGCGGCTTCCACAGATTCAATATTGTAAGAAGCCCCGCTCATCTCATTGGACCATTTTACTGAGTCAAAGATAAAAAATTCTGCTTCAGGACCGAAAAATACCTCGTCCCCTATACCTGTGGATTTGAGGTAGGCTTCGCCGCGTTTGGCGATCGATCGAGGATCTCGGTCATAACCCTGCATGGTCACCGGTTCCACCACATCACACCGCAACAGTACGGTTGTATCCTGCATAAAGGGGTCGATCACCGCAGTTGTAGCATCGGGCATAAGAATCATGTCTGACTCATTGATTCCTTTCCAACCCGCGATCGAAGAGCCGTCGAACATCTTGCCTTCTTCGAATGTTTCTTCGTCGACTACAGTAGCTGGCATGGAGACATGTTGTTCCTTGCCTTTGGTATCAGTGAATCTGAAGTCAACAAACTTCGCTTTACTCTCCTGAATCATCTTTAGGGCATCGGCCGGTGACATCTTCTATTACCTCGCTTTGGTTTATAGCGGCGCCTACAGCCGCATGTTGGAATCACGGCTGTGGAAGCCGAGTCTGTTGGAACGAATACGTTCTGTTCCACTTAAAGTCGCAAGGTATTATAGTTACTTCGATAAATACGCACCAATATGGTGCAACATAAACCAAATTATGCACTATTATTGTGCACTAGAATTGCCCAACACTAAATTATGTGGCCGATGTCGTTTTAACGCTGAGAATTATTACAACTTCATCGGCCTCCTCTTTTGTCTCAATCAGCTGGTGACCATGGACGCGACACCAGGCAGGGATGTCGTTCAATGCGCCCGGATCTGTACACCGCACTTCAAGTATGTCGCCATCATCCAGTACTTTTACACGATCCTGCGTGCGAATTACTGGCATCGGGCACAACAGATTTCTGGCGTCCAGGATGTGCCGGCTCATACGTACCACTGAGCTGGGATCTCGGAAACCATAAGTGGCCGGACCGACAAGGAAGTCGGATCAGCCTTACCGATGACAAACTCGAAAGTAACCCGAGATTGGTCACGGCCTTGACCAAAGCGTGCAGCAATACCGGCAGCGAGTTGCAATTCTGATTCGTTGAGATCACCTTCGATCAGCGTCAGCGGACCATTGTGGCTAGTCATCGTCAGATGACTGAATCGATGCCTGTAACCTTGCAGATAATTGGTTTCTCCTGCGTCTCTGGCGATGATCAATTTGAAATGGGGTCGGGGGCGGATATGTCGGCCAACCTTCAACAGCATAATGTCATCGAGTTCGTAGGTTTTCTCACCCCTGGATTGCCACAAATCGTTGAGCTTTCGAGAGTAAGTTGCATCGGTGAGAAAACAGCAGCCTCCGGCCGGCTGCGCGTAATCTTCGATCCCTAGGGCCGCCGCCAATGCCATCTGTGGTTTTCGGCTGCGGCCACTGAAATCATAGAGCGACTGCCGATCCACCCAGCCGTTGCGTTCAGCCGCCGTGGGGGGTTGAAGTTTCGCGCACAACGGCCGCAACAACAGATCGCCGGCACCTGATTCCCGCTGCACAACCGGGAAGGTTTCGCGTCTTTGCGACATAGGCCTTTGGCCCACAACTTCGCCAGTAACAATAAAATCAAACCCGTGTGCTTGCATCCATTGTCGAGCTTTTCCGACCATGAACGACTTACAGTCTAGACAGGGATTCAGATTGGCGCCGTAACCATGTCGGGGATTAATCACCACATCCTTATATTCCTCGATGACATCGATAATGTGGAGTTTTATGCCCAGTTGCTCGGCTACCCATAGCGCATTGTTGCGTTTTGGGCGCTTACGATCGTGGTTTCGAATGGCATGTGTGTGTCCTTCAACGCAGAACCCGGTAAAGAAATTAATCCCCTCAACATGCACGCCCTGGTCCTTCACGACACGCGCGGCCAGCATCGAATCCAGCCCGCCTGAAATCAGGGCCACAGCTTTTGCTTGAGTCTGAGCATTGGTCGTCATTGTTTTCTCCGCGCTGACACAGCGCAATTTTACCAACTTACCGACGGGGTCACCGGTACCCCTGACTGTACTGCTGCGACAGTACCAAGCGCTACCGTTATAATCTCTTCGGTATCAAAGCGTCTACCAGAGGGGGCTCTTCCCGTGCATTTTCAGGAACTTATCCTGCGCCTCCAGAATTACTGGGCCGCGCAGGACTGTGTGATCTTGCAACCTTACGACCTTGAGGTCGGTGCGGGTACGTTTCACACGGCCACTTTCCTTGCCGCAATCGGCCCTGAGCCGTTGCGTGCCGCATACGTTCAACCTTCACGCCGACCTACCGATGGCCGCTACGGTGAAAACCCCAACCGTCTGCAGCATTATTTTCAATTTCAGGTAGTTCTGAAACCATCACCGGACGACTTCCAGCAACGCTATCTGGGGTCCTTAGAAACTCTGGGGATAGACTTTCTACGCGATGACATCCGATTTGTAGAAGATGACTGGGAATCACCGACACTCGGAGCCTGGGGCCTGGGTTGGGAGGTGTGGCTAAACGGGATGGAGGTGTCTCAGTTCACATATTTCCAGCAGGTCGGCGGGATGGACTGCCGCCCGGTCACCGGTGAGATCACCTATGGACTGGAACGCGTCGCGCTTTTGCTGCAGGGCAAAGACAACATCTTCGACCTGAGTTGGAATGCTCAATTCAGCTATGGTGACCTCTATCGGCAAAATGAAGTCGAGCAATCCGCCTATAATTTTGAGCACGCCGATGTCTCAGCGCTGCTTCATCAATTTGATGTTTGCGAGAATACCTGCTTCAAGCTGCTTGAGGTGAACCTGCCGCTGCCGGCTTACGAACAGGTACTCAAGGCGTCTCATACGTTTAATCTTTTGGATGCACGACACGCAATTGGTGTGACCGAGCGAGCGCGCTACATTGGCCGGGTTCGTACACTCGCCCGAGGTGTGGCCGAAAACTACTATCAGCGTCGGCAACAACTCGGCTTCCCGCGCGGCTTAGATCATAACGATGACTCACACGCTGTCTAAAGCCAAACGTTCTAGTGCAGCGACACTTCTAGTGGAAGTGGGCACTGAAGAACTCCCGCCACGAGCAATCGCCCGCCTCGGTGAGGCATTTGCCACGGCCCTGGCCAAGCGCCTCTCGGAGCACGCTCTTGTGGCTGATGCCATGCCGGTTTGGTACGCAACCCCCCGTCGTCTTGCGGTAACAATACCGGCGGTTTTACGCCGCCAACCCGACCGAATTTCTGAACGTCGTGGGCCCGCATTAACCAAAGCATTCGATGCGGCAGGGTTACCGACTGCCGCGGCAACCGGGTTTGCGGGATCTTGCGGGGTGACCGTTGACCAGCTGGTTCAAAATGAAACGGACAAGGGCACGTGGCTCGTGCACCGGACATTGCAGCCTGGGGCGCTCGCACGTGACCTCGTACCGGAGAGCATCGAAAGTGCTCTGACTTCGTTGCCAATACCCAAAATGATGCGCTGGGGGTCTGGAACTGCGGAGTTTGTCCGGCCGGTGCACTGGCTGGTGGTGTTGCACGGCCGGCAGATCATTCGCTGCTCGATCTTCGGGGTGCCGTCGAGTAACACCAGCCACGGCCACCGCTTCATGTGTACAACCCCGGTGCCACTCACATCAGCCGACAGTTACAGCGAATGCTTGAAAAACTCAGGCCACGTCATCGCTGATTTTGCCGCCCGTCGGTCGATGATCGAGACACAGATAAAACGCCTGGGACAACGAGCTGGTGGAGTCCCGGTAGTCGATACTGCTCTGCTGGAGATAGTGACCGGCCTGGTGGAAAAACCCCACGCACTGCTGGGCAGTTTTAAACCGGCGTTTCTGCAGATCCCCGCGGAAATACTGATTTGTGCCATGCGCGACCATCAAAAATATTTTCACCTTGTCGATGAACGGGGACAGCTGTTGCCCAAGTTCATCACGGTAAGCAACATTCGCAGCAAACAACCAGCCCGGGTCCGTCAAGGAAATGAACGCGTGCTGCAGGCCCGCCTTTCGGACGCGCGCTTTTTCTGGGATGAAGACCGTAGACGAACACTCGAATCCCGTATCGCCGATCTCGAGAGCGTTACATTCCATCATGAACTGGGAAGCCTGTGGGATAAAACGGATCGACTGGTCGAGCTCGCCGGGCATCTCGCCAGACTACTTGGCGAAGACGCCGACAACTGTCAACGAGCAGCTCAACTGTGCAAAGCCGACCTAGTCACCGATATGGTCGGTGAATTTCCGGATTTGCAAGGCGTCATGGGCCGCTACTACGCAATTCATGACGGCGAAAAGAAAGCGATCGGAAGGGCAATCGAAGAGCATTATCATCCCAGACAGGCAGGCGACGCTCTACCGCAATCCAAGGTTGGCC
>NTKC01000033.1 GCA_002456995.1 Candidatus Thioglobus sp. MED-G25 | reverse complement strand
GCTGTGTTGTTTTATATAGCAATTAACTTCAGTAGTAAATGAATTTTTATTGGTCATTATGTTGAAGTCTTTGATACCGCCGTTAACTAAACTACCGTAGGTTTTACTACCGCCATCAAAATGGGCGATGTCTAATAAATTCGTTAGCTTGTCAATATCACCATTACGATGATCCAATATCAGTCCTTCGCCCTCTATCAATACTAAATTGCGCTGGTAACCTGAAAAATTGGAAAAATCGCCATCATTTACTACGCTGGCGATGCTTAATCGCCAATCAAAGTTATCTAAATTTCCGCCGCTATTAATGGCCAATTCAGTTGTATGACCTAAGCCGTTTTTCCATGGGATAGTTTTAAACGTTTCAGGGGGTAATATTGTTAACATAAGAAATCCTGCCAATAATTTTTCGTCATATTACCTAGCTTATTTATTAAGGTTAAGCATTAAACAAACAGGGACTTACTCCAGAGGAAGCAGTTGGCATTAACCCACGCAAAAAAGATTACAGAAAATGACCGGCGAATTCCTCAAAGCAACCCACGCTAACCCAACCTCTTAACTAAATTCTCTGCTCTTAAATGCGTATAGCGTTTTAGCATCTTTAAATCTTCATGGCCTGTAATGGATGCAACTTCAACAATGCTGAATCCCTTTTCAAACAATCTGGAAGTGGCCTCATGGCAGTTTCTATCGCTAAGATGATGTAGCGTTGGTATTGGGGTGGGGCGGTATCCAATAATCGCTCTTCTTCTCCATCTTCCAATCTTCTGTCGCGTCTATCGTCAAACTTTGGAACTCTGACAAACTGGACAGGGTTTGATGGTATGGAAATACCCCAATCTATTGCGGCGGTATTGATTGCCGCTGACAGTAAACCGAATTCTCTTCTCAGAGAGTTGGGTTGTATGGTCTGTAACCTCTCGTCACGATAGGATGCTAGTGTCGCAGGGGTGAGTTCTGCCACTCGATGCTTTCCAAGTAATCGCCGCAAGGTTTTACAGCGATACAGGGCAGGGTTGCTACCTTTAAATTTCGGAACTACTTCTTTTGTGTACCTCTTAATCAACTCGTCAACAGTAATGCTGGAATGCGGATTAAACTCTCCACGCTCCATTTGAATCTCAGTAGTCTTTGACCAACTCTTCGCCGCTCTTCGACTCGTAAAGGTTCTAGTGACGGTGGGGTATCCCTTACGCCTGATGTTGACCTGATATTTCCCATCGCGCATTCTGATACTGGCCATGATATTGCCTCCAAAGTGTGTACCTATGTGTGGCAAGCAACATCATGGATAGAATAGGCCAGTAAAAATGGCCTAAAAGCAGTGGAAAATGGTGGGCGCGGCTGGATTTGAACCAGCGACCCCTGCCGTGTGAAGACAGTGCTCTCCCCCTGAGCTACGCGCCCCTGCAGTAACCGGCATCAAAAAAGACCGGCCTTCAGGTAACTTATTATAATTAGGTTCGTACGCTGAATAGCAAGAGATCTATGCCGATGTCTGTTCGTACCCGTTTTGCCCCTAGCCCTACAGGCTACCTCCATATCGGTGGAGTCCGTACCGCTTTGTTTAATTGGCTGTACGCCCGTCACTGTGGTGGTACGTTTGTCCTTCGAATCGAAGATACAGACAAGGAGCGATCGACCAATGAATCGGTCCAGGCGATTCTTGACGGGATGGCATGGATGGGGCTGGATTACGATGAGGGCCCGATCTACCAGAGCGACCGTCTTGAGCGTTATAAAGAAGTCATCGATCAACTGCTGGATGTCGGGCAGGCCTACCGCTGTTATTGCACCAGAGAAGAGTTGGATAAAGTGCGTGAGGAGCAGCGGGCTCAGGGGATTAAACCACGCTACAACCGCCACTGCCGGGATCAACACAATCCTGAACGACTAGATGTGGAATCGGTAATCCGGTTTAAGAATCCCCTTGAGGGGTCAGTACAGTTTGATGATGCGATACGAGGCCAGATCGTCATTAGTAATGAAGAGTTGGATGATCTAGTGATCACCAGGGCGAATGGCACACCCACGTACAACTTTGCTGTAGTCGTAGATGATATTGACATGGGCATCACACACGTAATTCGAGGGGATGACCATGTCAACAACACGCCGCGCCAGATTAATATTTTTAAGGCCCTCGGCGAAGCGCTGCCTATATTTGTCCATGTTCCCATGATCGTAGGTGGGGATGGACAGCGTCTTTCCAAGCGTCATGGTGCCGTCAGCGTACTCCAATACCGTAGTGAAGGTTTTCTGCCGGAAGCCATGCTGAATTATTTGGTCAGGCTGGGGTGGTCATCTGGTGATCAGGAGATATTTTCACTCGATGAAATGATCAGCAGTTTTGATATTCAGGATGTCAATCGTGCCGCATCGGCTTTTGATGTTGACAAACTCAAGTGGCTCAATCAGCACTACATCAAAGCATCTGATTCGACTCAATTGGTGTCTTTACTTTCAGATCGACTTAAGGATCGTGGTATAGATGTGTCCAGTGGGCCACCGGTAGATGATGTCGTGAGTGCACTTAGAGAAAGAGCACAAACTCTCGATGAGATGGCAGATAAGTCTGAATATTTTTTCTCTGAGTTTGAAGACTACGACACCAAAGCAGCGCAGAAGCATCTCCGACCCGTCGCGCGTGATATGCTGGCTGATGTACGTAGTCGCTTGTCGGTGGTGGAACCCTGGAGCGCTGAGTTGATCCACGCACAGGTGATGGCAACCGTAGAAGATTACGATGCCAAACTGGGTAAGCTGGCACAGCCGCTACGCGTTGCGGTGTCCGGCACTGCGGCAACGCCTCCGATTGACGAGACACTGCTGCTTGTTGGCAAAGCTAGAACGGTTGATCGAATTGATCGTGCGCTTGTGTTTATCGACCGGCGCATGGCTGAAAATGCTTGACCGTCAATGCCTTAGAGCGCAAAATACTGCGCTTTTACGGGGCCGTAGCTCAGTTGGGAGAGCGCGTGAATGGCATTCACGAGGTCGTCGGTTCGATCCCGTCCGGCTCCACCAAGTCCTGTCCCCATCGTCTAGTTGGCCTAGGACACCGCCCTTTCACGGCGGCAACAGGGGTTCGAATCCCCTTGGGGACGCCACTCTTCGGGGTGACCTGCCTGCTTTCGTATGAAGTCATGCTTATGCCGGCGGCTCACTGCCGTCATCTAACCAATCCCCAGAAATTCTGATGCCGAATCATTCTGCGATTGCCCGTGCCGACATCGTCATTATTGGTGCCGGTATCATGGGTGCCAGTATCGCATTCCAGCTCAGTCGTCAGTCCGATAAGCAGATTATCGTAGTCGATGCTCGGCAGCCGGTGGGGGGCATGTCGGGGCGTACTTTCGGTCAGATCCGACAACATTATTCGAATGAGCTGATGGTTGAGCTCTCGATTCTCGGTTTCGACACCCTCAAAAACTGGAGCAAAAAAGTAGGTTATGGTGACCCTGGTTATGTTCGGATGGGTTACATGCTATTGGTGGCGGCTAATCAGGTCGAGGCGCTCAGACGGAATGTGAAACTGGGTCAGCGACTGGGTGTAGACACCCGGTTTGTAGAACCTGATGATATCAAGCATATCGAGCCTGGCCTGACTGTCGATGGGCTAACAGGGGGCTGCTACGAACCCAATGGTGGTTATATCGATGTGACACGGATGGTGCTCAGCTGGTTGGGGGCTGCGCAGGCTGGGGGTGTGAGGGTGATGACGCCGCTGTCGGTGAGCGCAATAGAGACGCGCTCCGGTCGGGTCTCCGGCGTGGTCACTGACAGAGGGTTTATTCAGGCGCCTATTGTTGTAAACGCAACGGGTGCCTGGGGAAGGGAGTTGTTGAGTGACCTGGATTTGCAGGTACCGTTGGAGAGACATCGTCTTGATATGAGCTACATCGATATCCTTGAGCAGGTGTCAGCGATTTCTGGATGTGTCACTGATGGTGTTTCCAATGTGGTGATGCGCCCGCATTGGGGTCACAGTATGCTGGTCGCAGCTTACCCACCAGCACCTGTTTTGGTTGATGATCCCGGGATAGAGGTTTCTGATCAGGAATACCAGAGTCACCACCAGCGAATCAGCCGTGCATTTCAAGAGCGTATTCCACAGCTGAAGGACTTTTCAGTGTTATCCAACGTGAGCGGAGCCTATGATGTGACGCCGGACTTTCATCCAATACTTGGCTGGGCACCGGGTATTGAGGGCCTGTGCCTGGCAATGGGATTCTCAGGGCACGGTCTCAAGTTGTCGCCTGCCATAGGCGAAATTATTTCAGCGATGGTTCTGGAGCAACCGTCGCCGATCGATGTGCATGCTCTTCGTTATGAACGATTTGCACAAAACGATCTGATGTACCTTGCTTATGGTCCCAGCGCACGCGCCTGAACGGTCGTTTCGGGGTGATCCTTACGACTAAAACGTCAGTGAATCCAGCCATCTAGAAATGGGTTGGGCCATCGCACTGGTATAAGCTGTGAAGTCGTGGTCGGCGCCATCGACAACCACCTGGGCCGAACCAAGGTGGCCGCCCAGTTGGATTTTCTCCAGGCGAATTGGTGCCAGGCGGTGTACCGAGGGGTAGTCTTCGGAGCCATAAATATCAAGCACCGGGATCTTGAGTGTTGCAAACGGGAAAGGCCTCTGCATGGGCTGCCGATAGTCAGTCGCACCCATGCCGATACCAATGAAGGCGTCGACGTGCCTTCCGGCGGTTGCTTCGAGCCAGGCCATGGCCATGTGGGCCCCACAACTGTGCGCAAGTAAAACGATGGGGCGATGACCGCCGGTCAGGAGGTGCTTGATTCCAGCCTCAATTCGGGGGAATGCTTCTGGCAGGATTGCTAGATAGTCAAAATACTTGGCGGATTTCTCCAGGACTGGCATCTGAAGCGAAAGCGTATGCCAGCCATTTTGGGCAAGTGCCATACGCAGTGGGCCGATGTTGTCCGGCCAGTCTGCGTGTACACCTCGGCCGTGAAGTAGGATGATACTTCCGCGCACTGCCGTGCTGTCGGGCCTCAGTTCCACGGCAGTAAAAGTGACCTTTCCAGCTGAAAGTCGTTGTAATTCGCCATCGAATAGGCTGGCTTCAAGCTCAGTCACCAACCGCTGTTCCCGTTCGACGTCAGCGGCTATTGCAACACCGGTTAGGCTCAATAGCAGGGTAAGAATCAGAGCACAGGTACCGGCGCTTTGAGTGCGGGGTATTTTGGGGGTGTTGCGGGTCATTGGCTCAGAATATCATAGGAAAATTTAGGTCACCACGCTGCTTAGCGTGAACGCCATACTCACCCTGTGAGCCTACAGGTTTGGCACAATCAAACCCTGATACTGTAAAACGGATACCTCAAATGGCTAAGGATCAATCTAACCGACTCAGTAGTGTGGCCGAGCAGGTCGGCGAGCTATTAAAAGATCAAGGTTCCCGGCTCACCACGGTTGAGTCGTGTACGGGCGGCTGGATTGCACAGTCGGTGACAGCAGTTGCCGGTAGTTCAGCCTGGTTTGAAAGAGGGTTTATCACCTACAGCAATGAGGCGAAGCACGAGCTGGTGGGTGTACCGGACTTGCTGATCATTGAAAATGGTTCTGTAAGTGGGCCAGTAGCTCGGGCCATGGCTCGGGGTGGTCTGGATCACAGTCTGGCCGACGTCGCCGTTGCGGTTACGGGTGTTGCGGGTCCGGACGGCGGTAGCGCCGAAAAACCTGTTGGCACGGTGTTTGTGTCTTGGGCGTTAAGATCCGGTGCGCTGCGGACCGAGCGTTTCCTTTTTGAGGGCGATCGGGCGGCCGTCCGGGCACAGACTGTGGTTGAAGCGCTGGGTGGCCTGATCCGTTTTATACGCGATGAGTCAGACTGAGAAATTTCTAGCGATACGGATTAAAACCGCCGATTTGTGACGTGCTTCGCTAGGCCCTTTGAGCCGAGTATGAAATAATCACATCGTTTTCGATCGATGTGCTTTGCACGACTAAGTCGGTTTGGTTGGGACAGTTTTGGGGAACATCGGCAGGCCAGTGTGTCGTGCCGGTGAAACAAGGATTGAACACGAGATCAAGGAGAGTCCCACATATGGACGACAACAAAGAAAAAGCCCTGGCCGCTGCGCTGGGACAGATAGAGCGGCAGTTCGGTAAAGGGTCGGTCATGCGCTTGGGCGATGCCGATGTCGGTAAAGACATCCAAGCTATCTCCACCGGGTCGCTTGGCCTTGATATTGCACTCGGTATTGGTGGCTTGCCCCGTGGTCGAGTGGTTGAAATCTATGGCCCGGAATCTTCCGGCAAAACTACCCTGACGCTGTCTGTGATTGCGCAGGCGCAAAAGCTCGGTGGTACCTGTGCTTTTATCGATGCGGAACATGCGTTAGACCCAGCTTATGCCGGGCGCCTGGGTGTGAACGTGGATGATCTCCTCATTTCTCAACCGGATACCGGTGAACAAGCGCTTGAAATAACAGACATGCTGGTGCGGTCGGCGGCGGTCGACGTGATCGTGGTCGACTCGGTGGCTGCGTTGACACCGAAGGCTGAGATCGAAGGAGATATGGGTGATCATCATGTAGGGCTGCAAGCGAGGCTGATGTCACAGGCGCTGCGCAAACTTACAGCCAATATCCAGCGATCCAATACGATGGTTGTGTTTATCAACCAGATTCGCATGAAGATTGGCGTGATGTTTGGAAATCCTGAGACCACCACGGGTGGTAATGCACTTAAGTTTTACTCATCAGTGCGCTTAGATATCCGTCGCATCGGTGCAGTGAAGAAGGGCGACGAGGTTCTCGGAAATCAGACGCGAGTTAAGGTGGTCAAGAATAAAGTCGCGCCTCCATTTCGTCAGAGTGAGTTCGATATTCTCTACAATGAAGGCATCTCAAAAGAAGGCGAACTGATCGACATGGGTGTTGATCACGGGGTTGTAGAAAAATCCGGTGCCTGGTATTCCTATGGTGGTGACCGAATTGGTCAGGGCCGTGATAATGTGCGTCAGTTTTTGCGTGAGAATCCTGATATTGCCCAGGCGATAGAGCAGACGGTTCGCACTAATGTGGGGCTTCCACCGATCGACGAGGTGGCATTCAAACCTGCAGCATCCATCGATACTGCAGATGCGCCTGAAGCGGAGACTGCCGAAGCCTGATGCGGCAACTGGACGCGGATCCGGTGATCCGGGCCCGGGACACAGCTTTCCGTTTGCTGACCCGGCGCGAACACAGTTGTGCCGAACTCCATAACAAACTCACGGCACGGGGCTACGACAGTGATGTTGTGGGCGACCTTCTCGCTTCCCTGGCGGCGGAAGATTTGGTTTCAGACCACCGCTATGCACAAGCGCTTATGTCTCATCGTGTGAGTACTGGCTATGGTCCGCAACGGATCATTATGGAACTCAAAGATAAAGGCGTGTCAGCCGAAATTATTGAGCAGACACTGTCATCGGCCGAGGTAGCCTGGGACGAGTTGCTCCGTGTTCAACACAACCGAAAATTTGGAGGCTCTAAAGCAAGCAGTTTCAAGGAGTGGGCAAGACGGGCACAATACCTTGACCGGCGAGGTTTCAGTACCGATGCCATTCGTCGGGTCATGGGATCGTGGGACCATGCCACGTTGGCGCGAGACGATTCGGGTGTGGATATAAACGCATGAAAACCAGTGCTATTCGGCAGAAATTTTTAGATTACTTTGCGGCCAATGGTCACGAAGTTGTCGCTAGTAGCCCGCTGGTTCCACATAACGATCCTACTTTGTTGTTTACCAACGCGGGTATGGTGCAGTTCAAAGATGTTTTCCTGGGTCAGGACAGGCGATCTTACAATCGGGCGGTGACCTCCCAGCGCTGTGTTCGGGCGGGCGGTAAGCACAATGATCTGGAAAATGTGGGCTACACAGCGCGGCATCACACGTTTTTCGAGATGCTGGGCAATTTCAGTTTTGGTGATTACTTCAAGCGTGAGGCCATTGCCTTTGCGTGGGAATTGTTGACAGTCGGTTACGGTTTGCCGGAGGAAAAACTCTGGGTCACTGTTTTCGAGGATGACGATGAGGCGGCTGACCTGTGGTTACGCGATGTCGGCATCCCGGCCGAGCGATTCGCTCGAATCGGTGCCAGTGATAATTTCTGGGCAATGGGAGACACCGGCCCCTGCGGGCCCTGCAGTGAGATCTTCTATGATCATGGGCCGGAGGTCGACGGCGGGCCACCCGGATCACCTGATGCAGACGGTGACCGCTATGTTGAGATTTGGAATCTGGTGTTTATGCAGTACAACCGTGATACCGGCGGTAAAGATGCCCCGTTACCCAAACCTTCAGTGGATACCGGGATGGGCCTGGAACGGTTGGCAGCGATTCTCCAGGGTGTACACAGTAATTACGAGACTGATCTTTTCCAGTCACTCATTCAGGCATCTGCCCAGATCGTGGGCACCGACGATACAAACCACAACTCACTCAAAGTGATTGCGGACCATATCCGTTCGACCGCTTTTCTCATTACCGACGGTGTAACACCTTCTAACGAGGGGCGGGGTTATGTATTGCGCCGAATAATCCGCCGCGCCATACGTCATGGACACCAATTGGGTGCGACTGAACCGTTTATGCATAAGCTGGTCACATCGTTAGTCGATCAGATGGGTGATGCCTATCCGGAACTTGTCGCAGATCAGTCTCGAGTTGAAGAGACCTTAAAGCTTGAGGGCGACCGGTTCGCCGACACGCTGGAGCACGGCATCCGGATACTGGATCAGGAAATTGGGAGTCTGTCGGGTTCAGTGCTCGCCGGCGATGTTGCTTTTCGCCTCTACGACACCTACGGCTTTCCCGTCGATCTCACGGCGGATTACTGCCGTGAAAAAGGACTTACTGTCGATATGACCGGCTTCGAACAGGCAATGTCTGAGCAGCGGGCACGGGCTCGTGCGGCCAGCCAGTTTCAGATGGCAGAGACGATCGAGGTCAGTGTCGAGCAAAGTACAACCTTCTCGGGCTATGAAGAATTACGAAGTAAAGCAACAGTGCTTGCACTGGTTGCCAATGGTGAGGAAGTTCAATCACTCGAAAGCGGGCAACAGTCGGCCGTGGTGCTTGATACGACCCCTGTGTATGCGGAAAGCGGTGGTCAGGTTGGCGATGTGGCTCGTATTGAGAGTAAAGGTGTCATGTTCGAAGTTGCCAGTGCCCATTATCTTGCCCATAAGGTAATTTCGCACGAAGGTGTGCTCACGCAAGGACATCTCGATGTGGGTCAGAGTGTCACAGTTAGTGTGGATCAACATGCGCGGGCTGCTACAGCAGCCAACCACTCGGCAACCCATCTTTTGCACGCCGCTTTGCAGCAGGTTCTGGGCAGTCATGTTCAGCAGAAAGGATCTCTGGTTGAGCCGCAACGTTTACGATTCGATTTTTCGCATAACGACGCGGTCACCAAAGACCAGCTTGAACACATCGAGATGCTGGTCAATACGCAGGTTCGAGCCAATGATGAGGTCATTACTGAAATCATGCCGCTGGATGATGCGCGTGAACAGGGTGCGGCCGCGCTCTTTGGTGAAAAATACGATGACGATGTACGTGTCGTCGACATGGGCGGATTTTCACTTGAGCTTTGCGGTGGCACACACGTTACCCGCACAGGCGATATCGGCTTGTTTCGGATTGTGTCCGAGTCAGGAATTGCCGCTGGTATCAGGCGTATTGAGGCATTGGCTGGTGATGCTGCTTTGAAGTACGTCCTCGAGCAGAGTGCTTCCCTTGCTCGGGTCGCACGGCTCTTCAGAACCGGCCCCGGTGAGATTGAAGATAAGGCTAGCCAGATCCAGCGACGATTGAAGGAGCTTGAGCGCAAGGTTGAACAGCTACAAGCCCAACTTGCTACCGGGGGCAGTACCGACCAGCTCGACGAACAGATTCAGGAGGTCAATGGCACCAAACTACTGGTCGCACGACATGACGGTGTGACTGTGAAAGGGTTACGTGTCATGCTAGATCGGCTGCGTGACAAATTGGGCTCGGGTGTGGTGGTGATTGGTGGTGTGCATGAAGGGAAAGTAACGTTACTGGCGGGAGTCACCCGCGACCTTGTGGATACCTATCATGCTGGCCGTCTGGTATCTGTGTTGGCGCCGATGGTTGGCGGAAAAGGCGGCGGTAAAGCAGATATGGCCCAGGGCGGTGGCAGCGATGCCAGTGCATTAGATGCTGCACTGGCTGCTGTGCCAGACAAGCTGTCGCCTACAGAATGAAGTGCTTCAACCGCTCTGGTGCTGAATGGATCGACCACCTGATCCACTGATTCTTCCTAAACCCGCTGATTTGGCGCAATAATTAGCTCCGTATGGGCTCAGGGCTTTACCTCACTCTGGAAAACCGCTTTAATTCGCGCCCCACTGTAAAGCACGCACCTGGTTCTGATGCCTCTAATCGTAGAAAAATACGGCGGTTCCTCTGTTGGTACGTCCGAACGGATTCGCGCAGTTGCAGATCGCGTGGCTGCATCGCACCGTGCCGGTGATGACTTGGTTGTCGTGCTCTCCGCTATGGCAGGAGAGACAAATCGGTTGCTGGAGCTCGCACGTGATATCGATCCAGAGGCGGATGCCCGCGAAACTGATGTGCTGATATCCACTGGTGAGCAGGTCACTATTGCCCTGTTGAGCATGGCGCTTCACAAACTTGACGTACCGGCGCGGTCCTATACCGGAGGACAGGTCCGAATACTGACCGACAATGTCCACGGTAAAGCCAGAATTCTGGATATCGATGCGGACATGGTGCGGACCGACATTGAACAACGTAATGTCGTGGTGGTTGCTGGTTTCCAGGGCGTAGACCGGGAAGGCAATATCACCACGCTGGGCAGAGGTGGTTCGGATACGACCGCTGTCGCGATGGCAGCGGCGCTAAAGGCTGATGAGTGCCGTATCTACACCGACGTAGACGGTGTCTATACCGCTGACCCAAGAATCGTTCCCGAAGCCAGACGTCTGGAGCAGATTACCGTGGAAGAGATGCTGGAATTATCCAGCCTGGGCGCCAAGGTTCTTGAGACACGTTCGGTAGAGTTCGCCGGCAAGTACAAGGTGCCGCTCAGGGTTTTGTCTTCGTTCGAGTCGGGCAAAGGCACGCTGATAACATATGAGGTAAACAAGATGGAACAGCCCTTAATTGCAGGAATAGCCTACAACCGGGATGAGGCAAAACTCACGATACGTGGCGTACCGGACCAACCTGGTGTAGCTTCTACAATATTCGGTCAGATTTCCGACGCACATGTGAATGTAGATATGATTATTCAGAACGTCGCCCAGGATGGGACGACAGACCTAACATTTACGGTTAATCGCAGTGAATATCCACGCGCACGGTCGATTCTGGAGAAGATTTCTGCCGAGCTAAAAGCGCGAGAAGTCGTCGGGGATGATCAACTGGCAAAAATTTCCATAGTCGGTGTGGGTATGCGCTCACATGCGGGGATAGCGTCGACCATGTTTGAGGCTATGGCGACCGAGGGAATTAACATCGAACTGATTTCAACATCAGAGATCAAGATTTCAATCGGTGTGGCTGATCGTTACGTTGAGCTTGCCGTACGTGCATTGCATAAGGCTTTTGGCCTGGAAGTTGAAACACATGAAGAGATCCTGGACGCAACTGCGGTCGACTGAACTCAAGAAATCGATCAGTTGAAGTCCGTGATGTCTGTTGGCTACGAATCATCTTAGGGGGACAGCATGCTGATATTGACCCGTCGGGTGGGTGAGGCGATGAAACTGGGTGATGATATTACGGTTACAGTATTAGGTGTTCGAGGTAATCAAGTTCGAATCGGCATCGATGCGCCCAAGTCAGTCGCGATTCAACGCGAAGAGATCTATACCACTGCTGTAACCGAGCGAACCCCGGAAATTGGGGACGAGTTATCCGATATCCAGGACGATTGCTGAGTCGTGTTGTCGCTTTAATTATCGTTTTTTGTCATGGCTATGGTATAGTGGATTGACTGGGTTAAATCGTCGCCGAAGACGGCGATTCGTACCCACCACCTCCTCATAGAGAGATCGTTTTTGACAGAGTCATTATCGCTCACCGGTGAAATGATCGCGGTGATGTTGATTCTCGGCCTTACCATCTTTTTGTTTGTTTCCGAAGTTGTCCGTGTTGATGTTGCAGCTGTTTCAATTATGGTGCTGCTGGGATTGACCAGTTTGGTACCGGGTTACAGCGGTCTCGTTCCACTAGAGCACTTGTTTGACGGATATTCGAGTAACGCAGTGATCTCAATTATTGCGGTGATGATCATCGGTGCCGGGCTTGATAAAACAGGAATCATGAGTCAGTTAGCCGGCAAGATCCTCAAATACGGTGGTGAGGCGGAAGTTCGAGTGATCAGTATCATCTCTGTGACTGCAGGTGTGATATCAAGTTTTATGCAGAATATTGGGGCAGCAGCACTGTTTTTACCTGTCGTAACACGTATTGCAAGACGTGGAAACCTCCCCATCTCAAGACTGCTTATGCCTATGGGCTTTTGCGCAATTCTTGGTGGGACGATCACCATGGTTGGGTCTAGTCCGCTTATCTTACTCAACGATCTGATCGAGTCATCAAACTCCACACTGCCAGATGGTGTCGCACCGATGGCGACCTTCTCTTTGTTTGCGGTAACACCTATCGGTCTCGCTCTTGTAGTTGCGGGTATTCT